>JAGWLP010000008.1 GCA_028864905.1 Gammaproteobacteria bacterium
AACGAGGCCAGGTAGCTCAGTTGGTAGAGCAGCGGACTGAAAATCCGCGTGTCGGTGGTTCGATTCCGCCCCTGGCCACCATCCCCTAAAACAAAAACTGTACTTGGACGGAATCGAACATCATTTTGATTCGGTGGTCCGCACGGCAACCTGCACGTTTCCTGCTGCGGTTGTCGTCCCTGGGTCGTCGTCCTGACCACCCGCTCGGACGATTCGGTCTCGCCCGCCCCTGGTCAACATCTCCGCAGTTGCAGGTCTTAATATTCAACTCCAGTTGATCTTTGGCCGTATCATAAGAAAAACATCCGCTTGAGACTTTAGGGTAGTGACATGGCGACGGGTTGGGCAAAAGACGGCGCGGTGCAGGAGCAGATAGACGCGAGCATCGAGGACGCGTTGAAAAGCGTGCGCGACCGGCTGCCTGCCGGCAAGGGCCTGGAATTTTGCGAGGCGTGCGGCGCAGAGATTCCGGATGCGCGGCGCAAGGCCATGCCCGGCGTGCGCCGGTGTCTCGCCTGCCAGAGCGAAGCCGACAAGAAAATCGAAGTTCACAGTCTCTACAACAGGCGCGGCAGCAAGGACAGTCAGCTGCGCTGAGACCACTTACCGGTAACCATCCCCGGTGGTCTGGCAAGTTGGCACGCCGTGTGGCGGTATTCGGTCGGATGCAGATGCCGCCGGAATCTCGATGCGCGATACCGGCTACACCCGTGCGAGCTTGGCTAATCGGTGGTACGGGGTGCCGCACGTCGGGCAGAAAGAGCCGGCTGGCGGATGGTAGCTTCGGATTTTTATGTCTTGGGGCTGAGCCTGATAGGATTTTTCCGATGGCCTGCCAGTGCCCGGGGCTACACACTGGGCGCGGCGAAAAAGCACATGAGATGGTGGTGCGGACCACGGACCCGTTTGACGGCAACCATGGCATATGCACCCGCTGAATCGGAGGTTGACATGCGTGCAATTCTGGTAGATGACGATGCCTCGTTTCTGGAGGCGCTGGCGACGCAGTTGAAGCTCATTCCCGCAGTGCAAATTGTGGCACGCGCCCGCAGCGGAGCGGACGGTTTGCGACTGGCGACCGAACTGCAGCCGGAGGTGGTAATCGTGGATCAGGCCATGCCTGGCATGAATGGGCTGGAACTGACCCATGAGCTCAAGCAACTGATACCGGCGCCACGTGTGGTGGTGCTGGCGCTGTATGACGAGCCTGAATATCGCGAAGGCGCGATGCTCATGGGCGCGGACGCGTACATTGCAAAGCCCAAAGTGTATTCCGAACTGCTACCCCTGCTGCGGCAAATGCATCGGGATGCCCTGCCGCAACGCACTCGCGGCGCCGGTCTAAGCAGCATACAGGTGCCCGCATACCACCGCTGATTTGCCTGTCCTGAGGCGGTAACTGCAGAAGTTGCGCCCGCCGGATTCGCAGTGAATCCGGCGGGGACCGGTCTGCCGGCGCAGTCAATCATAAATTTAGACAGGCAAACTCCCGGCGCACCCGCAGGTCGTGCGGGTCGTTGACGCCGGCGCGCGTCAAACCGAAACACCGTGGTAATCCGCGCTGGCACGGTGGACTAAGCGGTGCGCGCCAGCGGGCGGGGGAAATCACGGGATTTTCCGGGAGTGAAACTGAACCCGTTAGGGGATTTTCCGATGGTTTGCCTGTATTCGGACGTTAAACTTTGAGTCACGGAAGAATGCATCCGATGGCGGCGCAGGCCATCGGAGCGCCTGAGGGCGAACGTGGCCTCTGCGCCGGCCGAGTGGAGGCAAACATGCGCGTGATTCTGATAGACGACAATGTGCTGTTTCTCGAGACGCTGGGGGCGGAGCTGGCGCACAATCCAGCAGTCGAGGTGGTGGGCCGTGCGACCGGCGGGGTCGAAGGCTTGAAGCTGGCGCGCGAACTCGAACCGGATGTGGTGATATCGGATTTGGCCATGCCTTGCATGAATGGCCTGGATCTGACCCACAGCCTCAAACGACTGCCGTCACCGCCGCGCGTGGTGATGATGTCAATGTTCGACGAGCCCGAGTACCGCGAAGGCGCATTGCTTGTAGGCGTGGATGCCTACATTGCCAAACACGATGTGCATTCGGAGTTGCTGCCGCTGCTGCGGAGATTGAATGAAGAAATCGCGCCGCGCAACGCGGCGGCTGCCGGCATGCGCACCGCGCATGCGCCCGGATGAACCCGTTGCCGTGGTCAGCTTGCAAGACTGACGGCCAAGATTCCATCCGCGATAATCAACGAAAGACAGCAACGGCGCACGCGCCCGGCCGCATTCATTCACAGCTGACACAGGGAAACTCCCGGCGTGCCTCGACTTCGTCCTGGTAGTTGACGTCGGTGCGCGCGAAGCCGAACAGCCGCAGGAACTCGCGCTTGTAATGTGCGTAGTCGGTCAGCTCCCACAGATTCGCCGTGGTGATCTGCGGCCACAGTTCCAGGCAGGCCTCCTGTACGTCGCTGCGCAGCTCGCGGTCATCCAGCCGCCAGCGGCCGTGTCCGTCATCCACCGGTGCCTGGCTGTCGGCACGGTAGAGGAAATCCTGAAACAGGCGTTGCTGTTGCGCGAGACAATCCTCGGCCAGCTCCCGGGAGCGCAGTGCGCGCTGCACCACCGACAGGTACAGCGGCATGGCCGGGATCGCCGCGCTTGCCTGGGTCACCGCGGATTTCATGATGGCGACACCGGCCTTGAGTCCGCGCGCTGCGTACTGTGTGCGCAGTGCGCGCGCGGTGTCTTCCAGGTCCTTTTTGGCGCGCCCCAGCGTGCCATGCCAATAGATCGGCCAGGTGATCTCCGGTCCGATGTAGCTGTACGCCACGGTGGTGGCGTCGGGGGCGAGCACACCGGCCGCGTCCAGCGCGGCGAGCCACTGGCTCCAGTTCTCGCCGCCCATCACCGCGACGGTGGCGCGGATTTCCTCCGCACTCGCGGGCGGCACGGTGAGCTCGATCACCGTGTCATGGTCGGTGTCGATGGTCTTGGCGGTGAACGGCGCACCGATGGGCTTGAGCGCGGTGCGCGCGGGGCCCGCATCCGGCAGCCGGCGCAGCGGCGCGGCGAGTGAATAAATCACGAGATCCACCTGACCGCCCAGTTCACGCTTGATGGCGTCAATCGCGCGGGCGCGCGTGGCGGCGGCGAAGGCATCGCCGTTGATGGACACACAAGGCAGGCCGGCGCGCGTCGCGAACTGATGGAACGCCGCCGCGTTGTACCAGCCGGCGCTCGCGGACTTGGTGACGCGTCCGGGCTTTTCCAGGAACACGCCCAGGGTCGCGGCGCCGTAGACAAAGGCCGCGGTGATGCGCGCCGCCAGGCCGTAACCGGTGGAGGCGCCGATGATGAGCGCGGTTTTCGGCACGCTCGCCTGCCCCGGGGCTTTGCGCGCGCGCGCGACTTGGTCGCGCACGTTGAGTTCGCAGCCCAGCGGGTGCGCCGTGGTGCAGATGAAGCCCCACACTTTCGGCTGAATAATCATCCGTGCACACCTTGCAGCCGATGCCGCGCGCTACGGCGACTATTGCGGGACACACGCCGACTGCGGGTTGCACATGGTTCGCATGGCGGCGTTGATGGAATCCCTCAGGTCCGCAGTCCAGCGGTTGTAACGCGGATCAATCTTGCCGGTGGCCGCGTCGTAATTCATGTCCTGAGTGCTTTTGTAGTGGATGCTGTAAGTGTGGGCATCATAGAGTATGTCCACGCTCACGCTGCGTGGCGTCTCGACGTGCGTGGCTACGATGTGGCCAGGCGTCACGGTCACGGCGGTCCAGCCCTCGTTGTAGGCGCCGACATAAATCGCGCGCTCCAGCTGTTTCATGTCGAGCGGCTGATTCTCGAAGCCGACCGCCGGCATGTTGTCGTAGTTCTGCAGCGGTACCGGTATGCAGCCGGTCAGCAACAGCGCGCAGGCGAGCGCGGCAATGAGCATCGCGATTTTCATGGTGCTTGTCTCCCAGTGTGTAGAGCCCTGTCCGTGGACGCCAAAGTCTGTGGTGCATTATTTTCCCACAGGCTCTGCAAGGTCAAACCGCTGAATCCGGCAACAGTTCCGCTGCGGGCAGCGGTCATCGGCCGGCACGCGATGTTCAAGGTTCAGAGCATGCCCCCGTTGACCGCGATCACCTGGCGGGTGATGTAGGCGGCGGCATCCGAGAACAGGAACGCCACCAGTGCCGCGACTTCCTGCGGCTGACCCAGGCGTCCCAACGGAATCTGCTTGAGAATTTCCGCCACCGGCGCGCCGTGCAGCATGTCGGTTTCAATCAGGCCGGGCGCCACGCAGTTCACGGTGATGCCGCGACTCGCGAGTTCCACGGCCAGCGCCTTGCTGGCGCCGATCACCCCGGCCTTGGCCGCGCTGTAATTGGTCTGCCCGCGGTTGCCCATCTGCCCCGCGACCGAGGCGATGGTCACAATGCGCCCGCCGCTGCGCATGCGCACCAGCGGCATCACCAGCGGCTGCAGGACGTTGTAGAAGCTGTCGAGGTTCGTGGCCAGCACGCGGTCCCAATCCTCGCCCGGCATGGCGGCGAAGGTGTTGTCGGCGGTGATGCCGGCGTTGCACACCACGCCCCAATAAGCGCCGTGCTTTTCCAGGTCCGCCGCGAGCGCGCGGCGCGTAGCTTCGCGGTTGCTGGCGTCGAATTCCAGGCAATGTGCCGCAGCGCCGGCCGCGCCGAGTTCCTGCACGAGCTGTTCCGCCTTGGCGGCGTTGCTGTGGTAATGCAGGCCAAGCCGGAATCCGCTCGCCGCCAGCGCGCGCGCGATGGCGTTGCCGATGCCGCCGCTCGCACCCGTGATCAAAACGCGTTTGTGCATGCTCATGGCGCCAAGGCCTCGCTGGTTTCGACGACGATGAGAGTGGCGCTCGCCAGGGTTTGTCCATTATGCGAGATGCGGCAGCGGCATGCGCCCACGCCCTGGCTGTCGCCGAATTCGCGCTCCGCGCGCACCTCCAGCTGCATGTTCTCGGCAAAGTAGTCGGTGTGCGCCTGATAGCGGCGCGTGCCGAGCAGCATACCGATGTGCGGCGCGCCGCCGGCGCGCCGGTTGTTCAGGCCGGCATGCGCGGCCGCCGCCTGCGCCATGAATTCGATCCCCGCCCACACGGGCACACCGTGTCCGGTGACAAACAGCGGGTGGGTGCGCGCGATGCACACCCGCGCCACCGTGTGGTCCGCGGAATGTTCCAGCACTGCGTCCAGCATCACCGCGCGCCCGCGATGCGGCAGCAGTTCGGCCACGGATGGAAACGCGCCGCGCATCAGCCGCGTCCCAGCAGCACGCAGATGTTGCTGCCGCCAAAGGCGAAGGAATTGCTGGCCGCGATGCGGCAATGTTGCGCCGCGTCTACGGCGCGACACAGCCGGAGCGGCGCCAGCGCCGGGTCGGCGGCGCCGTCCCAGACGTGCGGCGGTAGCGGTGCGGCCGCCGGTTCGGTCAGCAGCATCCAGCAAAATGCAAGTTCAGTGGCGCCGGCCGCGCCCAGCATGTGGCCCACGAGCGGCTTGGTGGAACTGCACGGCGTATCGGTGCCGAACACGCGCGCCACCGCGTGGCTTTCGACGAGATCGTTCTGCACGGTGGCGGTGCCGTGCAGATTGAGGTAATCCACCGCGGCCGCATGCACGCCGGCTTCCGCCAGCGCCGCGCGCATCGCGAGTTCCGCACCGCGCCCCTGCGGATCGGGCGCGGAGATGTGCCAGGCGTCGGAAGATTCGCCGACTCCGAGTACGCACACCGGCCCGGGTTCGCGGCTCAGCAAAAATACCGCCGCGCCCTCGCCGATGTTGATGCCATCGCGATTCCGGCTGAACGGGTTGCACAGCCCGCGTGCCACGGACTCCAGCGCGGCGAAACCGTTGAGCGTGAGCCGGCAAAGCGAATCCACGCCACCGCTCACCACCGCGTCGCACACGCCGGCACGCAGCAGGCGGCGCGCGGACGCGAACGCCTTGGCGCTCGAGGTGCAGGCGGTCGAGACCGTCCACGCGGGACCGCGTACAGAAAGTGCATGGCGCAGGTATTCGCTCGGTCCGCTGATTTCCTGCTGGCGGTAATCGTAAGCGGCGGGGAACGCGCCGTGGCGCAGATAATGGGCGTAGGCCTGTTCGCCCTCGGTGATGCCGGAGGTGCCGGTGCCGAGCACGATGCCGATGCGCGCTGCACCGAATTTGGCGATGGCCGCATCCAGCTGCGGGCGGATTTGCCCGATGGCCGCGCTCAGTATGCGGTTGTTGCGCGAATTGTATTCCGACCATTGCGCTTCGATGCGCGGCAGATCCGCGTGTACCGCGCCCACATGCACCGTGCGGCCGGGAATGAAGTCGTCGCGCACCCGCATGCCGGCGGTGGAGCCCTTGTACAGACCGCGGCGCACGCTCGCCGCGTCGTTGCCGAGCGCATTGAGGATGCCGAGTGCGTGCAGATACACGCGCGTCATGGCGTTCCTCCCGCAGCCGCAAGCGGCGTGAGCTGCAGCGACAGTTTGGCGACTGGGATCACGATGCTGATGTGCGCCTTGTTCAGCGGACCGTGGGTTTTCTCGATGCGCGCGATCAGCCGGCCCTGGTTCCACAGCTCGCGCACCTGCCGGTCGCCGGCCGCGCTCACGGTCAAGCTGAGATCATGCAACTGCGGCGGCAATGCCTCTGCCGGTGCCACGGTCAGTTCCAGCATGGTGAGCAGGAGGTCCGGGCGCAGGTTTTCCGCGGCACTGTGGCTGGTGAGCTGCTGGCCGTCGTAATCGAGATTGAACAGCGCGGTGCCAAACAGGCTCAGGCCCGCGAGCCGCAGGTGGTGCGCGTCGATCTGCAGGCGGCCGAGGAAGGTCTGCGACTGGCCCGCGTGTGTGACCGTGACCAGATGGCTCGCGCTTACCGCCGGCAGGGCGGCAGGCGGCAGCGCGCAGAACACGCCATTGTGCCCGAGGCGCGTGCAGCCCGGCGCCAGTGGCACACTGGCGCATCCCGCGACCAGGCCCAGCGCGCCAATCAGCAACAGGGCTTGGCCTTTCATGCGCTTTCTCGTCTGGTGGGCGGCAGGGACAGCGGCGCGCTCAAATAGCTTGCGAGTATGCCGATGAGCGTCGCCAGACCGAAGGCGTGCAGCGCGGGAATGCGGCTGACCGCGAGCAGGCCGAAGGAAAACAGCATGGTGATCGCCGAGAGCGTCACGGCGAGTGCCGGCGAATGCTGGCGGGTGCCGCCTTCGCGCAGGAACACGCTGTAATCGCGCCCCAGACCCAGAATCAGGATCAACGCCACCACCACGAAAATGTTGAGCGGCTCACGCAGCCAGCCGAGCGCGCCCAGCGTGATGCCGAGCGCGAGCAGCGGCGGAAACAGCATGCGCAACGCTTCGCGCCGGCCGTAGCGCCACAGCAGCAGCGCGAATATCACCAGATAGCCGATGACCACGAGCCAGGTGGCGCGCACCCGGATGCGGTGAAAAGTTTCGGTCACGCGTGCCAGCGGCTGCACGAACTCGGTGCCGGGCGTGGACGCTGCGGCTTGCTCCAGGGTCGCGGAATCCAGCGGGCCGTGGCCGGTGACGGTGGCCAGCAGCGCTACGCTGGTGGAGGTCGGAATTACCAGATGCTGCAAGTCGGGCGCGGCAGTGAACAGTTGTGCGGCATCCAGAGGCTGGCGCACTGCGCTGCGCCATTGCGCCTCGAGACGCGCAGCGAGTGCCGGCGGCAGGCCGAGATTTTTGAAGGCCGCCTGCAATACGGCCGGCGCTGCGAGCGCGTGGCTCCAGGCCGCGAGACTCGCCTGCTGTTGCGCATCGGACGGCAGGAAGCGCGACAGGCCGAGCGGCGTTGCCGACGGCACGCGCTCGCCGAGCGTTGCAAACAGGGCCTGTTCGCGCGCGAGCGCCTGCTCGAGATCGCCGCCCGCAATCAGGAAAAATCCCAGCGGCGGAACTTCACCGAGCGTGTTGCGGATCTCGGCATCGGTGTGCAGCAGTCCCGTCGGCAGGTGTTGCAGCTCGCGCACGTCGTCGCTGGTCTGCAGCCGCAGCCAGCCGGGAATGCAAAGCAGCAAGGCAATCGCGGGCAGCACATAACGCCAGCGCGACGGGCGGCAGCCCGCCTGGATGAATTGCTGAGGCCAGCGCACGGCGGCGTGGGCCGCCACGCGCGGGTTGCGCTTGAGCGTCAGCGGAAATATGAGCGCCACCACCAGTCCGGCTTCCAGCAGGCCCGCCACGGAAAATACTGCAATCTGCGTCAGGGCTGGAAAGCCCGCGAGCAGCAGGAAGGCGAATGCCACCACTCCGGTCAGCAGGCCCATGAGCAGGCCCGGTCGCACCCGGCGCCATACCGCCGGCGGCGCGCTTTCGCCGAACCAGTATTCCGCGAAATACAGGAACGCGTAATCAATGGCGATGCCGAGCAGGGTGGTGCCGAACACCAGGGTGAGAATCTGGATGGAACCAAACCAGACAATTACCGCGGCGCTGGCCGCGAGCACACTGGCGGCGAGCTGCAGCGCGGCGAGCAGGTGCGGTGCAAGGCTGCGGAACACCCAGGCAATGAGCAGCATGATGAGTACGGTGGAACTCACGCTCAGCCACAGGGTTTCGCGTTGCGCTTCGCGGCGCGCGGCTTCCGCGAACAGCGGTGCGCCCGTGGCCTGGAACTGGCAAGTGCTGCAGGTTTGACGCACCGCGTTGCGCGCCGCATCCACCGCATGCACTGCGAGTGCCGCGCCGGCTTGAGAGAAACCGGAAGCGCCTACCTGCACGCGCAGCAGGAAATCGCGCCGCCCATTGCGCAGCGCCGTGAGCAGCGGCCCGTCGGGCAGAAACGCGGGGTAGGGCCGCGGCAGCTGGCTGAGAAATCCGCTGAGATAACCACCGGGGTCCGCATCGAAACTGCTGGTCAGGCCGGCGGGGCTTGCGAGCGACACGGCTACATCCGTGGCGAGTGCCTGCGCACCGCCGCGGGTGAGGCGTGCGGTCTGGGCGGCATCGAGCATGGCAAAGTGATGCGCCTCATAGACCGCCAGCAGTTGCTGCAGCGTCTGGCCGGTGTTTTCCGCATGCAGGCCGGCCTGCAGGAGCGCCGCGTGGGCGGCGAGCGCGGCCGCGCGGGTCGCGGGCGCGTCCGCGCCGCTTACCAGGATCAGCAATTCATTGATGAAGGCGTCGCGGCTGCGCTGGTTGGCTACGCGCAGCGCAGGGGATTCCTGCTGCGCCGGCAGGGCGGCCAGGATATCGGTGTTGATCGGCTGTTGCATGTCGAGCCGCAGCCAGGCGAATGCGCACAGCACGGCGAGGGACGCGAGCCAGAGGGTGCAGCGCGCGACGCTGGCCAGGCGCGTATTCACGGCGCCGTGGGCGGCGGGCCGGTGGGCGTGAAGCGCAGCTGCAGGCTGCCGCCGGAGGTTTCGCGAATGTCAATCTGCTCGGGCCGGCCGGGCGCGCTTTCCACGACTTCGATGCCTGCAATCGCCCGGCTCAGGGGCCCGGGCCTGGGCGTGAGCGTGACGCGCTGGCCCTGGGCCAGCGGCTGCACGTGCACGTCGAAATAGCGCTGCAACTGCGCCATGTTCCCCGACAGTGCGCCCACGAAAATCTGCTCCACGGCCGCGAGCCACGGCGCCTGTGCGGGATCGAGTTGGCGCACGCTGCCGTCCGGCAGTTGTTCCCGCGCCTCCCCGCCGTTCATCTCGAACACATAATGGTAAGGCGCGGTGATTTCCCAGCGGAAACCCCGGGTCGCATCCACGCTCAGCACGCCGTGACTGACCAACGGGGTGTCGAATCCCGGCAAGCTGCGGGTTTCCACGAAGCGCGCGCTGAAGGCGACCGGGATGCGCGGCGTGGTGGCCGCAGGCACGGCACTGGCCGCAAGCAGGCACAAGGCTGCGAACACGGGCATGCGGAATTTCACAAGTAATCCTTGAGGCGCGCGCGCAATACCGGCGGGCTCACCAGCTGCAGTTCGCCGCTGCGCACATCCACCGCACACTGGATGGTGTAACCGCTGCTCAGGCGTTTGTCGCTCACCGTGTCTGCCACGCGGTAGGCGATCTTCAGGCGGTTCTCCCATTCCAGCAAATCGGCGTGCACCCGGATGTGCTGCGCATAACGCATGGGCTGGACGAAGCGCGCCTTGAGTTCGACGATCGGCCACAAATACCCCGAGGCCTGCATCTCGGGATAGTCGTAATTGATCTTGCGCAGCAGCGCCGCACGCGCGGTTTCGAAATAGCGGAAATAATTCCCGTGCCATACCACCTGCATGAGATCCACATCCTGGAACGGCACCTCGATCCCGACCTGTGCCGTGAGCACTGCGTTGCCCACCGCCGGCTACCCGTACAGCGTCCAGCGGCGCTCACTGATGGCGACGCACAACTGCCGCAGTTCCGCCTCCAGCGGCCGGTCTTCCTCGACGTAGGCGCACACCGAGAGCACGTCGTCGAGCATCGCGAGCATCGCAGCCGGCATGTGGCGCGGCGGACGATTGCCGCGGCGCCGGCGGATTTCCATGGCCTGGGCCGCGGCTGCCAGACACGCCGCCGCCACCTGTTCGACGAGCGTGAGCACGCGCAGCGCATCGCGCGCCGCGATCGTGCCCATGCTCACCTTGTCCTGGTTGTGGCATTCGGTGGAGCGCGAGAACACGCTCGCCGGCATGCTGAGTTTCAGCGCTTCCGCGGTCCAGGCGGAGACCGCGATCTGCACGGCCTTGAAGCCGTGATTGAGACTGGCGCGCGCTTCGCTGGCACCCGACAGGTTGCTGGGCAGGCCGTTGTTGAAGCGCGTGTCCACGAGCAGCGCGAGCTGGCGATCGAGCAGGTCCGCAATGTTGGCCACGGCGTTTTTCAGGCTGTCGGCCACGAACGCGATGTGGCCGCCGTAAAAATGTCCGCCGTGGTAAATCTCGCCGCTCTCCGGGTCCACGATGGGATTGTCATTGGCGCTGTTGAGTTCATTCTCGATGTCGCGCTGCATCCAGCCGAGCGCGTCCGCGAGCACGCCGATCACGTGCGGCGCGCAGCGGATGGAGTAGCGCTCCTGGATGCGCAGCGGACTGTCCTGGCTGGTGGCGCCCATGTCGGCAAATATCCAGGCGGCGATTTGTTGCTGACCCGCGTGCGGCTTGACTGCGAACAGGCCGGGCGCGAAATGTCTGGGATCGCTGCCGAGCGCAATGCCCACCATGGCGGTGACGCGCGTGGCGAGGCGCAGGAGATATTCGGCGCGTTCCCAGCCGAGGCAGGCGAGCGCGGTCATGACCGCGGTGCCGTTCATGAGCGCCAGACCCTCCTTGGGCATGAGCGTGAGCGGCGCAAGATGCGCGGCATGCAGCGCCTGCGCGGCCGTGCATATGTTGCCCTGATAGCGCACTTCGCGCTCCCCGATCATGGTCGCGGCCACGTAGGACAGCGGCGTCAGGTCGCCGCTCGCGCCCACCGAACCTTCCTCCGGAATCAGCGGTGCGATGCGCTGCTGGATCATGGACGTCAGCTGGGTCAACACGTCGAGGCGCACGCCGGAGAAACCCATGGCGAGCGAATTGAGACGCGTCGCCATGATGGCGACGGTGGTCGGTTCGTCGAAATGCGCGCCCAGGCCGCAGCCGTGGTAACGCACCAGATGCACGGGCAGTTGCTGCAACACCGACGCCGGTACCGGCACGGTGCAGGAATCCCCGTAACCGGTGGTCACGCCGTAAACCTGGATGCCGGCCGCAATGCAGTCCGCCAGCACCTTGGCACCACGCCGGATGCGCTGCTGAAATGCCGGGCTGGAGTCCAGCGCCAGTGGCGTGCCGCGGGCCACGGCGCAGACCTCGCGCAGCGCGAGGCGCCGGCCGCCGACCGTCACCGGGGGTTCAAACGGGTAGTTTTCCAGGTTGCGCATGGGTCTTGGTTGGCTTGCCGTGGCTGGGGGCTGGGATAGGCACGCTTTCGCCGCCCGCCCAGAAATCAAAAAAGTTGTACCACTGTAGCGGAAATCGGCCGGCATAATCGGCGAGGCGCGCGGCATAACGGCCAGCCCAGGCTTGTGCCGCGGCCTCGCGCCCCCGGCGCGGCAGCCGGATGCGCGCAGCAAAGGGCTCGAAGTACACGCGATACCCCGGACCCTGGCGCAGGCAGAACATCAGGTACACCGGGCATTCCAGCACGTGCGCCAGCACATACGGACCCAGCGCAAAGCGTGCCGGCCGGCCGAAGAACGGTGCACTGACCACCGGGCTGTCGGACGTGACTGGCGTGCGGTCGCCGACGATCACCACTACTTCACCCGCCGCGATTTTTTCCCGCAGCAGCAGTGCGGTTTCCGGACCGATGCGATCCACTTCCAGCAGGCGCGCGCCGTAGGCATCGCTGGTCCCGGTCAGGGCGGCGCCGAGTTTGCGCGCATTGCCGGAATACACCAGCGCGTTGATGCGCAGGCCGGCCACGCGCGTGCCGAGTGCGCGCGCCGCTTCGATGTTGCCGAGATGCGCACTCAAGAGCAGCACGCCGCGCCCCGGTGCAAGTGCGGCCTGGAGTTGCGGCAGCCCGGGGAAATCCACCTGCACGCGCGCGGGATTCCGCCAGGCGGCAACCTTGTCGAGGATGCACTCGGAAAAATTCAGGAAATGGCGGAAGCGCCGTGCCAGCGATGTCGGAGCGCCCGCGGCGGCAAGGAATGCGCGCGACGCGCGGCGCGCGTGTGCATGCGTGACGAAGAAATACGCGGTTACCGGATAGAGCACCGCCAGCGTCAGCCACCGGCCGAGCATCCGGTCCAGAAATCCGAGGAAACGCACGCCGCCCAGGCTGCCGCGTTCGCCGATGCGCGCCCAGTGGCGCGCGCGCCGCCGCGCATGGTTGCGCCGCAGCAGCGCGGGGCTGCGCGCCAGCATGCCGGGAAACAGACGCAGGTGCAGCCAGGCCATGCGCGCGTTGTCGCGCAGCATGCGGAAATGCGAGATGCCGTCCGCGGGGTAGCGCACGCGCGTGGGCAGGAACAGGCTTTCGGTGCCCGCCCAGTACAGGCGCGTCATGATGTCGGTGTCGAAATCCATGCGCGCGCCGATGCGCACGCGTGCCGCCAGTGCCAGGCTCGGGGCGACCGGGTACACGCGCAGGCCGCACATCGAGTCGCGCAGCGTGAACGACAGCGTGTGCAGCCACACGAGGGCATGCGTGAGGTAGCGGCCGTAGAAGCGCACTGCCGGCACGCTTGCGTCGTAACGCGGCAGTCCCGAGACCAGATGCTGCGGATGGCGCTCGGCGAGCGTCAAGAGCGCCGGGATGTCGGCCAGGTCATGCTGGCCGTCGGCATCCACGTACAGCGCATGCGTAAAGCCGCATTCACCGGCGTGCGCCATGCCGGTCATGGCCGCGACGCCCTTGCCGCGGTTGCGCGCCAGTGCCAGGCACTCAACTTGTGGATCGTCGGCGGTAATGTGCGCGAGCGCCTGCTTGGTGAGCGCATCGCTGCCGTCGTCCACCAGGATCACGGGCAAGCCGTGGGCGCGCAGGGCCGCGACGATGGCGCCGAGACTCGCATGGTGATTGAACACCGGGATGACCGCGCAGGGATTGAAATTCATGCGCGCCTCCGGAAATCCAGTACGCCGCTCGAGTAGCTTTGCCCGGCGTCGCGGTACTCGTAACGCAGGCGTGCGCTATCCGCCGCACGCGTCAGGCGCAGCGTGAGGCGCGTGCCGGGCAGAATCGGGCGCTTGAATTTCACCTGTTCGAGGCCGGGCTGTGTCGGAGTGCCGGCGTACAACTCCGCGCCGTAGTGCACGGCCCAGGCGATCTGCGCCACGCCCGGCAGGATCGGATGCCCGGGGAAATGGCCCGCGAACCAGGGATTGACCTCCGCCACCAGGATCTCGAGTTCGATGCCGCCGGGCCGCGTGCGCCGGGCGAGAACCTTGGGCAGAGCGTTCATGCGCGCCGCGCGAACAGTTGTTGCAGGCTGGCGTGCTCGACTTTGCCCATGTCGTTATCCGGCAGCGTGTCCGGAAATCTCCACTTGCGCGGCAGCAGCACCGGTTCGTAACTGCGGCGCAGCCAGTTGCGCAGTTCGCGGCTGATCGCAAGTTTGCCGTCCGCCGCAAGCTGTGTGCGGCCCGCGGCATTCAGGATCACCACTGCACCGATGCTGCGGCGCGGTCCGGCGAGCAGCAGCAGGCGCACGTTTGCGACCCAGGCATGCGCCAGGAGACGCGTGCGCATTTCGCTCAGCGACACGCGCTTGTCCTCGAGTTTCACCACGTCATCGGCGCGGCCCAAAAGTGTGAACCGGCCATCGGCATGCAGATGCGCGAGATCGCCGGTGGCCATCCAGCCGGACTGCCAGGTGAATCCGGACTTGACCCACAGTCGCAGGCCGGCCGGCTCCGCGCGCAGCTCGGTTTGCACCGAGGGCAGCAGCCGCCAGTAGGGACGCTCGGCGCTGCCCGACCAGGCGCGCCACGCGACGCCGCCGGTTTCGGTGCTGCCGTAAATCTCGATGGGCGCGTGCCCCCAATCGCGTTGCAGGCGTTCGGCGCAACTGTCGGCGAGCGGCGCGCCCGAGCTGAACACCGCAGCCACCTGTGCCGCGGGCGGCAATTCCGCCGGCGCCGCGATGCGCTGCAGAAACGCCGGACTGCTGACGATGACGCAGCGGTACTGCGCGGCCCAGCGGCGCAACTCCGCGGGTTGCGCGCAGGTATGCGTCACGAACGTGCGTCCCGCCAGCAGCGGCCACAATACGCGCACCAGGGTGCCGTACAGGTGGTAGTGCGGAATGGTGCCGAGCACCAGCGCATCGCCGAGCTGTTGGCCCCATTGCTGCTCGAGGGTGGCGACTTCGCGACGCAGTTGTCCGAAAGTCTTGCGCACGCATTTCGGCATGCCCGCGGAGCCGGAGGTGTAGCACTCGATGCAGATGTCGTCGTCCGGCAGGCTGGCCGCGCCGTCGCCAGCCGGCAGTATGTCGCCGATCGCGAGCGTGGCAAATTCACTGAACTCCGCCGGTCGGTCGGTGAGCACCGCGTCCACGTGCGCGCCGCTCGCCGTAATACTGCCGGCTTGTGGTGCTTGCGGCACCACGCAAATGCGCCCGGTATGGGCCAGCGCCAGCATCCCGGCCGCAAACCAGCTGCTGTCATCGCACACCAGCGCGACGCGCCGTGCCGGGTGCGACGCGAGCGCTGCGCGCAAGGCGTGCACACGCTGCCAGAACGCCGAGTGATCCAGTGCCGCGTGCTCGCTGACGGCCACAGGGCGCGCGGAAGTGACGTTGCGCATGTGCGTCTGTGGAGCGCAGCGCTGCTCAGGTGCCGCGTTGTGCTGCGATGAACTTCGCCAGGTTTTCCACCGAGTGGAAATGCTGGCGCGTGTCGGCGGAGCTGGCGTCGAGTTTGACGTGATATTTCTTCTGCACCGCGACCCCGAGTTCCAGCGCGTCGATGGAATCGAGCCCCAGGCCGTCGCCGAACAGCGGCGCGTGCGGGTCTATGTCCGTGGGGCTCATGTCCTCAAGATCGAGCGAGGTGATGATGAGCTGCTGCAGTTCTTCGATCAGGTTGTTCATGGGCTGCCAGTTGCTGCTTGAAGAAATTCTCCAGATTGCGGTTCAAACGGCGCGCGGCCACCGCATGCGGCAGGCCCGGCTGCACGCCCAGCGCATCCAGTGCCTGCGGCGGATAAAACTTTACCAGCAAGCGCCATGACCGGTGCGGCGCCTGGTGCCAGGGCTTGCTCTTGAACAGCGCCGGCGGGTCGCAGTAGATCAGCACCGGCAGGATCTGGCAGCCGCTGCGCACCGCCACCTGGGCGGCGCCGCGCCGGAAGTGCCAGTCCTGTCCGGGCTCGGTGCGTGTGCCTTCCGGAAACATCACCAGCGTGCGGCCGTGCTGCAGGGCCTGCACGCACTCCTCCGCGAGGCGTGCGGGATCGGCATTGCTGATATAGCCGGCGGCTGCGACAAAACGCCGGTACATGGGGTTGCGCAACATCGCGCCCTTTACCACGCAATCGGCCTGCGGCAGCAGCGCGAGCAGCGCCACCATGTCCAGGTACATCGGGTGCGTGGCAATCAGCAATTTACCTTCGGCATGCTCCAGCCATTCGCGGCCCTGCACCTCCACGCGCCCCACGCCCAGGCCGGCAACGAAAGCGAGCAACATCCGGAACGAACCGCTTACCACACGGCGCACGCGGTGTTGGCGCTGCGCCGCACTGCCGGGCCAGAGTTGCAGCAGCGGCAGCAGGGTGAAGCTGGCGATGAGGCTCAGGCCAGCGTAGATCGCAATGCACAGGCCGGTCCCCAGCGCACGGCGCCAGCAGTCAAGTCTGGCCAGCACGCGTGCTCCTTTCGAGGCGCCAGCCTTGTTCTGCGCCGATGATCGCGCTCGCGGTGTGCTCGGTAAGGAACCGCAGCAATGCTGCCTCCGGGTTTTCCGCCGCGGGTTGGACGGACGGGATCAACCGGCAGCTCTCGCGTTCCGGTGTGGCGGGTTCGAGGAGCAGCGAGATGGAAAACGGCTGGTGTTGCATGCCGCGTCCCGGCGCCGTGTCGTAGGGCGGCGGCAGGTTCTGGTCGGCGTAGCACATCACCACGTGCTCCGCGCCCGCGCTCACCTGGCAGGCCGCTTCCAGCAAACCCATGGCGAGCGAGTCGCGGCCGGCGGCCACCGCCGTGGTGGCACTGCGATCGCCGCGCGCGATCGAACACAGACCCGTGGTGCCGTTGTGTACCGACACGCTGAAGATCGCGGGCGACAAGGGTTCGTCATGAGCGAGCGCGGCCAGCAATTCAAGTGTGCGCGCCAGTGAGCCATCGCGGGAGGCGAATACGAATTGCGCCGCGCCCAGGCCAGCGAGGCATGGCCAAGCCGTGTGCAATGCCATGCGTCCCAGGCGGTCGAGGCGGCGGCGCAGCAGCGCCGGCAATTGACTCACGTCCGGCTGCGTGTCCGCAGCGCCTGTGGATTTACCTGCAAGCCAGGCATCCCAGTCGGCCACGGGTTCCATACCCGGGGCCCACGCGTGCCAGCGGCTGACGGCGAAACCTCCGATGTTTTCCCCGGTTTGCTGCATGCCCTGACAGATGCGAATGCCGCCTCGTGAATCAAGCCGAGTATGCGGCTGGGGCATTCTAGTCTGCGCTTCTTGCGGCACGCAAGCGCGCAGGTCCGATGCACACTGCATTCACGGGTATTCCGCTGCGCAGGCAAGCATGTTTCCTGCGCGCAGACGATACAGGAAGGGAACCGTGACCAGCGCGCCAAGCGCTGCACCCGTGACGACATCCAGCGCCACGTGTTGTTTGGTGGCCAGGGTCGAATACACGATTGCCAGGAACCACGCGAGATTCGCGATGCGCGGCCAGGCCGGAGCCCGCACCTGTTTGAGCCAGTGATCCAGCCACAGGCAGGTGAGCACGGAGAATGCCACGTGCAATGACGGGCAGGCGTTGCCGGAAGCGTCCACCGATTTCAGAAACGCCACCGAAGGATAGCGTGCCCAGTCTATATCCGGCCGCGGCACGGCCGTCGGCCAGAAGAAGAAAATTCCGAAACCGGTCAGGCTTGCCCAGGTAACCGACCATGCGTAGGCCAGCAACTCGCGGCGCGCGCGCAGCAGCGCCGGCACCAGCGCTATATAGGCCCACAGGCTGGCGTACAACACCAGGCTCCAGGGCTGGAACGCGATCCATCGGTCCATGCGCGTGAGCGGCATGCGGGTTAGCGGAAACTGCGGGTGGCGGAGCAGCCAGAAGTACCCGAGAAAAAATACCGCCATGTACAGCAACGTGGCGGGGGCTCGGTATGGCCAGTGGCGCTTGAGCCACGCGCCCTGTTGCCACCAGCGTGCTTGCGGGTGTGATGCTGTCATGCCGGGCGCATTGTAGGGCACGCGCGGCGTTGCCCGGCGCAATCCGGGAGGCATCAATAATCAATACTGCGTATCACCCAGGCCACCATGAATCCGAACGCATTCTGGTGGCGCTGGCTGACGAGCGGACTGGCGTTGAAACTCGCGCCACCCAGATTGATGTAGCGGTAAAACGCACCGTACACCATGTTGCCCTGCCGCCAGCCGAAGCCCAGGGACACGCGGTAGCCGCCGCGGCCGCTGCCGGCGGCGTAGGCCGGGCGCGTGGCCGTCGTGTATTGCGGTGCCACACCGTAGATGTAATTGAAATAATCGCCGGTGGCGTACAGCGTCGAGAGCGTGAGGTCGGCGTGAAACTCACGCTGTCCGGCACGCCATGCGCGCGACAGTTCGATCCAGGGTTCGCTCACCCAGCCGCGATGGTGCAGCTCCCAGCCGTCGGTGCTGATCGCGGCGCGCACCGGCAGTGCAATTTCGAGTCTCAGGCCGGTACGCTCATCGCGCTGTGTGCGGAATTTGAGCGCCGGTCCGGCTTCGCCGATCCAGCCCAGGTTCGGCATGCCGCTGCGTACCGCGTCGCGTGACGAGTCCACCGGCACCGAGGCGCTGAAATCCACGTCGATGGCCCAATGCTCGGTGTCGAGGAATTTTCCCGTGACCCCGTTGCGGTCGGCGTCGAGGCGCGGGGAATGCACGGTGATGTAGGGCAGCGGCAGCAGAAAGTTCCAGTAGCGTGCGGCACCCGGGTAATCCGCGAAGTGCGCACCGGCGATGCCGATGCCCAACTCGATGCGGGTGGTCTGGGCGGCGGCAGGCGGCGCATTGTCCGCGTGTGCACACGGCAGGAGCCCGGCGGCGGCGGCCGCCGCAATCAGCACGCGGATGCGCATGGGCGCTCACTCCCGGTTGGCGAGCGTGCTATTGTTCTTGGCAGTACCCGGCCGGTCAAGCCAAACACGTGAGCATTACGGTTCAGATAGCGCTCGCGGATTTCGTGGATGCCGATCATGGGCGGCGCAAATGCGAATTGCTGCCCGCATTGCATCCTGTGGAACAGGCGCGCTATCGCGCGTTCCGGCATGCGCGGCGCCGCCAGGTCTGGCTTGCGGGGCGCGAGCTCCTGCTGGCCGCGCTCGCGCGCCAGCTGCCGCGGGTGGACGCAGCGGCATTGCGCAGCGATGCGCGTGGCGCCGTCCGCTACGGCGGCGGCTCAGTGCGCATCAGCCTGAGCCATTCCGGGAATTTGCTGGTCGCGGCGCTCGCGTCGGTACCGGTTGGAGTGGATGCCGAGCAGTCTCGGCCGCGTGCCTGCATCCGGCAGGCCGGGCGGCTGTTCACGCGCGCCGAAGCGCGGTATTTGCGTACGCTCGAGCCGGCCGCAATCCAAACCGGGTTTTACACGCTCTGGACTCTCAAGGAAGCCTTCGCCAAGGCCGCAGGCATCAGCCTGTGGGAGGTCCTGCAGGGCGCGGAATTTGATCTGCACGCGCAGCGCGTGCACGCATCGCCTCCCGCTCACTGGAACTGCGTGCATGCCCGAACCGTGCACGGCTGGCATTTGGCGGCGGTCGTACAGAGTGCAGACAACGAGGTGCGGATCGAATGCCGGCGCCGAAGCGCGATGGGCGACTGGTTTGCCGAGAACCTGCTCGAGCGCACGGCCATACGCAGCGCGGAGTCAGCGTCATGTGTCCTGGCACAGGTCGGCTAGCCGGTGCGGATAAACGCAATGGCTAGCGTTTCCGCTGCGGCGGCGCGCACGCGACCGGTTTTACGCTGGCGCTGGCTGCGCTGGAATCTGCACCGTGTGGCGCTCGGGTATATCGCGTTTGCGGCAACCGGGGTGTTCGCCTCGGGCTGGCCACTGCTGGTGTTGCTGGTTCCCGGCGCGCTGCTGGTGTGTGTGGTAGCCGACGGCATGGCGCGGCCATCCTCCAGCCTGTTTTATCCGACCGTTAACCACGGCGCGCGCGGCGCCGGGTGCGTGGCACTTACCTTCGACGACGGACCGGACCCGGTAGTCACGCCGCAGGTTCTGGATGTACTCGCTCGCTACCAGGCACACGCCACCTTTTTTGTGATCGGGAAAGCGCTGGCCGTGCAGCCGCAACTCGGGAGGCGCATGCTCGCCGAAGGTCACGTCTTTGGCAATCATTCCTGGCGGCATTCGCGCTGGCAGAACTTCCGCCTGTTTGGCTGGCACCTGCGGGAGATAGAACAGTGTGATCAGGCGATCGCAGCCGTGGATGGCGGCCAACGGTCACGGCTGTACCGGCCGCCGGTGGGACTGAAACGCCCGGAGCTGGCGCGTGCTGTATGGGTGCGCGGGCTCACGTTGGTGGCCTGGTCTTTGCACAGCCATGACACGAGGCTGAAAGACCCGGAACGCATCGCCCGGCGAGTGCTGGGCAAAATTCGCGGTGGCGACATCGTGCTACTGCATGACGGCCATGATTTGGCGGGCCGGCAGCGGCCACAGTGTGTAGTGGCGCTGCGCTTGATTCTGGACGGCCTGCGCGCGCGGGGGTTCGAGTGCGTCACGGTCCCTGAATTGCTGCAAATTTCCCGCGGCTCGACGCCACCCGTGGCGTGATCCCCAAGGTTGGCGACGCCGGGCCGGTAACCGGTGTTTGCGCCTCCGGCGGGAACCATTAACATACTCGCTGTCTTGGGTCGTGCCGCGCATGCTTGCACGCCCGGCCGCCCTCCAGTCCACAATCCGGAACTCAGTATGGATTCGCAACAGGTATTCCAGACCCTCAAGAACACGCTGGTGGAGCAGTTCGAGCTCGACCCGGCCAAAATCACGCCGCAAGCGCGGCTGCAGGAGGATCTGGATCTGGACAGCATCGACGCGGTGGACATGATCATCAAGCTGCAGGAAATCACCGGTCAAAAGGTGCGTCCCGAGGATTTCAAGGAAGTGCGCACGGTGGGGGACGTGCAGCGCATCATCGAGAAGCTGCTGGCCACACAGGCTGCGCCGGCTTGAGTGCCGGCAGGGCGCGCGGCCGGCACGCGGGAGGCGGGCAGTGCCGCGGCGTGTAGTGGTGACCGGCATGGGGGGCTTGACCGCGCTCGGTCATGACTGGCCGGCCATCGCGGCGCGTCTGCACGCACGCAGTTCCGGCGTGCGCCACATGACCGAGTGGGACGCCTACGCGGATCTCAACACCCGTCTGGCGGCGCCGGTCGCGTCCTACGAACTGCCGCCGCACTACAACCGCAAGAGCATGCGCAGCATGGGGCCGGTGGCGGTCATGTCCACGCGCGCCACCGAGCTGGCACTGGCGGATGCGCGCCTGTTGCAGCACCCGGTGCTCAAGTCCGGCCGCACCGGCATCGCGTACGGCGCCTGTTCCGGCAGCGCGGAACCGGTGGTGGTGTTTGGTCGCATGGCAACCACCGGAAGTTTGCGTGGCGTGACGTCCAATACCTATGTGCAGATGATGAGCCACACCGGCGCGGTCAACATCAGCCTGTTCTTCGGCATCACCGGGCGCATCATTCCCTCCAGCAGTGCCTGCACCTCCGGTAGCCAGGCCATCGGCTTTGCCTACGAGACCATCCGCGCCGGCAAGCAGACGGTGATGATCGCGGGCGGCGCCGAGGAACTGAGCATCGGACCGACCGCGGTGTTCGATACGCTGTTTGCCACCAGCACGCGCAACGATGCACCGCACACCACACCGCGGCCTTTCGACCGCGACCGCGACGGCCTGGTGGTGGGCGAGGGCGCGGCCACGCTGATTCTCGAAGAGCTGGAACACGCACAGCAGCGCGGCGCGCCGATTTATGCGGAAGTCGCGGGTTTTGGCTGCAATGCGGACGGCGCGCATATCACCCAGCCGCAGACCGAGACCATGGCGGTGGTCATGCAACTGGCGCTGGAAGATGCGGGCCTCGCGCCGCAAGCCATCGGCTACGTCAACGCGCATGCGGCAGCCACGGAACGCGGCGACATTGCCGAATCCTTCGCCACCCAACAGGTATTCGGCAAACGCATGCCGGTGAGCTCGCTCAAGAGTTATTTCGGTCACACGCTGGGTGCCTGCGGTTCGCTGGAAGCGTGGCTGAGCATCGAGATGATGCGCGCGGACTGGTTTGCACCCACGATCAACCTGGACAACGTGGACCCGCAGTGTGCGGAACTCGATTACCTGACCGGTGAGGGACGGAATTTTTCCGCCGCATACATCATGAGCAACAATTTTGCCTTCGGCGGCATCAATACCAGCCTGATCTTCCGGCGCTGGCAGGATCGATGATCACAGCCATTTGGCGCGCTTGAGCACGATGAACAGCACCACGCACACCACCACGGTGACGCCGATCACCAGCGGATAAGCCCAGGGTTCCCGGAGTTCCGGCATGTCGTGGAAATTCATGCCGTACCAGCTGGTGAGCAGCGTGGGTACGGCGAGCAGCGCGGCCCAACCGGCAAGACGCTTGACCACCTCGTTCTGGCGCACGCTGATGAGCGAAAGGTTGACGCTCATGGCGGCGTTCAGCATCTTGCGCATGGCGTTGATCGCGTCGCTGCTGCGCATCACGTGGTCGTGCACGTCGCGGAAATACGGGCGTACTTCGTCGCGGATCATATCTGGGTGCAGCCGTACCAGCTGGTTGAGAATGTCCTGCAACGGTGCGGCCGCGAGTTTCAGGGTCAGCAGTTCGCGTTGCATGTCGTACAGGCGGCGGGTGACGTCGCGGTTGGAGAGTTGCGTGAACACCGCGTGTTCCAGTTTCAGCAGTTCCTGCCGGTACGCCTGCACGATCGGCAGATAGTTGTCCACGATGAAATCCAGCACCGCATACATCGCATAGCTCGGGCCGAGTGCCAGGTGCTCGGGGGTCTGTTCGCAGGCGCGCCGCACCGCAGTGTAGGGCTGCGACGCACCAGACGAAGCCGTCCGGTTGCGCGAGGAAATCGCTGATCTCGTCCAGCGTGAGGTCACGGACCTTGCGGCCGTCCGCGCCGTACGCGACACAGTTGGCGACCGCCGCATTGAAAGCCGCAGGCGTCGGGTTCATGCTTCAGGCAGCGGTACGCGCGGAATGGAGTAGCGGAGGCATCGTGTCCCTGATGTCATGCCCCGGTGGCGGTCGCGATTGTGGCACGGCGCATGCGCTAGTGTCGAACCACCGCAGGACGCAGGATTGGAATTGGGCGAACGCGTCCGCCGGACCACCGTGGCTTGGAATTGCGCGGCGGAATCAGCGTCGCGTCGGCACATGCCGTGGACCGGAAACCGGGGGTATGGGTATGCGGCTGCAGTGCATGGGTCTCGCCGGGCGGGCGCTGTTTCTGGCGGCGCTGACAGCACTCAGCGTTGGCGCCCCGGCGCAGGCACGCGAGCCTTCCGGCCATTTTGTACTGCAGGAATCCTGCGGTCTTCCCCATCCATCGCAGACGGCAATTATCCTGACCGGAGCTCGGGCCGCGGTGGATTTTTCGCCGGGCGGAGAGGGCGAAGCGCTGGTTCTCAAGGCTATCGGCGCGGCGCGCACCAGTATTCGCGTGCAGGCTCACAGTTTCAGCGACCGGCGCATCCAGCGCGCGCTCGGTGCCGCGCGGGCGCGGGGCGTGGATGTCGAGGTGATCCTCGACAAAACCGACACCGAGAGCTTCGAGCAGCATAAACCAGTGGCGGCGGTAATCGCCGCCGCAGGCATCCCGGTGTGGATTGACGGCTCCGTACGCATCGCCCACAACAAGGTGATGATCATCGACAGCGCTGATGTGATCACCGGTTCCTACAATTTCACCTACGCGGCCGCCTATGACAATGCCGAAAATCTGCTCTACATCCGCAATGCGCCCGCGCTCGCCCGGGCGTATCTTGCGAACTGGAACTGGCGGCGGAGTTGTGCGCAACCGTATCGCGGTAGTTGAACGCAAGTGTCGAGTTGCGATCCGGCCGACGCCGGTTGCGTCAGTGCGTGACCGCCGGCGGCAGCTTGGTGATTTTCAGCGGTGAGCGCATGGCACTGCCGCACATTTCCTTGAGCGTCATGCCGGCCACGTAGGCGGGTTGCAGCACGCCGTTGATGGCGAATGCGTGATACTTGAAGCCGCGCTTGTCCTTGTCAATCAGGAACTGGAATAACGCGATCGCAGGCTTGCCGCCATAGGTGACGATGCCGCTGACATTGACGAAATCACGGCCGGCGGAATCCGCGCCGGCTTCCCAACGCGGTGCGGCGAGGTAACTGTCCACTTGCTGTTCCACGCTGCGTTGCGTGCAGTCGTTCAGGGACGAGGTTTTCACCAGGGCGACGACACCGGGATCCGGTATCCACTGCGGATCGGCCTTCAGCAAGGCGGCGGGGGATTGCGCGTGTGCGGGCGATTGACCAGGCGTGGACTGGCCGCAACCTGCCGTCAGTCCGGCGGCCATCACCAGCGCTGCGCTGACCACTGTGTGTTTCATGGCATACATCCGTGCGTCTCGTTTTCGGAAAGCAACATGAATGTTGTCGGCGGTGCGGCGATTATCGCGCGCCCGGGTCCTGCGGCGTAAGCGTCATGGGCGCACGGTTGGCGCTCGCGCACATCTCCATGAGCGTGAGTGCGGCGACATAAATGGTCTGCGGCACTCCGTTGATGGTGAAAGCGTGATACTTGAAGCCGCGCTTGTCGCCGTCAATCAGGAACTGGAATACCGCCGCCGTCGGTCTTCCCTGGTAGGTGACCACGCCGCGGATGTTGACGAAATCGCGGCCTTGGGAATCCGCACCGGCTTCCCAGCGGGGCGCTGCCAGAAATGCGTTGATTTCCTGCTCCACGGTGCGCTGCTTGCAGTTGTCGAGATAGGAACTTTTCACCAGGGGAATGTCACCGGCGTCCGGCATCCAGCGCGGGTCGGCCGCGAGCAGCCCCTGGTTCTGCCTTTGTTCCGCCGCCACCTGCGCGGCCGTAGGCTTGGCGTAGCCGGTCTGGATGATGACCGCGGCCAGCACTACGCCCGCGATCAGCACCAGCTCCACGATGAGCGCGCCCGCCAGCCAGTTGCCGAGCTGCCAGCGCCGTCGCGTCCGCAGGTAGGCCGGGTAGCCGGCCGGCCAGAGGAGCGTCACCAGCGCCAGCCATCCGAACATGGTTTGCATGGGGCGGCCGGATTCCCATGCGGCTGGGGACTGGAAAATCTCGCTGGCGGCGAACGCGCCGCACACCAGCGCCATCAGCACCAGCACCAGGACCAGTCCGCCCGTTGAGTGGGTGGCCAGCGCCACCGCCAGCAACGCCGCCGCCGCCAGTACCGGCGTCGCCAGCAAGAAGATGCCGTGATCGGCACTCGTGGTACCCGAGGCCAGCAGTTTGCGCGCCACGGGCGCGCTGGGCGGAGTACCGCACTGCACGCAGCGAGCGCCGGGCGGAGTGCGCGCACCGCAGCGTGCGCAGGTCGTCGGAGTGCTGCCGCCGGCTGTCATTCGATTGCAAATGCCAATGCGGTTGCAGCCGCCGGCAATCGGCGATCACGCGGATACTTCAAGGCGGTCTCACGTCAAGCGGCTAACGGCGAACAAGAAGCCGGAACAAACTGCTTCCTTCGGGCCGCGGGAATGCGCCATGCTCGAGCGTGCTGATCGCGCGCGTGGCCGTCACTTGAGCTGGTCCAGCACCTGCATTTCCGGCACCGCCAGAAATGTGTGCGGATTGTCCGGGTCGTGGCTCACCGGCAGCGTGCCGCACATGAGCTGCGAGAGCGCGGTCTTGCCGTCGATGCCCGGTTGCGGACTGCCGCCCAGATCGTATTTCAGCACTTGGCCGCGCGCGTTCCATTCCTGGGGTAAATCGCGTGCACTCGGGCGCACTTCCACCGTGACCTCGATCCAGCGGTTCCAGCCCCAGGTTTCGGTGTGGAAGTTGTACGGATTGCCGCCGTTGGACGCCTGCGTGGCGTGCCAATTGATGAGGTCGTAGCCGCGCTGATTGAGACCAATGCAGGAAATGGCGAGTTGCTTCACGGCCTGTTGAATAATGTGCTGGTTGTCAACCGGCACGTCCGGCGCCAAGGACACGGATTTGTCGGGAGGTTTGCCACAGGCGCTGAGCAGCAGGGTGGCAAGCACGACAATGATGAACCTGTTCATGGCTACACTCCGTTTGCCGCCGACCTTCAGTAAAGTATAGATCAGGGAATCGGGAGCGGGTTCCGTCCTAGGGCCGGCGGCGCCGGCCGTGTGCCAGCAGGTACCACATCAATCCGCCCAGCACCACGACCAGAACCAGGATGAAGTACAGGCTGCCCTGATCGAAATATCCGGCATAGCGGCGCAGGTGGCGCCCGAGAAAATAGGTGCCGAGGCCCCAGACGCCGACCCAGAGCAGGGCGCCCGTGGCATTGAAGAGCAGGAAACGCCGGAAACTCATGGCCGCGGTTCCGGCCACCAGTCCATTCACCTGACGCAGGACCTCGAAGAAGCGCGCAAACGTCACCACCCAGCCGCCGTAGCGGGTGAAGCTCGTCTGCATGCGTTCGATCTGCGCGTCGCCGATGCGCATGTACTTGCCGAAACGCTGGATCAGGCGGTGGCCGCCGAAATAGCCGATGGCATAACCCAGGCTGTCGCCGATGGTGGCGGCCAGAAAGGCGATGATGAGCACCAGGGCAATATTGAGCTTGCCGTGCGACGCCAGCACCGCGGCGGCAATCAGCAGGGTCTGACCCGGCGCCGGCACACCGAAGCTCTCGACGAAGATGACCGCAAACAGCAGCAGGTAACCGTATTGCATGAGATACGGCTCGAGCCACGTCAGCGAATCATGCAGGAACCCCATGAATTTGTGCTCGGCGCGAATCAGCGTGGCGGCATGGTAGCAGATGCGCAGCGGGCGCTGTCGGCGGTTACACCGCTGTCGATTGCAAACCCACGGCATGTGCCCGGCCGGCATCCTGCATGCGGCCCTTGCCGGGTGTTGCGGCTGGTCTTCCACGGGATCGGGTGCACCGTCGGCAGTCGCGAACCCGCCCGAACATCGCAACTTCCCGGATCCGTGGTTTGCATGGAACGCCAAGCTCACACGCCTGGGCAACGCCCGGAACCGCGGACACGAGCAGAGCCCGGGCCTCCGCGCCACCTGCGGCGTACCGGGTATGAATGGCGGGAAACCACCGATTAACGGTCTTGTCCCCGTTTTATGTTCAGGTGCATCATGTTGAAGCCCATTTGGAAGGCCTTATTTCGTTTGCACCCGTACCGGTTGAACATGTCCTGGTTCACACAGGGAGTCGGCCTTGGGGATCAATTCCATAAACCCGCGTTTACTTCTGAATTTCGGCCTGTTCAGTCAGCTGGTGGCCGCCGTGCTGCTGGTGGTGCTGTTCCTGTTGCTGCGTCGGCATGCGGTCCGACGGCCGTACTTCCGCGCCTGGAGCAGTGCCTGGGTCGCGCTCGCCATCGGCCTGGCCGCGCTCACCCTGCGCTACAACTTGCTGCCGTTGCTCACGGTTGAGGGCACGGGCACCGACTGGTGGGCAAAGGGAAGCAATTTCGTCTATCAGTTCGGCAAGCTGGCGTTTGCGCTGTTGCTGCTGCATGGCACGCTGCTGTATCTCAAGGGAGTGGCGCATCCGCCGCTAAGCGTGATGCGCTGGCTGTGGGCCGGAGTGGGTGCGGTCGCGCTGGCATCCGTGGTCGCGTCTTCCAATCTGCAGTCCATCCTGTTCTGGCAGGGGCTGTGCAATCTGCTGGTGTTTGTCTTTTGCGCGGTTGCCATGCTCACGCTGCCCAAGTCACGCCGCAGTCTGGGCACACGCACCACGGGCAGCGTGCTGGCGGCGACATCGCTGCTGTGGCTGGCCTATCTGCTGGCGCTGGTCAACGCCGTGGTACCCGGGATACATGCGACCGCGAACCTGGGTGCACTGCTCAACGGCCCCAACAATTATCTGGATCTGATTCTGGACATGCTGCTGGCGTTCGGCATGGTGCTGGTGCTGTTCGAGGACCTGCGCCGTGAAATCGACACCGCCCACCGGGAGTTGCACGTGGCGCATGAGCAACTGTTGCGCGAGTCGTATGTGGATGCACTTACCGGCGCCTATAACCGGCGTGCGTTCAGCGAGGGCACCGGGCTGGAAGATGCCAAGGGCAGCTTCGGCGTGCTGGTGGCATTGGACGTGGACAATCTCAAGGACGTGAATGACGCGTATGGCCACAAGCACGGCGATGCACTGTTGCGGCATCTGTCCTCGGTATTGCGTGCCGGCCTGCGGCCGTCCGACAAGCTGTACCGCATGGGTGGCGATGAATTCCTGGTGGTGATGCCGCGCGCGGTGGTCAGCACGGCCGCGGCGCGTATCCGGGAAATCATCGCCAATGCTCCATCGCTGCGTCTGGCCGACAGCGATACCTCGCTCGAGCTGCGCGCCAGCGTCGGCGCCGCGGAGTTCACCAGCATCGAGCAGCTGGACATCACGCTGCATGCCGCAGACCGTTCCATGTACGACCAAAAGCGCGCCAGCCACCAGCAGCATCCCGTCCTGCCGGGAGCCGTCAGATTGGAGAACGGCCACTGACCGCAGCTTGCGGGGCTCCGGCGCGCTGGCGGCGGGCGGATATGCGCTGAATCCGGTGTAAGCAGCTGTCATTTTTGGCGCGCTGGGCTATGCTTCACGCAGCAGACAAGCGCGGCGCACGGCCACCACCGGCCTGCGGACATGGCGCGTTTCCGGAGTCCAAGTGAAACCTACCGACACCACCCATCCCGACTACTTTCACCGGGTCGTGGATTGCCAATGGGCCTGCCCGGCCCACACCAATGTTCCCGAATACATCCGGCTGATCGCCCAAGGGCGATTTGGCGACGCCTACATGCTCAACCGGGAATCCAACGTGTTCCCCGGCATCTTGGGGCGCACCTGCGATCGGCCCTGCGAACCCGCCTGCCGGCGCGGGCGCGTGGACGAAAAGCCCGTGGCCATCTGCCGGCTGAAGCGCGTGGCCGCGGATTACAAGGACGACATCCGCGCGCGCCTGCCGAAAATCCCGAAGCAGAAAAACGGCAAGCGCATCGCCTGCGTGGGCGCGGGCTGCGCTGCGCTTACAGTCGCCAACGACCTGTTGCCGCTCGGCTACCAGGTCACGATGTTCGAAAAGCAGCGCGAGCCGGGCGGCCTGATGCGCACCAACATCCCGGCGTTTCGCCTGCCGGTCGCAGTGCTCATGGAAGAAATCAACATGATTCTCGACATGGGCGTGGATCTGAAGCTGGGCGCGCCGATAGCGAGCATGCGCGCGCTGCTCGACAAGGGCTTCGACGCCGTGTTCGTGGGCAGCGGCGCGCCGCGCGGCAAGAACCTCGAGATCCCCGGCCGCCACGGCGACGACGCGCACGTGCACATCGGCATTGACTGGCTGGAGTCCGTGGCTTTCGGGCATATCGATTCGGTCGGCAAGCGCGTGCTTATCATCGGCGCCGGCAATACCGCCATGGATTGCTGCCGCACTTCGCTGCGCATCGGCGCCAACGACGTGAAAGTCATGGCGCGCAAGCCGCTTACCCTGACCAAGGCCTCCGACTGGGAACTGGAGGAGGCCGTCGAGGAAAGCGTGGAGATGGTCGAGTGCCATTCGCCCAAGGAGTTCGTGATCGAGAACGGCCGCCTGCGGGGCATGAACTTCGAGGTGCTGGAATATCACGAGGAAAGCGGCAAACTCAAATCCAGGAAAACTGGCGAGAAGTTTTTCCCGGCGGACGACATCATTCTTGCCATCGGCCAGGAAAACGCCTTTCCCTGGATCGAAAACGATCTCGGCATTGAACTCGATGAGTGGCACGTGCCGGTAGTGGACAAGACCAGCATGCAGTCCACGCGGCCAGGCGTGTTCTTCGGCGGCGACGCGGCCTTCGGTCCCAAGAACATCATCTGGGCGGTGGAGCACGGACATCAGGCGGCGATATCAATCCACAGGTATTGTCAGGGTGAGGATGTCAACGAGCGCCCGGCGTACGGCATGAATCTCGTGAGCACCAAGATGGGCATCCACGAGTGGAGCTACAGCAACAGTTACGACCCTTCCGCGCGGCGCCTGGTACCACACGTGAGCCTCAAGGAGCGCTTCAGGAAAATCAACATCGAAGTGGAACTGGGCTTCAGTGCCGAGCAGACCGAAGTGGAAGTGGAGCGTTGTCTGAATTGCGACATCCAGACGGTATTCGTCGCGCCGCTGTGCATCGAGTGCGATGCCTGCATCGATGTCTGTCCCACGCACTGCCTTACCATCACCGCGAACGGCGAGGAAGCCGACCTGCGCAAACGTCTGAAGGCGCCGGCCGAGAACCTCACGCAGCCGCTGTACGTGTCGGCGCCGCTGAAGCAAACCGGTCGCGTCATGGTCAAGGACGAGGATCAATGCGTGCACTGCGGCCTGTGTGCCGAGCGCTGCCCCACGGCGGCCTGGGACATGCAGAAATCCACGCTGAAAATTCCCTATGCGGGCGAGCTGCCGCCGCCGGCCGCAGTGCCGCAGCGCAGGCGTGCTTGAGCATGAGCACGCGCGTCAACGATTTCGTCATCAAGATCGCCAACGTCAACGGTACCGGCTCGGCGAGCGCCAACGGTCTGCTGATGAAGGCCATCTTCCGCATGGGCATCCCGGTGGTGGGCAAGAATTTCTTTCCTTCCAACATCCAGGGCCTGCCCACCTGGTTCGAGATCCGCGTGAGCCGCGAGGGATATCTCGCGCGCTCCGGGCGCGTGGACCTCATGGTGGCCATGAACGCCCAGACCTATGCGCGCGATCTGGCCGAGGTCAGCGCCGGCGGCTACCTTATATATGACTCCACCTGGCCGCGCGACAAACAACTGGTGCGCGAGGATGTGACCGTCATCGGCATCCCGTTCGCGCAACTGGTGAACGGCGAGTTCGAGAATGTGCGCGCCCGCGTGCTCATGAAAAACGTGTGTTATCTGGGTGCGCTGGCGGCGCTGCTGGAACTCGACATGCAGGTGGTGGAGCAGTTGCTCAAGGAAACCTTCGCCGACAAGCAGAAATTGATTGCCGGCAATCTCAAGGCCATCGAGCTGGGTTATGAGTACACCAGGGAACATTTCACCTGCCCGCTGCCGCTGCGGTTTGAAGCCATGCACAAGACCGATGACCACGTGATGGTGGACGGCAACATGATGGCGGCACTCGGCTGCGTGTACGCCGGCGCCACCGTGGGTGCCTGGTATCCGATCACGCCGTCCACGTCACTGATGGACGCATTCAAGGAATACTGCGAGCGCTACCGCGTGGATCCGGAAACCGGCAAGCACCGGTATTGCATCGTGCAGGCGGAAGACGAACTTGCGGCCATCGGCATGGTGCTGGGCGCGGCCTGGAACGGCGCACGCGCCTTCACGCCCACCAGCGGTCCCGGCATTTCGCTGATGAACGAGTTCATCGGCTTTGCCTATTACGCCGAGATTCC
>JAGWLP010000076.1 GCA_028864905.1 Gammaproteobacteria bacterium
ATGTTCTTCACGTAGTCGGCGTGTCCCGGGCAGTCCACGTGCGCATAGTGGCGCTTGGCACTCTCGTACTCCACGTGCGAGGTCGCAATGGTGATGCCGCGCGCCTTCTCCTCCGGCGCGTTGTCAATCTGGTCGTAGGCCTTCGCCTCGCCGCCAAATTTCTTCGACTGAATCACCGTCAGCGCCGCCGTCAGCGTGGTCTTGCCATGATCCACATGCCCAATCGTCCCCACGTTTACATGCGGCTTCTTGCGCTCGTATTTTGCCTTGGACACGGTTGCTACTCCTCAAATTCAGCTCTAACTTAATGCCTCAGGTTACCGTCTTTTCCAGCGTGGATTCGCGTAAGGAGCGAGAAAATTAGGAAAACCCTGAGCCCCACTCCTCACTTCCTCACTCTCAAGATGCTTTCTTGATCACCGCCTCGGCTACATTAGCGGGCGTTTCCATGTATTTCTCGAACTCCATCGAATAGGTCGCGCGGCCCTGGGTGGCCGAGCGCATGGACGTGGCATAGCCGAACATCTCCGCAAGCGGCACCTCGGCACGCACGATCTTGCCCGCGGGCGCATCCTCGGTGCCCTGCACGATGCCACGCCGGCGATTCAGGTCGCCGATGATGTCGCCCATGAAATCCTCGGGCGTCACTACTTCGACTTTCATGATCGGCTCGAGCAATACCGGCCGGGCCTTCTTGCAGCCTTCCTTGAAGCCCATGGACGCGGCGGTTTTGAACGCCATTTCGTTGGAGTCCACGTCGTGATAGGAACCGTCGAAGATCGTGACCTTCACGTCGACCACCGGATAACCTGCAAGCACGCCGTTCTTCATCTGCTCCTGGATGCCCTTGTCCACCGCCGGGATGTATTCCTTGGGCACCACGCCGCCGACGATGCCGTTCACGAACTCGTAGCCCTTGCCCGCCGGCTGCGGCTCGAGCTTGAGCCACACGTGGCCGTACTGGCCGCGGCCGCCCGACTGGCGGATGAACTTGCCTTCCGATTCCACGCTTGCGCGGATGGTTTCGCGGTAAGCCACCTGGGGCTTGCCGACGTTGGCCTCGACCTTGAACTCGCGCTTCATGCGATCCACGATGATTTCGAGGTGCAGTTCGCCCATGCCCGAGATGATGGTCTGGGCGGTTTCCTCGTCGGTATGTACCCGGAATGAGGGGTCTTCCTGCGCCAGTTTCTGCAGCGCGATGCCCATCTTTTCCTGGTCGGCCTTGGTCTTGGGTTCGACCGCCACCGAGATCACCGGCTCGGGGAATTCCATCTTCTCGAGGATGATGATCTTGTCCGGGTCGGTAAGCGTATCGCCGGTGGACACGTCCTTCAGGCCTACGGCTGCAGCAATGTCGCCAGCGCACACTTCCTTGATTTCCCTGCGGTCGTTGGCGTGCATCTGCAGGATGCGGCCGATGCGCTCTTTGCGGCTCTTGATCGGGTTATACACGGTATCGCCGGATTTCAGCACCCCGGAATACACGCGGAAGAAGGTGAGCGTGCCCACGAAGGGGTCGCTCATGATCTTGAACGCCAAGGCCGAAAACGGCTCGTCGTCGCGCGGATGGCGCTCGGCGGGCGAATTGTTTTTGTCGTCAAGATGGCCCTTGACCGCGGGAATATCCGCGGGTGCAGGCAGGTAATACACCACGGCGTCCAGCATCATCTGCACGCCCTTGTTCTTGAAGGCCGAGCCACACAGCATCGGCACGATTTCATTGCGGATGGTGCGCGCGCGCAGACCCTGATGGATTTCTTCCGCGCTGAGCTCCTGGCCTTCCAGATACTTGTGCATGAGTGCGTCGGAACCTTCAGCCGCCGCCTCCACCATCTTGTCGTGCCATTCCTTGGCCTGGGCCTGCAGCTCCGCGGGAATGTCCTGTTCCTCGAAGCGCATGCCCTGGGTGGAATCATCCCAGTAGATGGCCTTCATCTTCACCAGATCCACCACACCTTTGAAGTTTTCTTCGGCACCGATGGGAATCTCGATGGGTACCGGGCTTGCGCCCAGGCGCTCCCGGATCTGCTTGTAGACGCGGAAGAAATTCGCGCCCGCGCGGTCCATCTTGTTGACGAACGCGAGCCGCGGCACGCCGTACTTGGTGGCCTGGCGCCACACGGTCTCGGACTGCGGCTCGACGCCGCCCACCGCGCAGAATACCGCGCAGGCCCCGTCCAGCACCCGCAGCGAGCGCTCCACCTCGATGGTGAAGTCCACGTGGCCGGGCGTGTCAATGATGTTGATGCGGTGTTCGGGCAGGTTGTGATCCATGCCTTTCCAGAAGCAGGTGGTGGCCGCCGAGGTGATGGTGATGCCGCGCTCCTGCTCCTGCTCCATCCAGTCCATGACGGCCGCGCCGTCGTGCACTTCGCCGATCTTGTGAGACACGCCGGTGTAGAACAGGATGCGCTCGGTCGTGGTGGTCTTACCGGCATCAATGTGCGCCATGATGCCGATGTTGCGGTAGCGCTCAATGGGAGTATGACGGGCCACGACGGAATCCTCGGAACAAAGTCTCGGAAACTGGATTACCAGCGATAGTGCGCGAAGGCCTTGTTGGCCTCGGCCATGCGGTGCACGTCTTCGCGCTTCTTGACGGCGTTGCCGCGGTTCTCGGCGGCTTCCAGCAATTCACCGGCCAGCCGCTGCGGCATGGACTTCTCGCCGCGCGCGCGCGCCGACTCGATGATCCAGCGCATGGCAAGCGCCTGCTGGCGCACCGGGCGCACCTCGACCGGCACCTGATAGGTGGCACCGCCCACACGCCGTGACTTGACCTCGACCATCGGGCGCACGTTTTCGAGCGCGCGATCCAGCACTTCCATGGGCTCGGCGCCGCGCTTGCCGCCGATCTGGTCGAGCGCGCCGTATACGATGCGTTCGGCCACGGCTTTCTTGCCGCTTTTCATCACCATATTGATGAACTTGGCGAGCTTGTCACTCCCGAACTTGGGATCCGGCAGGACGGTGCGCCGTTCAGCTTGTTTTCTGCGAGACATAAATCCTACCTGGCTGTCAGGACTTGGGACGTTTGGCGCCGTACTTGGAGCGTCCCTGCTTGCGGTCGCTCACGCCGGCGCAATCCAGCGAGCCGCGCACCGTGTGGTAGCGCACACCCGGCAGGTCCTTGACGCGGCCGCCGCGGATCAGCACCACCGAGTGCTCCTGCAGGTTGTGGCCCTCGCCGCCGATGTAACTGATCACCTCGAAACCGTTGGTGAGCCGCACCTTGGCCACCTTGCGCAGCGCCGAGTTCGGCTTCTTGGGCGTGGTGGTATACACGCGCGTACACACGCCGCGCTTCTGCGGCGAGCCGGCCAGCGCCGGCACCCGGGTTTTCTCCAGCCTGCGGGTACGCGGCTTGCGCACCAATTGATTAAACGTCGCCATGAAACAACTCACGTTGCCGAGGTTGAATAACGCTGAAATCCTGCAGGCCGACTGTCGCCGGGGAAGAAGCAACAGGCCGGTCAAAACCGGCCTGTGTTTCGAAGTACCGCGGGGGCGACTGTCTTCGCGCCGCCACGCGCCGCCTGTAAAGCGCGCGAATTTTAGGGAGGTGGGGCGGTACTGTCAAGAAAACCGCCCGCTCCACGCTCACCCCTGGGCCTGTTCCGCCGGCTGCGCCGCGACCGCCGGCGCTTCGGCCGGGGTTTCGCCGCTGCTGAACAGCGCCTCGGCCTCGGCCACCTGCTGGGCGGTGGTGTCCACTGCGGCTTCGGCGCGCTGCTTGCGCCGCTGCTCGTGGTAGGCATAACCGGTGCCCGCCGGAATCAGCCGGCCGACGATGACGTTTTCCTTCAGCCCGCGCAGGTCGTCCTGCATGCCGCGCACCGAGGCTTCGGTCAGCACGCGCGTGGTCTCCTGGAATGACGCGGCCGAGATGAACGACTCGGTTGCGAGCGAGGCCTTGGTGATGCCGAGCAGTACCGGGTCGATCTCCGCCTGCGCTTTGTCCTCGGCACTCATCTTCTCGTTTTCTTCCAGCGCCCGGGAACGGTCCAGCTGTTCGCCGCGCAGGAAGCGGGTGGCGCCGGAAGCGGCGATTTCCACCTTGCGCAACATCTGGCGGATGATCACCTCGATGTGTTTGTCGTTGATCTTCACGCCCTGCAACCGGTACACGTCCTGGATCTCGCGCACCAGATAGTCGGCGAGCGTGGTCACGCCCAGCAGTCGCAGGATGTCGTGCGGATTGAGCTCGCCGTCGGCGATGACTTCGCCCTTCTCCACGCGTTCGCCTTCGAACACGTTGACCGTGCGCCATTTGGGAATCAGCAGCTCGTGCTGCTCGTTACTGTCGTCGGTGATGATCAGCCGCTGTTTGCCCTTGGTGTCCTTGCCGAACGCCACGGTGCCGGAGACCTCGGCGAGAATCGCGGGCTCCTTGGGTTTGCGCGCCTCGAACAGGTCCGCGACCCGCGGCAGACCGCCGGTGATGTCGCGCGTCTTGGTGGATTCCTGCGGGATGCGTGCGATCACGTCGCCCACGCCCACGCGCGCGCCGTCCTCGACCGAGACAATCGCTCCGGGCGGCAACTGGTAGTACGCCGGGATTTCGGTGCCCGCGAGCAGCAGTCCGCGACCCTTGTCATCCACGAGTCGCACCGTGGGACGCAAATCCTTGCCGAGCGTGCCGCGCATCTTAGGGTCGGTGATCACGACACTGGAGATGCCGGTGACTTCGTCCACCTGGCGGTTGACGGTGACGCCTTCCACAAAGTCGTGGAACTGCAGCGTACCGGCCACTTCGGTGACTACCGGGTGGGTGTGCGGATCCCAGGTGGCGGCGAGCTGCCCGGCTTCGGCTTTGGCGCCCTCGACCAAGATGATGCTCGCACCGTAGGGGATCTTGTAACGCTCGCGCTCGCGCCCGAACTCGTCGATGACGCCGAGTTCACCGGAACGCGACACCGCCACCCAGTGCCCCTTGGCGTGTTTCACGGTCTTGATGTTGTGCAGCTTGACGGTGCCCGCGGCCTTGATCTCCACGCTCGAAACCGCCGCCGCGCGCGACGCCGCGCCGCCGATGTGGAAGGTGCGCATGGTGAGCTGCGTGCCCGGCTCACCGATGGACTGCGCGGCAATCACGCCCACAGCCTCGCCGATGTTGACGCGCATGCCGCGCGCCAGATCACGGCCGTAGCATTGCGCACACACGCCATAGCGCGTTTCACAGGTGATCGGTGAGCGCACTTTCACGCGATCCACGCCCAGTTCTTCGAGTTTCTCCACCCAGCGCTCGTCCAGGAGCGTGCCGGCTTCCACCAGCAGCTTCTTGCTGCCCGGCGCCTGCACGTCCTCGGCGAGCACCCGACCCAGCACGCGTTCGCGCAAGGGCTCGACCACATCGCCGCCCTCGACGATGGGCTTCATGGACAGGCCCTCGTGGGTGCCGCAATCCACTTCGGTGACCACCAGATCCTGGGCCACGTCCACCAGTCGCCGCGTCAGATAACCGGAGTTCGCGGTCTTCAAGGCGGTGTCCGCAAGACCCTTGCGCGCGCCGTGCGTGGAGATGAAGTACTGCAGCACGTTCAGGCCTTCGCGGAAGTTCGCGGTGATCGGCGTCTCGATGATGGAGCCGTCGGGCTTGGCCATGAGGCCGCGCATGCCCGCGAGCTGCCGGATCTG
>JAGWLP010000077.1 GCA_028864905.1 Gammaproteobacteria bacterium
CGCTGCGCTCAGCGACGAGATTGCCGCGCTGCTCGCGCCCGTGACCCGGCCGCTCGTGGTGGATACCGGAGTCAAGCCGTTTGTGATCCTGGCCGTAGGCGTGAACGGCGTCGGCAAAACCACCACGGTCGCGAAGCTCGCGCGGCGCTTCCAGGCCGCTGGCCAACAGGTCATTCTGGCGGCCGCCGACACCGTCCGTGCGGCGGCGATCGAACAGTTGCAGGCCTGGGGCGCGCGCCAGAACGTACCGGTCATCGCCCAGGCACCGGGCGCCGATCCCGCGGCTGTGGCCCATGACGCCTGGCACGCGGCGCACGCCCGCGGCAGCGACGTGCTTATCGTGGACACCGCGGGGCGGCTGCACACCCAGGGCAACCTCATGGAAGAGCTCAGGAAAATCCGCAAGGTGCTGGCCAAGCTCGACGCCGCGGCGCCGCACGAGCGCCTGCTGGTGCTGGACGCCGGCACCGGCCAGAACGCCCTGCGCCAGATCGAACGGTTCCATGCCGCCATCGAAGTGAGCGGCCTCGCGGTCGCCAAGCTCGATGGCACCGCCAAGGGCGGCATCCTGATCGCCGCGGCGCAGCGCTTCGGCATTCCCATCCGCTTTATCGGCATTGGCGAACAAGCCGCTGATCTGGAAGAATTCGATGCGCGCGCATTTGCTTCAGCATTGGTCGGCACAGCATCAGACGCAACCTGAATGGGTAAGGCATCAAAAAACCAGAGATTTGGGCCGCTGGCTAGGCAAAAATGGCCGAGCAAGCGGAGCGTACACGCCAGTACGTGAGCATTGCGAGGACATTTTTAACAACGCCAGCGGGCAAAAGATCGGTTTTTGAGACATGATCGAGTTCCACGAAGTCAGCAAACGCTACGACGGCGGCAACGAGGCGCTGGCAGGCCTGAGCTTTACCGCCGAGCGCGGGGAAATGCTGTTCGTCACCGGCCCCTCGGGCGCCGGCAAAAGCACGCTGCTCAAACTGCTGGCGCTCATTGAGCGCCCCAGCCGCGGGCAGATCATCGTCAACGGCCGCAATCTCGGCGGTCTGCGGCGCCGCCAGATTCCCCATTACCGCCGCCAAGTCGGCGTGATTTTCCAGGACCACAAACTGCTGCTGGAGCGCAGCGTATTCGACAACGTGGCGCTGCCGCTGGTGATCGGCGGTGTGCCAAGGAACGAAATCCCGCGGCGCGTGGGCGCGGCGCTGGAACTCGTGGGCTTGCTGCACAAGGAACGCGCGCTGCCGATACAGTTGTCCACCGGCGAACAGCAGCGCGTGGGCATCGCGCGCGCCGTCATCAGCCGCCCGCCCATACTCATCGCCGACGAGCCCACCGGCAACCTCGATCCGGAGCTGTCCTACGAGGTCATGCGCCTGTTCCAGCGCCTGAACCAGGTCGGCATCACCGTGCTGGTGGCAAGCCACGACCATAATCTCATCCGCCGCCTCGGCCAGCGCTTTATCAGCTTGCGCGCCGGCCGGCTGGTGCCGCCGGAACTCGCGGGAGGCGCGTATGCCGGCACGTGACAGTGGGGCGCAGGTCAGCCGACGCACTCTTGGCCAGCGTTTCAGCGCTTATCTTGCGCACCATCGGCAAACTTTGTTCGATGGCCTGCAGCAGCTCGGCCGCCAGCCGCTCGCCACCTTCATGACCGTGGCGGTGATCGGTATCGCGCTGGCGCTACCGGCGGGGGCACTGGTGCTGGTCAACAACGCCCGCGGCCTGAGCGCCGGCTGGCAGGGCACGGCGCGCATCTCCCTGTTTCTGAAGAATGGTCTGAGCGACGGCACGGTGCAGCAGCTCGCGGATTCCGTGCGCGCCCACTCCGGCGTGGCCGCGGTGCAGGTGATCAGCGCCGAACAGGCGCTCGTGGATTTCCAGCGGCGCTCCGGGTTCAATGACACGCTCAGCCTGTTGGGCAGCAACCCGCTGCCGGCGGTGCTCGTGGTTCAACCGACCGCGGCTTACACCGCACCGGCCGCCGCACAGCAGCTGGCGCAGAGTTTTGGCGCGCTGCCGCAGGTGGACCAGGTGCGCATGGACGTGCAATGGCTCAAGCGCCTGCAGGCAATTCTCGCGCTGCTGCATCGCGGGGTGCTGATCGTGGCGGTGTTGCTGGCGATCGCGGTGGTGCTGATCGTGGGCAACACCATCCGCCTGGAAATCGAGAACCGGCGCGCGGAAATCGAGGTGAGCAAGCTTTTGGGCGCCACCGATCGCTTCGTCCGCCGGCCGTTTCTGTATCACGGCGCCTGGTACGGCCTGGCAGGCGGCGTGCTCGCCTGGATACTGGTGCTCATCGGCCTGGCGCTCATGGGCGGGCCGGTGGACCAGCTGGTCGGCCTGTATGGCAGCCATTTTAGTTTGAGCGGATTGGGTGCCAGCGGCGTCCTGGGGCTCTTGGCGGGCGGCATTGTGCTCGGCTGGCTGGGCTCGTGGCTCGCCGTAGCGCGTCACCTGCGAGCAATTGAACCTACCTAGCAAGCCCTTGAATTCGTGGCATTCACGCTGACATCCGCTGGGGAACCTCGGAGCGGTTTAGCACTCTAAGCCAGTGAGTGCTAATATGAGCCCCGTGAAACCGAGGGAGATTGCCATGACCCAAGCCGTTCTCATGCCGCGTGCGCAGCAACTGATTCTGGCCGGCCCGACCGGCAGCCTGGATGCCTATATCCACGCGGTCAGCAGCATTCCGGTACTGAGCGCAACCGAAGAGCATGCCTTGGCGCTGCGCTTCCGCGACCAGCAGGACCTCGACGCGGCGCGGCTCCTGGTGCTGCACCATCTGCGCTTTGTAGTGCACGTGGCACGCGGTTATCTCGGCTACGGCCTGCCACTCGGCGACCTTATCCAGGAAGGCAACATCGGCCTGATGAAAGCCGTCAAACGCTTCGACCCGGACGTGGGTGTACGCCTGGTGTCGTTTGCCGTGCACTGGATCAAGGCCGAAATGCATGAATTCATTCTGAAGAACTGGCGCATTGTGAAAGTCGCCACCACCAAGGCGCAGCGCAAGCTGTTCTTCAACCTGCGCAGTTCCAAGAAACGCCTCGGCTGGATGAACCGCAAGGAAGTCGAGATCGTGGCGAGAGAACTCAAGGTCTCCACGGCCGAAGTGCTGGAAATGGAATCGCGCTTGGCCGGCCAGGACATCACCTTCGACGCCACGCCCGAAACCGAGGATGAAGACAGCCACAGTGTGGCACCGGCCACTTATCTCGCGGCCGATACCCAGTCCGACCCGGCGCAAGCGCTGGAGCGCAGCGACTGGGAGCAGCGGAAAGAGGCACAACTGCACCGCGCGCTGGTGAAGCTGGATGATCGCAGCCGCCACATCATGCAGCGCCGCTGGCTGGACGACAGCAAGGCAACGCTGCAGGAACTCGCGGACCACTACGGCGTGTCGGCGGAGCGCATCCGCCAGCTGGAAACCAACGCCATCCGGAAGCTCGGCACTCTCATGGCCTGAAGGATCGGAATATTCCGCGAGCGCCAAGATTAAAACCCGGCAAGTTGCCGGGTTTTTTGTTGTCCTGCGATGGATATCAGGCAGAATAGGCACGGGGTTTTGGGGAGATCCGGCATGCCCGATCTGCAAATGCCCGCTCCACAATGGAGCCGGCCGCTACGGCTGATTCACCTGCTGCTCGCGGCCGCGGTCACCGCACAGCTGTTCATCGGCAGTTTCATGCGCAGCCCGCATCGCGGCCGCCCGGATACCTTCGGATTCGAAACCCACGAAGTTCTCGGCGCCACAATTCTCACCTTGATCATTGTGCATTGGCTCTGGTCATTCTCCCATCAGCATGAAGGGTTGCGACAGCTGTTTCCGTGGACGCGCGCCGGAATGCACAACGTTGTTGCAGAGCTCTGGACCGGTATCCGCCATCAGCGCCTGCCACCGGGCGGACCGCGGAACGAGGACGGCGGTCTGGCGGGCTTCGTCCATGGCCTCGGACTGCTTGCCATCACCGCCATGGCCGCAACCGGCGCGAGTTACTACCTGTCACGCATGGCGGGCGCTTCCCACGACAGCCTCGAACTCATCGAGGACATCCACGACACCTTTGCGGTCATCGCCTGGATTTACTGGGGCGGTCACCTGGGCGCAACCGTGCTGCACAGCCTGCTGCGCCAACCGGTATGGCGTCGAATGTTCAGCCTCAAAAGTTAGAGCGTATCAATGAAGCTCTGAACTGGCTGCTCACATTAGATCTCGTCATTCCGGCGAAAGCCGGAATCCAGTCAAAAAGAAATGTGCTGACATGCCAGCACACCCTTCGCAGTCAGCTGCAAAGATTAAGGCTGCTTGACGCCCTCGCCCTCATCCACCGTCACCCAGTGAGTGCCGTCGTGCGAGATCTCGATCTTCACCTTGACATGGGTGGGTGAATCGAAGGTATAGGTAATCCGCGTCTCGGTTTTCTTGCCGTGCTCGCTGTCCGTAGCATATTCGATGCGGGTATTGCCGTTGATGGTCATTTTTGAGATGAACGGCTCGGCGCCGGAATCGCCGCCGTTGAACAATTCATAGTGTGAGTAGCTCTTGTCTTTCTCGTTGTAGGTATCCACCACCAGCGATTTGATGATCTTGCCGGACCAGTCATTGGTGAAACTGCACATCATGAACACCTGGTTTGCCGACCAGCCGCAATCCTCGTTCCAGGTCCAGTTGCCGGCTTTGCCGAAGGGCGTGTTCAGGGTCTGACCGTGATACACCCAGTAGCCTGCGGAAACATCAAGTTTCTGCAGTTCCGGAGACACAGCTGGGTTAGCCTTTGCCACGATAGGCACACCCACCACTGAGGCGAGAACCGCGATCAAAAATACGCTTGGCTTCATGGCACTAACCTCGTATCAATGTCTGGAATTCAAGGCTTGCGCGACGCAGCATACGCCGCAACGTCGACCATGTCTTTCAATGTGAGGTGAGAGGCATCTGCCCGCATCAATCTGACCTAGCAACATCGGCTCATTGCACCGACGCAGCCTGCGGAGTGTACGGCAATCCCATTTTCTTCAGCACCGCCTTGAAACGCGGGTCGTTGCGAATCGGATCGAAGATCGGATCCCACAACAACTGTAAATTGGTGCTGTCTCGCCGAGTCACATAGTCTTCCAATACATCAAGTGCGCGCTTACGTTCCTGCAGACTGACAAGGAACATCGCATGCACGACTGCATCGCTCCGCAAGCCGGCATACACGGGCAGGGTTTCCATATCGTGCACCGCGGTGGCGCGTTGTGTGGGATCAGCCATGCCGCGCACCAGCAGTGCCGCGGCGTCCGGGTTATCGCCACTTAATTGAGCCGCAAGGCGCATTTGTTTTTCCGCCTCGGTATAGCGCCCGTGGTCAATCGCAAGTACTGTGGCGTAATGGTGCGCGAGTGTAAGCTGCGGGTGCGTCTGCAGCGTGCTTGCAATCTGTGCCAATGCAGCAT
>JAGWLP010000078.1 GCA_028864905.1 Gammaproteobacteria bacterium
GAATGGGTGCATTATCACGTGACCCGCGTGCTCCCGGGTTTCGGAGTGATGGTGGGCGCGGGGTTCCTCTCGGCGCTGCTCGGCATCGGCTCCGGGGCCTTCAAGGTGCTGGCCATGGACAAGCTCATGAAAATGCCGTTTCGCGTGTCCACCGCCACGTCCAATTTCATGATCGGCATGACCGCCGCCACCAGTGCCGGGTTCTATCTCACCCACGGCGATATCTCGCCGTTGCTTGGCGGTACGGTAGTACTGGGTGTGTTGGTCGGCTCCTACGCCGGGGCGCACTGGCTCGCCACCTTGCGCGTCAAGACGCTGCGGCACGTGTTCACCGTGGTGCTGCTGCTGGTGGCCTTGCAGATGCTGCTCAAGGGCTTGGGGGTGTCGCTGTGAGCGACCTTGCCCAGCAACGCCAGTTCCTCGCAAGATTGATACTGCGCACCAGCATCAGTCTATGTTTGTTGCTGATCGTCATCGGCCTAGTGATTTTTTTCGCGCGCGGCGGCACGCACCTGCCGGTCAATCCCAGCGGCAAATTTTCCGCCATCATCGGGAACGAGCTGCACGCTGGCGCCGGGCTGCATGCCGGTGCGTTCCTGATTGCCGGCATCGTGGTGCTGCTGCTTACGCCGATCGCGCGGCTGTTGAGCGGCGTAGCCATGAGCGCGCGTGCGCGCGATGGTTTGTATGTGGTGATCGGCCTGGTCGTGCTGGCCTTGCTGGTGGCGGGACTGCTGATCGGTCAGGCCACGGCCTGAACCGCCCGGCGACCAAAGGTCTCAGGAAATCAGATTGGGTTTGTTGTCGGCCGGTGCCGGACCGCGGCTTTTGATGAGTACACCAGCGTAGTAGCAGATGTAATAGCCAGCCAGCAGAAAATACAGCCCCACCGTCAGCGGGCTGTGCTGGTAGGCGGCAAAGGGACTCGACTGCATCTGCGGATTCTGAGCGGCTTGTTGCACCGCCTGATGCATCAGCGGGTAGATTACGAGGAAGCGGTAGATCAAGCGGCCGAGAAACAACGCCACCACGATCATGCCGATGTAACCGTTGGGCGTGAAAAAGCGCCCGTCCGCGGTGTTCTCGAAGCGCGTGTGCATGAGCGCCCACAGACCCAGGGCGATGCCGACCCCCGCGCCGCCGGCCGCGGCCGCGTCGCTCGTCAGGGTGCGGAACGGCGAGGCCAGCGCCAGCACGCACACGATGGCCAGTACCACGATGCGGAACATCATGCGTTTTGGCCGCAACCGCTGGCGGCCGAAGTTGCGCCGAAAGCGCCGGTAGAGAATGAACAATACCGCGGCCGCGATCAGGATGGTGAAACCGATATTGGATGCGGTCGGATGCACGGGCGCCTCCTTGAGGCGCGCACTCTAGCACGCGCACCGGTGGTCAGGAACGTGGCAGCGCGAGCTCCGCCATCACCAGATCGGCCAACGCGCGGACGTGCGCCGGCCGGCCATTGAGCGCCGGAATGTAACGCAGCTCGCGGCCGCCCGCACTGCGAAAGGATTGGGCGTAGCGCAGGGCGATTTCCTCGAGCGTCTCCAGGCAATCGGCGGCAAAACCCGGACAGATCACGTCCACGGTTTTGATGCCCTGCGCGGCGAGCTGTTTGAGGGTCTCCTCGGTGTAGGGTGTCAGCCAGCGTGCGCGGCCAAAGCGTGACTGGAACACCAGTTGCCATTGATCCGGGGCGAGCTGCAAACGTTCGGCCAGAAATTGCGCGGTGTGCGCGCACTGCGCGCGGTAGGGATCGCCGCGCCGCGACATGTGCACCGGGATTCCGTGAAAGGAAATCAGGAGTTGCTCGCCGCGGCCGTGTGCCTCCCAATATTCGCGCACGCTGTCCTCCAGAGCCGCGAGGTAACCGGGGTGGGCGTAATAGTCCTGAATGAAATCCAGCGGCTCGCCAGCAAGGCGGGTAAGCGCGGCCAAGGTGGAGCCGAGCGTGGCGCGTGAATACTGCGGATAGAGCGGCAGCACGACGATACGCGCGACTCCGGCGTTTTCGAGTTCGGTGAGCGCCTCGGCCAGCGAAGGGTGGCCGTAGCGCATGCCGAGCGCGAGCGGCATCTGTGAACCCGTGCGCGCCGCCAGTTCACGCTTGAGTGCCGCGGCGAGCGTGCGGCTGTGAACCAGCAGCGGTGAGCCTGCATCCGTCCAGATGCGCGCGTAAGCTTCGGCGGAATGCTTCGGCCGCATACGCAACACCAGGCCGTGCAGGATCGGCCACCAGAGCAGGCGTGGCAGGTCCACCACGGACGGGTCCGAAAGGAATTCCGCGAGATAGCGCCGCAACGCTTCAGGCGTAGGGACGTCCGGCGTTCCCAGATTGGCGAGCAAGACGCCGGTGGCGGCGCCATTCGGGGCCGGTGAATGCGCTGACGTGAGCTTGGGCATGCGCTATCTTACGGGGGAGTCCTGTCGTTGGGGAATCCGCAAACGGGCGTGCACCTCAAACCGCGGTCAGCCACGAGCAACTTGCGCGTACCGCAAATGGCGGCGTAGGTTAACCGGCGTGGGCGTCAGGGGTTCGCACACTCAACCAGAATCAAGGAGAACATCCATGTCCATGCTCAAGGATTTTCAGGCCTTCGTGATGCGCGGCAATGTGGTGGACATGGCCGTCGGCATCATCATCGGCGCAGCCTTCGGCGCCATCGTCAAGTCATTGGTGGACGATGTGATCATGCCGCCCATCGGCCTCGCACTCGGCAACGTGGATTTTTCCAACCTGTTCGTGGTGCTGAAAGAAGGCGCCAAAGAAGCCGGACCCTATGCCACTGTCGTTCAGGCGCACGCGGCCGGCGCGGTGACGCTGAATTACGGCTCGTTCATCAACACCATCATCACGTTCATCATTATCGCGATGGCGGTCTTCATCCTGATCAGGCTCATGGCGCGCGCACAGCAAATGGCAATGAAACCCGCCCCGGCGGCTGCGCCCACCACCAAGGAATGCCAGCAGTGTTTTTCCACCATCAACATCAAGGCCAAACGCTGCCCGAATTGCACGTCCAACATTTGATGCGTGTCTGAAAATCCGCGGTGGGGCGGGCAAAGCACCTCGTATTGCCGCCGGGTTATTCTTTGTTGTGGGAACTTCTTGGCCCGAGTTTCCCGGTTTGGCGTGCAAGCATCTGGTACAGCCGATCGAGTTGCAGCCTCAAGTTCCGGTAAGCGCCGTCGTCCAGCGCGCCGTAGCCCGCCGGTTTGGCGCGCGTGAGTTCCTGCAATTCCACCCCGGCGAATTCGAGGTGGGTGCCGATGCTCCAGCGCACCGACAGCGGCTGCTCGCGCTGGTGCAGATTGAGACCGGTACTCATGGCGATTATTTCGGCGCGCAAGGTCCCGATGAAGCCCTGCAAATCGGTACGCTCGCCGGGCGCAAGATCCGCGAGCAGCGGCTGAAACAGAGACGTTTTCTCCTGCAGCAGTTGCTCGATGATTTCCAGATGATGATTGATTTCCGAAAGCACGCTCAGCAGCTAGCGTTTCTGGCTGGCGTTGAGTTCACCCATGAGATGCCTGCGCCGGCGGCCGCACCGCGCATCAGGTGACGCGACACTGCACTGGCCAGGAGATCAGGTGACCGGGAGGGATCAGGTCACCGAGCGACGCGATTGCCGCCTCCACGGTCGCCGGCTCGTCAAAGAATTCAATCACCAGCGGCAGCTTCACCGTCAGGCGCAACAGATCCGACGAATGTACGACACCCTTGGTTCCGAATCCCGCAATGCCGCGGAATACCGTAACCCCGTGGACGCGGTGCTGGTCGTGCAGAATCTTCATGATTTCGGCGAGCAGGTTGTGTTTGCCTACATGATCGGCTTCGTTCAGGTAAATGCGCACCGCCTGCATGTCTTTGTTCATGACCAGATCCTGGGTCAAAGGCTGCGGGCAATGTAGGCTCCGGTGAACGCGGCGGTCAACCCCAGCCCCACAGACAACGCCAGATACAGCACGGCGCGTGCGGTTTCTCCGTTCTCGATCAGCAAAAGTGACTCCATGGCGAAGGTGGAGAAAGTAGTGAAACCGCCCAATCCGCCGGTGATGATCGCCGCGCGCATCATCGGGCTGACATTCAGGCGCTCGAGAGTGGCGAAAAACACAAATCCAACGAGCAGGCAGCCCAACACGTTGATGACGAGCGTGGCCAGCGGAAAGTCGCGTCCGTAAATTGTCTGCACTTCCTGGGTTACGCCCAGCCGTGCGCAGCAGCCGATTGCCCCGCCCACCGCCACCGCCACGTAAGTCCACAGTACGGAATTCATGGCGAACCATTCAGGCCGCGGCTGGATTTTGCGGTTGCGTGGCCGCGCACTCTATTTGCTGGATTGAGGCATGCGTCGCGGCAGGCCATAAAAAAACTCCTCTGAACTCGTTGTGGGTCCAGTAGGAGTCATTAGCCTTTGACGGCGGTTGTGGGCGAACTCCATCGCCGCGATTGCGGGACTAGTAGAGCATGACGATATCGCGTGGTCAATCGGCTTGGCGCGCCGCTCGTCGGAGTTTTGGCGGAGCGGATCGAGCAGGCGGAGAACGCTGGAGCTAACGTTCCAGAATCGCCGTCACGCCCATGCCGCCGCCGGTGCAGATCGAGATCAGACCGCGGCCCTGGCCTTTCTGCGCCAGCAGTTTCGCAAGTCCTGCGATGATGCGCCCGCCGGTGGCGCCGAAGGGATGGCCGAGCGCCACGCTACCGCCCTTGATGTTCAACTTGTTGCGGTCAATCGAACCGAGCGCTTCCTTGCGGCCGAGGCGCGTGCGGCAATACTCCGCCGATTCCCAAGCCTTGAGCGTGCACAGCACCTGCGCGGCAAAGGCTTCGTGAATTTCATAGAAGTCGAAGTCCTGCAGTTTCAGGCCGGCGCCATCCAGCATTTTCGGGACTGCGTAGGTTGGTGCCATGAGCAGGCCCTCGTGATAGGGACTCGCCATGCCGGCGAAGTCCACACCCGCCACCGCGAAGTGTGTGAGGTAGGCCTGTACCGGGAATCCGTGCGCCTTGGCCCAGTCTTCGCTGGCGAGCAGCACCGCGGAAGCGCCGTCGGTCAAGGGCGTGGAATTGCCGGCGGTGAGCGTGCCACCGCCAGTCTTGTCAAAAGCGGGCTTCAACTTGGCGAGTTTTTCCAGCGTGGTGTCGGGCCGCACGTTGTTGTCGTGATCTATGCCATTGAAAGGCGCGACCAGGTCGTTGTAAAAACCTTCCTTCCAGGCGGCTGCGGCTTTCATGTGGCTGGAATATGCGAGTTCGTCCTGTTCTTTTTGCGTCAATTTCCATTCTTTCGCCATCAGCTCGCAATGCTGGCCCATGCTCAAGTGGGTGCGCGCCTCGGTGACCGCGGGAAAATGCGGTTTGAGGTCGCGCAAGCGCCAGCGCGCCATGATTTTCAG
>JAGWLP010000009.1 GCA_028864905.1 Gammaproteobacteria bacterium
TTTCTCGCTCTGGGGCGTGGCCTGACGATATGCTCAGAGTAGGCCTGACCGGAGGGATCGCCAGCGGCAAATCCGAGGCCGCTGCCGCCTTTGCCCGACTTGGCGTACCCGTAGTGGATGCCGACGCCATATCCAGGGAGCTGACGGCCGCCGGTGCACCTGGCCTCGCACAACTGGTCGCAGCGCTCGGCACGCAGATAATGGACCGCCACGGCCAACTGCAGCGGGCTGCCTTGCGCCAACGATTGTTTGCGGATGCGCCCCTGCGTGCGCAGGTGCAAGCGGTTCTGCACCCACTCATAGTCCGGCGGATGCAAGCCGCCCTTGAGGACTGCCAGGCGCCTTACGCGATGGCGGTGATTCCGCTGCTGGTCGAAGCACCCACCGCGCGCGCGCTCGTGGACCGCGTACTGGTTGTGGATTGTCCCGAGCCCCTGCAGCTCTCGCGGCTTATGTCACGTGATGGCGAGAACGAGGCCACGGCACGAGCCATATTGGCAACCCAGGCGTCCCGCACGCTGCGGGTGGCAGCGGGAGATGATATTCTCATCAACACAGGCACGTTGCACGAGATGGTTGCGGGCGTGGCTGAGCTGCACCAACTGTACATGCATATCGCCGACCCGCAGGCGCAGTCCCGGTGGGCGGCGCGGCCACCTATGAGCGGTACTGGCATCTGACATGTTGAACGCCGAGCAGGACCCGGTTGCAGAACTTTTGCCGGTTGAATGGCTGGTGTACGAGCAGCCGCTGACCGAGCGCATCCGCACGTTCCTGCGCCTCGAATTCCTGTTCGAGCAATGCGAGCATCATCTGCGGCTTACTTCACCTTGGGACAGCCGCGCGGCGCTCGGCGCCATCCTGGAGATCGGTGCGCTGCTCACCCGCGGCGACGTGCGTACCGAGGTGCTCAAGGAACTCGAACGCTGCCTGTATTTCCTGAACCGGCTTGCCGGCAGTCCCGAAGTGGACAATGCACGTCTGCAGTCGGTGCTCGCTGAACTTGAAACCCTGCGCAAGGCCATGAACGGCGATGGCCGGCCGCTCGGCCAGATGCTCAAGGACAACGAGTTTCTCAACACCATCCGCAACCGCATGGCGATTCCCGGCGGTACCTGCCAGTTCGACTTGCCCGTGTACCACGCCTGGCTCAGCCAGCCGCACTCCAGGCGCAATCCCGACATGCAGGCGTGGCTGGAGGAAATCCGCCCGCTGCGCGACACCATCAGCCTGCTGCTGGCGCTCAGCCGTGAAAGCGCGATGCCCACGCGCGAGGTGGCTGAACAGGGCATGTTCATGCGCGTCCTGGACGCAGCTTCCTGTCCGCTGGTGCGCGTCATGGTACCGGCCACCAGCAGTGTGTTCCCGGAAATCAGCGCCGGACGCCAGCGCATCACCATCCATTTTCTGGAACGCCAGGAAGCCGGCGGACGCGCACAGCTGGTCAAATCCGACATCAGCTTCAGACTGGTGTGCTGCCAGCTGTGAAGCCGGCCGACCCGCACTCCACGACTACGCCGGTCGTCGCCTGCCCGCATTGCGGCACAGCCGTCAGTTGGGATACCGCATCGGCGTATAAACCCTTCTGCAGCGAACGTTGCCGTCTCATCGATCTTGGCGACTGGTTGGCGGGCAACCATGCGATCCCGGACGATGCCGCACCGGTACGCGAAGAAGAAGAATCGGCGGATTAACCGCGCCAGAAACCGCGGATTCCTGCCACCCCATATCCACCCAGCTTGCGGACTTTCGCCAAGGCTTCCGCACGCATGCCGCCGATCGCATACACCGGCAACTGACTGAGTGCGGTGATGGATTTGAAGCCGTCCCACCCGAGTGGTTTGGCCTGCGCATGGCTCGGCGTGCGTAAAACCGGGCCTAAAATCACGTAATCCAGGCCCAGAGCCTGTGCCCGGCGAACGTCCTGCTCGGCGTGACAGGACGCCCCGCACAGGAATTCCCGCGGAATCGGCCGGTGTTCAATCTGTGCCAGGCGCACACCGTTCAGGTGCACGCCGTCCGCGGCCAGTTCGTGCGCCAACTCCGGTTCTGCATTCAGCACCACGCGCGCACCGAACTCGCGGCAGAGGCTGATGACATCGCGCGCCAAGCCGGCATAGGTAGCCGCAACCAGAGCGGGCGCCCGCAGTTGCACGAATTCCACGCCGTGCTGCAGAGCATTACCAAGTTGGCGGAGAAAGTCTTCCCGATCGGCCCCGGGTGAAGGTGTAACCAGCATGTGCGGCGGCAACCGCAGCGCCCTGACAATCGGGGCATCGGCCGGCAACAGATTCAGTCCGCCGAGTGCCTCGGGCCGCACCCACGCGAATGCCTGACCCTCGTGCGCCTGCGCTGCACCGCTGTAACGCAGCACCCGCCAAATCTGCAGCTCGACCCGCTGCTCGGGATAGTCATAACTCAGCTGCAACCACGCTTGCGCCGCGTGCACCGCGAGCCCCAGCTCCTCCTGCAGTTCGCGCTCCAGCGCCGCCCGCGGCGTCTCGCCGGCTTCGATTTTTCCGCCGGGGAACTCCCAGTATCCTGGCCAAGGCTTGCCGGCCGGCCGCTGGTTGACCAGCACTCGGCCCTGCCCGTCCTTGAGCACCGCGGCGACTACTTGAATGATTTGCATCCGGGGTTTGGCGCGGCCTAAGGCCACACAAAAAACTCTCGCCCCTCACCCTTCCCTCTCCCCGGAAATGGGAGAGGAGACAGGGTGAGGGCTGCGTTGCAGCCGCAAACTAACTTAATCGCCCGTGACATTGCTTGTATTTCAGCCCCGATCCGCAGGGACAGGGTTCGTTGCGACCGACCTTGCGTCCTTCGCGCACGAAGGTGGTGACCGGCGCGGGCGGCGCCTGGGCGGGCGGCGGACTGTCGCCGTCAGCCACGGCGCTTTGCGCCTCGGCATGCTGGAACTGCATGGCGCGTGCGCGCCGGCGCTGCTCCTCGACCGCGGCCACGTCTTCCTGCGTGCGCACCTGCACCTTGGCCAGAATGCCGACCACGTCGTTTTTGAGCCGGTCCAGCAGATCGGAAAACATGATGAAGGCTTCGCGCTTGTATTCCTGCTTGGGATTGACCTGGGCAAAACCCCGCAGGTGGATGCCGGCACGCAGATAATCCATGTTGGCGAGGTGCTCACGCCACAGATTGTCGAGCACCTGCAGGAGCACCGCTTTCTCGAACTGGCGCATGACCTCCGCGCCGGTCTGCTCTTCCTTGGCCTTGTAGGATGCGAGAAACGCGTCCACGATTTTCTGACGCAAGGTCTCTTCATGCAGCGTGTCGTCGCTCGCCAGCCAGCCCTGGATGTCGAGCTTCTGGCCGAAATCGCGTTCCAGGTGCTCCTGCAGCCCGGCGACGTCCCATTGCTCTTCCACGCTCTGCGGCGGAATGTGCCCGCTGATGACGCTGTTGATCACGTCGCCGGAAATGTTGCTGATGGTGCCGGACAGGTCGGCCGCGCTCAGCAGCTCATTGCGCTGCTCGTAGATCACCTTGCGCTGGTCGTTGGCAACGTCATCGTATTCCAGCAGTTCCTTGCGGATGTCGAAGTTGTGGGCCTCGACCTTGCGCTGTGCGCTTTCGATGGCGCGCGTGACCCAGGGGTGTTCAATGGCCTCGTCGCCCTTGACGCCAAAGCGCTGCATGATGCCCTTGACGCGGTCGCCGGCGAAGATGCGCATCAGGTTGTCTTCCAGCGACAGGAAGAAGCGACTCGAGCCGGGATCGCCCTGGCGGCCGGAGCGGCCGCGCAACTGGTTGTCGATGCGCCGCGACTCGTGGCGTTCGCTGCCGACGATGTGCAGGCCGCCGGCCGCGACCACGGCGGCGTGGCGCTGCTGCCAGTCGGCGCGCACGCGCTCGCGCTCCGCCCCGCTGGTTTCCGGCGGCAGCGCTTTGAGCTCCGCTTCCAGACTTCCGCCCAGCACGATGTCCGTGCCGCGACCGGCCATGTTGGTAGCGATGGTAACGGTGCCGGGACGCCCGGCCTGGGCAATGATATGCGCCTCGCGTTCGTGCTGTTTGGCGTTCAGCACCTCATGCGGGATTTTCTCCTTTTTGATCAGCGCCGAAAGCAGTTCGGAGTTTTCGATGGATGCGGTGCCCACCAGCACCGGTTGGCCGCGGCTGTGGGCCTCGCGGATTTCGTTGATCACCGCCTGGAATTTGCCCTTGACGTTCAGGTACACGTGATCCGGCCGGTCATCGCGAATCATGGGCTTGTTGGTGGGGACCACCACGACTTCCAGGCCGTAAATCTCGTGGAATTCTGCGGCCTCGGTGTCCGCGGTACCGGTCATGCCTGCGAGTTTCTTGTACAGGCGGAAGTAATTCTGGAAGGTGATCGAGGCGAGTGTCTGATTCTCGGCCTGGATCTTCACGCCCTCCTTGGCTTCGATGGCCTGATGCAGGCCCTCGGACCAGCGCCGCCCCGGCATGGTGCGGCCGGTGAACTCGTCCACGATCACCACCTCGCCGTCCTTGACGATGTATTCCACCTCGCGGTGATACAGGGCGTGTGCGCGCAGCGCCGCGTTGATCTGGTGCATGAGCATGATGTTGGAGGCGTCGTATAACGAATCGTTCTCCTTGAGCAGTCCGGCCTTGATCAGCAGGTCCTCGATTTTCTCGTGGCCGGCCTCGGTCAGATACACCTGCTTTTGTTTCTCATCCACGCTGAAGTCGCCCGGTCCCTCCTCTTCTTCCTGCCTGGTGAGCCGCGGCACCAGCACGTTGACCTTGCGATACAGCTCGGTGTTGTCGTCCACCGCTCCGGAGATGATCAGCGGCGTGCGCGCCTCGTCGATCAGGATGGAGTCCACTTCGTCCACGATCGCGTAATGCAATTCGCGTTGCACCTTGTCTTCGAGACGGAAGGCCATGTTGTCGCGCAGGTAATCAAAGCCGAATTCATTATTGGTGCCGTAGGTGATATCGGCACCGTAGGCGGCGCGTTTGGTCTCCGCATCCTGGCCCACCAGGATGACCCCGACCTGCATGCCGAGTGCCGCGTACACCGGGCGCATCCAGTCGGCATCACGTTGCGCCAGATAATCGTTGACCGTAACCACGTGCACGCCGCGGCCGGCGATGGCGTTGAGATACACCGCGAGTGTCGCCACCAGGGTCTTGCCCTCGCCGGTGCGCATCTCGGCAATCTTGCCGCGATGCAGCACCATGCCGCCGAGCAACTGCACGTCGAAATGGCGCATGCCAAGGGTGCGGCGCGCGGCCTCGCGCACCGCCGCGAAGACTTCCGGCAGCAGATCATCCAGCGCTTCACCGTCGGCATGGCGCTGGCGGAATTCCGCGGTCTTGGCCTTCAGCGCCTCTTCGGAAAGCGCCTGCAACTGCGTTTCCATGGCGTTGATACGCGCCACGACGTGGCCCGCGCTGCGCAGCAGGCGCTGGTTGCGGCTGCCGAAAATCTGCTTGAGTAAATTGCTTGGCATGCGTGCTGGGAGCCACCCGCTGAAAGTGTCAGGGCGGGCTGTGGTGGCCCGCAAACCCGCCTGCCATATAGGCGCACGGGCGTGAATTCAAGGCGGTTGCTGGGATTTGGCCGCCGGACCGGGTCAGACTCGGCCGGCAGCGGGAACAGGGCAGCCCCAAAGCCGCAATACGGCGCGCTGCCTCAGTCGAAGCTGTGCGGCACCGCGGCGACCCGCAGCTGCCCCACACTGTTCACAAACTGGGCCGGATTGACCGGCTTGCCATTGTATAGGACTTCAAAATGGACGTGGGGACCGGTGGAACGGCCGGTGGAGCCCAACAAGGCGATTTCCTGACCCTTTTTTACCACCTCGCCTACATGCACCAGCAGTTTTTCGCTGTGGCCGTAGAGAGTGGAGTAGCCGTTGCCGTGATCGATTTCCACCATGTCACCGTAACCCGCGCGCGGGCCGGCCCAAGTCACCACACCGGCGGCCACTGCTTTGACGGGCTCGCCTTCCGGACCGGCAAAGTCAATGCCCGGATGAAATGACAGTTCGCCGGTGAACGGGTCGATACGCATGCCGAACGGCGAACTTTCATACCCTTCCACCACCGGCGGACCGGAGGGTCGCGCCTGCAACTGCACGGCTCGATGCATCAGCAGGCCCTCCAGCACCGTAAGCTGCTGTTCACGGCTGTTGATCTGGTCCGAAAGCTGGTCGAGGTCGTCGAGGAAATCCGGCAGCCCCACGTGCTGCAGCGGAGCGCTGATCTCGGGGCCGCCTTCGGCCGGCGGAGCGCTGAAATTAAATTCGCCGCGTTTCAGGCCGGCCATGCGCGTAAGCAACTGCCCGAGGGCATCCAGCCGGGTGATATGCGCCTGCAGTGCACCCACCTTGGCGGACAGGGCATCTATATTCACTTGCGCGACCTGCTTGGCGTGCGCCACCTCGCGCGCCTGGGTATTGAACTGTGCCTGCAATGCCTGAACATGGCTGGACGGCCGGGCCAGCCAGCTGGACGTGAAATAGCCGGCCACGAACAGCACTGCCGCCACCAGCAGGCCGGCAAATGCGGTACCCGCAAGGCAGGCAGGCCGCGTCAGATCAAACTGGCGCAGCCGACCCTGTTTTATAAATAAAATCTGGCTCATGTACCCAATTTCCGTATAACCTGTCATTCACGATGCAACCGAAATCCCAGTCACTCAAGGCATTGCTCAGCGGCAACGCCGAATTAAGACAATTGACGGCGACTGCCCGTGAGCTGCAGCAACTGCACGCCACGGTGTGCCGCTTGCTGCCCGAGTCCCTGCGCGGCCATTGTCTGGGTGTCGAACAGCAGGCCGATACGCTGATCATCTACATGGACAATGCGGCCAACGCCACGCTGATCCGCTATCAGCAACGCCAGCTTCTATCCCAACTCGCAAACCTGCGGCGGTCCTGCAAGCACCTCAAGGTGCGGATCCTGCCGCCGGCGGTGCCACCGCCCGCTCCCAAACGCGTGTCGCGCACCTTGCCCGACCCGGTCCGCGCCATGCTGCAGAGCACGGCCACGGGGCTGGAGGATGGACCCCTCAGCCGTTCGCTTCGCAATCTCGCCCGTCGCCGCAGTCCGCGGCCATAGTCCCCGCCAAACGCAGCTGCCACATGCGTCTAAAGCGCGTGCACCGGAGTCATGTAGGAAATTGGTGCTGCGGCCGCGTCATCAAAAGTGACTTCTTCCCAAGCCGTTTTCTGCGCGAGCAATGCGCGCAGCAAAGTATTGTTGAGGCCGTGACCCGACTTGTAGGCGCTGAATGCCCCGATCAAACTATGGCCGAGCAGATATAAATCGCCGATGGAATCCAGAATCTTGTGTTTGACGAATTCGTCCTCGTAGCGCAATCCGTCCTCGTTGAGAATGCGGTAATCGTCGAGCGCAATGGCGTTGTCCAGCGAGGCGCCCAGCGTCAGGTGTTTCTGGCGCAGCATTTCAATATCGCGCATGAATCCGAAGGTGCGCGCACGGCTCACTTCCTTGACGAACGAGGTGGTGGAGAAATCCACGCTCGCGCTCTGCGTGTGCTTTTTGAAAATCGGGTGATCGAAATCGATCTGGAAGCTGACCTTGAATCCATCGAAACGTTCGAAGCGCGCCCATTTGTCGCCGTCGCGCACTTCCACGGTGTCGCGGATGCGGATGAAGCGCTTGTGGGCGTTTTGCTCTTCGATGCCGGCGGACTGCAGCAGGAACACGAACGGTCCGGCGCTGCCATCCATGATCGGCACTTCCGCGGCGCTCAGATCCACATAGGCGTTATCAATGCCCAGGCCGGCGAAGGCGGACAACAGGTGTTCGACGGTGGAAACGCGCACCTCGCCGTCCACGAGCGTGGTGCCCAGCATGGTGTCGCCGACATGTTCGGCGTTAGCGCGGATCTCGACGGGTTGTTCCAGATCCACGCGGCGAAACAGCACCCCGGTATTGGGTGCCGCCGGGCGCAGGGTCATGTAAACCTTTTCGCCGGTGTGCAGTCCCACGCCGGTGGCGCGGATCGAATTCTTGAGCGTGCGCTGTTTCAACATGCGGTCGTGCAATCTGCCCTGTCAGGAATTGCGTGCCCGTCTGGCCCCTGTTGACGGGCGCCTGCTTGTAGCTTGTGCCGAGCACGGCAGTTTGCCACGGGCTACCCTCCACGCGCGCCTGATGGTGAACGAGCGTGTACGGTATCACAGCGCCGCCTGCAGCCTCAAGGATTTCATGACCTTACATCGGGTTTTTTCAGTCCGCCTGTCGCCTCAGGAAGGCGGGGATGTCGAGATAGTCCTGACTTTGGGGGTCATGATCACTCCGGTCCCGCTGCCGCGCGTAAGCGGGGCGCTCGAGTTTTTTCCAGTCCGGACGTTCATCGGTGCCCGTACGTGCCAGGGGCACGAACTCGGGCGCGGGCACCGCCACGGGCACCGGCTTCACCGCCGTTGCGGTCTGCATTTGCGGCCGGGTCAGGCCGGTGGCCACTACCGTCACCCGGATTTCGTCGTTCATGGAGGGATCGAGCACGGTACCGACCTTGATGGAGGCATCCTCGACCGCGTAACCGTGGGCGATGTCCATGACTTCCTCGTATTCACCCATGGTGAGGTCCATGCCCGCGGTGATGTTCACCAGGATGCCGCGCGCCCCTTGCAGGTTGATGTTTTCCAGCAGCGGACTGGTGACCGCGGCCTCGGTGGCGCGACGCGCGCGACCCTCGCCGCTCGCGTGACCGGTGCCCATCATCGCGGTACCCATTTCCGCCATCACCGTGCGCACGTCGGCGAAGTCCAGGTTCATGAGTCCCGGCCGCGTGATGATGTCGGCGATGCCGCGCACCGCGCCGTGCAGCACTTCGTTGGCTGCCTGAAACGCCTGCAGCACGGGCACGTCGCGTCCCAGCACCGCCGAAAGTTTCTCGTTGGGGATTACGATCAGCGAGTCCACGTATTGCGCGAGCTCGGTCAATCCCTGCTCCGCCACTTTCATGCGCTTGCTGCCTTCGTGCGGAAACGGCTTGGTCACCACCGCCACCACCAGCACGTCCAGTTCTTTGGCCACTTGCGCCACCACCGGTGCGGCGCCGGTGCCGGTACCGCCGCCCATGCCGGCGGTGATGAACACCATGTCGCTGCCGCGCAGCACCTCTTCCAGGCGGTCGCGATCCTCGAGCGCGGCTTGTTTGCCGGTTTCCGGATTGGAACCGGCGCCCAGCCCGCGGGTGAGATTGCTGCCGATCTGCAGCGTGGTGCGGGCGTTGATTTTCTTCAGCACCTGCGCGTCGGTATTGATGGCGACGAAATCCACGCCCTCGATGCCGCTCGCCACCATGTGTTGCACGGCGTTGCCGCCGCCGCCACCCACGCCCACCACCTTGATGACCGCACTCTGATTCACGTCCTCTTCAATTGTCCAGTTCATGTCCCGGTCTCCTCTGCTGGTTGCGGAATCCACTTAAAACGAACCCTGAAACCATTGCTTCATGCGTTGCCATACATCTTTGACATTCACGTTGCCCGCCAGACGTCGCGAGCCGCCGTCGTGCGGCTGGCTCTGCGCGCCGAACAACAACAAACCCACACCAGTGGCGTGGATCGGGTTGCGCACCACGTCCGCCAATCCGGTGACGTACTGCGGTACACCCAGGCGCACCGGCGAATGGAATACTTCTTCGGCGAGCTCCACCGCGCCTTCCATCTTGGCGCTGCCGCCGGTGAGCACCACGCCCGCCGGCACCGCGTCCTCGAATCCGCTGCGGCGCAGCTCCGCCTGCACCAGGCTGAAGAGTTCCTCGTAACGCGGCTCGACTACTTCGGCGAGTGTCTGGCGTGCCAGGCGCCGCGCGGGCCGCTCGCCGACGCTCGGCACCTCGATGGTCTCGTCGGCGCTCGCGAGTTGCGGCAGCGCGCAGGCGTACTTGATCTTGATGTCCTCGGCATGATGGGTGGGCGTGCGCAGCGCCACGGCGATGTCGTTCGTGACCTGGTCGCCGGCAATCGGGATCACCGCGGTGTGGCGGATGGCCCCTTCGGTGAATACCGCGATGTCGGTGGTGCCGCCGCCGATGTCCACCAGACACACGCCCAGATCCTTCTCGTCCTCATTGAGCACCGCGTAACTGGAGGCCAGTTGCTCGAGGATGATGTCATCCACCTTCAGGCCGCAGCGCTCCACGCAGCGCACGATGTTTTGCGCGGCGCTGAGCGCGCCGGTAACGATGTGCACGTGCACTTCGAGGCGCACCCCGGACATGCCCACGGGCTCGCGGATGCCGTCCTGACCGTCAATCACGAAGTCCTGCGGCAGCACATGCAGGATTTTCTGATCCGCCGGCACGCTTACCGCGCGTGCCGCGTCGATCACACGCTCCACGTCGCCCGCGGTCACCTCCTTGTCGCGGATGGCCACCACCCCGTGCGAATTCAGGCTGCGCACGTGGCCGCCGGCGATGCCGGTGTACACCGAGTGGATCTGGCAACCCGCCATCAATTCGGCCTCGGCCACCGCGCGCTGGATGGACTGCACCGTGGACTCGATGTTGACCACCACCCCGCGCTTCAGGCCGCGCGAGGGGTGCGAACCGATGCCGACGATCTCGATCGCGCCGTCGGCGAGAATCTCGCCGACGATGGCCACCACTTTGGAGGTGCCTACGTCGAGTCCCACGATGAGCTGTTTGTCGGTCTTTCTAACCATGCGGCTGAACCTCGGTGTTCGTTATGCATGCTCCCTGTGAGCCATCCGTGGTGCGCTGGCCGGCCGCCACGCACGGTGGGCTGCAGCCCTGCGTGCCGTCCATGGCGGCCAGCCCTGCCGCGCCACACGGCGCTGCGCACTCCTGCTCCGCTTGGTGCCCAGGGCTGCCATCCCTGGCAGCCCGCTCGAAGCTTTGCTTCTCGCCCGTGGCGCGGCGTTCGCGGTGGCCGACATGCGTTGCTTGAGTAGCTGCCGTGCAAGGCGCACTGCAATTGCCAGAGCCATCCATGGCGGCGGCTCCAGCTCGGCTTCCCTGCCTCGCGTTTGCCGTGGCGGGGGTGCCACCGGCACCCCCGCAAAAACCCACGGCAAACCCATTCGTGTAGCGCATGTCCACATAGGCCGCGTTGGATAATTGCGCCGCCAGCGTCGGCAAAGCCACGCTCAAAAACCGTTCAAGCCGCAGCTCGGCATTTTCGCGACCGAGGCGCACCTCCAGGCCATTGCCCAACTGGAGGCTGGCATCGCCGCGCGCATCCACGGTGAGTTGCCGCAGCGCGAGTGCGTGTGGCGCGAGCAACGCGACGAAGGTGCGGTACTCGGCCAGCAAATCCGCTTCGCTGCCCTGCGGGCCATTCAGCACCGGTAGCTGGGCCCAGGCGCTGTCATCGGAGTGCACGAACACGCGACCCCCGGCATCCATCAAGCCGTTGCCATTCCAGCGCACCACCGGCTGCTCTTCGGTGACCTCGACGTACAGCGTGTGCGGCCAACTGCGGCGCACCGCGGCGCTCGCCACCCACGGCAGCGCCGCAACCGCCGTGCGCACCGCATCCACGTGCGTGGTGAAGAATCCGCTGCCCAACGTCGAGCGCACTGCGCCCTGCACGGCCTGCGGCGGCACATGCTCGAGCCTGCCGGTAATCACCAATTGCGTGAGTGCGGGTCCGGCCAGCAGCGGCTGCGTGTAATGCACGGCCGATGCGATTCCCGCAGCCAGCAGCAAACCCAGTAGGCTGCCGCCGATCACCTGCCCCCGCGTGACGTGCAGGCCGATGCGGGAAATGCGTGTATTCATGAGTGCGCCTCCTGGTCGGGTACGGCAGGCGCGTGCGCGGCAGCCAGATGCTGCGGCAACTCGGCCGCCATCGCGCCGATGTCGCCGGCACCCAGCGTGAGCAGCAGATCGCCGTCGCGCAGCACGCCGGCGAGCGCCTGCGGCAAATCCTGGGTGTGCAACACGAACACCGGATCCACGCGCCCGCGGTTACGGATGGAGCGCGCCAGCGCACGCGCATCCGCGCCGGCAATCGGCGCTTCGCCCGCGGCGTACACCTCGAGCAGCACCAGGGCATCCACCTGCGACAGCACTTCGGCGAAGTCCTCGAACAGGTCGCGCGTGCGGCTGTAGCGGTGCGGCTGGAAGGCCACCACCAGCCGTCGTTCCGGCCAGCCTTCGCGCGCCGCCTGAATCGTGACCGCGAGTTCGCGCGGATGGTGGCCGTAGTCGTCCACCAGCAACACCCGGCCGACGGCGGTGGCGATTTCGCCGTGAATCTGGAAGCGCCGGCCCACGCCCTGAAAACCGGCGAACGCTTTGAGCACCGCGTCGTCGTTCACGCCCAGGTCCTGCGCCACCACCATGGCAGCCAAGGCATTCAACACGTTGTGGCGGCCGGCCAGATTCAAGGTGACCTCCAGCGGGGCGCGCTGACCGGGCCGCCATGCCTTGAAATGCGTCTTGCGGCCGTCGCGGCGAATGTCGCCGGCACGGAAATCCGCGCTATCCGCGGTGCCGTAGGTGAGCATCGGCCGCGCCACTTGCGGCAGCACCTCGCGCAGTTCCGCATCGTCCAGACACAGCACCGCGAGGCCGTAAAACGGCAAGTGGTGCAGAAACTCCACGAACGTGGCGCGCAGCCGGCTGAAATCGCCCTGATAGGTGCCGAGATGGTCGGCATCGATATTGGTGACCACGGCAATCAGCGGCTGCAAATGCAGGAACGAGGCGTCGCTTTCGTCGGCCTCGGCCACCAGATACCGCCCGGTGCCGAGATGCGCGTTGCTGCCGACGCTGATCAGCCGGCCGCCGATGACGAAGGTGGGATCCAGCCCGCCCTCGGAGAGCGCGCTCGCCACCAGGCTGGTGGTCGTGGTCTTGCCGTGGGTGCCGGCCACGGCGATGCCGAAGCGGAAGCGCATGAGTTCGGCCAGCATCTCGGCGCGCTGCACCACCGGCGTGCGCCGCGCGTGCGCCGCCACCACTTCCACGTTGTCCTCGTGCACCGCGCTTGAAATCACCACCACATCCGCATCCCCGAGATTCTCGGCGCGGTGCCCCAGCAGTACGCGCGCACCCAGGCCGACAAGACGCCGCGTAACGGCGTTCGCGCGCAGATCCGAACCGCTCACCTGATAGCCGAGATTCAGCAGCACTTCGGCGATGCCGCCCATGCCGGCGCCGCCGATGCCGACCAGATGGATGCGGCGGATGCGACGCATGAGTTCGTTCACGGCGCGCCTCCCGCCTGCAGGCAGGCTTCGGCCACCTTGAGCGCGGCCTGCGGTTTGGCGAGCGCGCGCGCGCGCTGCGCCATGGCCAGCAACATCTGGCGATCCTTCGCCATGCGTTGCAGCACGGCTTGCAGACTTTCAGCGGAGAGCGCCGCTTGCGGCAGCAGTTCGGCCGCAGCGGCGCGCACCAGGAATTGCGCATTGCGCGTCTGGTGGTCATCCACCGCCGCCGCGAACGGCACCAGCACCGCGCCCAGTCCGGCCGCGGTGAGTTCCGCGATCGTGAGCGCACCGGCGCGGCACACGGCGAGATCCGCCCAGCCATAGGCCCCGGCCATGTCCTCGATGAACGCCGTGACGCGCGCCTGGATACTAGGCTCGCGGTACGCTTTGGCCACCGCCTCCGCATCCCGTGCGCCGGTTTGATGCCAGACTTCCGGACGCGGTAGCGCTTGCCATTGGGCAATCGCCGCTGGCACGATTTGATTCAGGACCTGCGCGCCCTGGCTGCCGCCGATCACCAGTACGCGCAGGGCACCGTCGCGGCCGGCAAAACGCGCTTCCGGAGAGGGCAAGGCGGCAATCGCGCTGCGCACCGGATTGCCGATGAATTCGGCACGGCGAGCGGCGCTGAAGCTGCCGGGAAAACCTTCGAGCACGCGCCGCGCCAGATGACTGAGTACACGGTTGGTAGTGCCCGGCACGGCGTTCTGCTCGTGCAGCACCAGGGGACAGCCGCTCAGGCGTGCCGCCAAACCGCCCGGCCCACTCGCGAATCCGCCCATGCCGAGCGCCACCGCCGGCCGCAGCCTCCGGAAAATCCGCCGCGCCTGCTGCACCGCGCGTGCCACGCGCCATGGCGACCTCAACAGGGTTCCCCAACTCTTGCCGCGCAGACCGCCGACGTCAATCCATTCCATGGCAAAACCGGCTGCGGGCACCACGCGCGCTTCCAATCCGGCGCGCGTGCCGATCCAAACCACATCATGGCCACGCACGCGCAACACCTCGGCTACCGCGAGAGCCGGGAACACGTGACCGCCTGTACCTCCAGCCATAATTACAACCTTCATATCTCCAACTCTGTCCATACAACCTTCCCGGGTGCACGGGCCGGCCTCTGTGTTGCGCGGCATTTCATGCTGCCACGCTGCGTTCCAGCCAGTTGCGGCTGGAGCGCGTTTCCATGTTCACGCGCAGAATCAAACCGATGGCCGCACAGATCACGATCAGGCTGCTGCCGCCGTAACTCATGAGCGGCAGCGTCAGGCCCTTGGTGGGCAGCGCGCCCATGTTCACGCCCATGTTGATGAACGCCTGCAGGCCGATCCACAGGCCCAGACCGAAAGCGAGTTGCGCACCAAACAGCTGGCCGGCGCGCGCCGCCCGGCGTGCGATCACCACCGCGCGCCAGGTGAGCATGAAATACAGCGCAATCACCACCACGCAGCCCAGCAGGCCGAGTTCCTCGGCCAGCACCGCGAACAGGAAATCGGTGTGTGCTTCCGGCAGGTAGAACAGCTTCTGCACGCTCTCGCCCAGGCCCACGCCGAAGAAACCGCCGCGCCCGATGGCAATCAGCGAATTGGTGAGCTGGAACCCGCTGTCGAACGGATGGCTCCAGGGATGCAGGAAGCCGGTGAGACGTTCCAGCCGGTATGGCGAAGCCACGGCCAGCACCACGAAACCCAGCACGCCGAGTGCGGCCAAGCCGGTGAAATCGCGCAGGCGTGCGCCGCCGAAGAACAGCATGGCCATGGCTGTGGCGATCAGCACCATGGCGGCGCCGAAATCCGGTTCCATCAAGAGCAGCAGCGCTGCCAGGCCTACCACGAGCATGGGCTTGAGCGAGCCGCTGAAGCGCTCCGCGAGTTCCGCCTGCCGGCGCACCACGTAGCCGGCTATATATATGAGTATCAACAGGCGCGCCGGCTCCGACACCTGCAGGCGGAAAGGCCCGAGGTCGAGCCAGCGGATGCTGCCGTTGACATACCGGCCGATACCCGGAATCAGCACCACCGCAAGCATCGCCAGCGCCAGCATCAACAACGGGAAAGTGCCGCGCAACCACCAGCTGAGCGGCACGTGGTAAACCACGGCCGCCACGCACAGGCCCGCAACTGCGTAGACCAACTGGCGCTCGAAGAAATAAAACGGATTGCCGGTGGCCTTCTCGGCCAGGGTGATCGAGGCCGAGGCCACCATCACCAGTCCCAGGCCGAGAATCACCGCCGCCGTCACCCACAGCACCCGGTCGGGCGCGAGCATGCGGCGGCCGGCGATGGCGCGTGTCTCAGTCATCGCCCAGCCTCCTCACTGCCTCGGCAAACACGCGGCCGCGGTGCTCGAAATTGTCGAACATGTCGAGACTCGAACAGGCGGGCGACAGCAGCACCCAGTCGCCCGGCTGCGCGTGCGCTGCAGCTTGCACCACAGCAGCATCCATGTCCTTGACGCCCACAGTCGGCACGCGCCCGGCGAGCGCTGTTTCGATGAGCGCCGCATCTTTGCCGAGCAGCACCACCGCCCGTGCCTTGCCGACCAGCGCGCGCGCGAGCGGCGCGAAGTCCTGGTGCTTGCCATCACCGCCGGCGATCAACACCAGCGGCTGACTGACGCCGGCGACTGCGGCCAACGTCGCGCCCACGTTCGTACCCTTGGAATCGTCGTAGTACGCGACCCCGCGTCGCGTGCCGAGATACTGCATGCGGTGCGGCAGGCCGGGAAACTCCCTGAGCGCCGCCAGCATCGCCGGCCGCGGCAGACCGGCGGCTTCGCCGAGCGCCAACGCTGCAAGCGCGTTGGCAACATTGTGTGTACCGCGAATGCGCAGCTCGGAAACCGCCAGCAGCCTTTCCGCACCGCGCGCCAGCCAGCGGCTGCCGCCGTGCTCGATCAATCCGTAATTCGCGTCCCGCGGCGCGTCCAAACCAAAGCTGATTTGTTTTTGCTGCGCCTGCAGCATGCGGCGCACCTGCGCATCTTCGCGGTTGACGACCGCGGTCAGACAGTGCCGGAAAATGCGCGCCTTGGCGGCGGCGTAGTCTGCAGCGCTCGCGTAGCGGTCCATGTGATCCGGCGACACGTTGAGCACCGTAGCCGCGACGCAGCGCAAGGAATCGGTGACCTCGAGCTGGAAACTCGACAGTTCCAGCACGTAGAGCGCGGGTTCGGTGGCGAGGATCAAATCCAATGCGGGCGTACCCAGATTGCCGCCGACGCGCGCCTCGATCCCGGCGCGCTCCGCCATCCGACCCACGAGCGTGGTCACGGTGCTCTTGCCGTTGGAGCCGGTGATGCCCACCACCGGGGCGCGCACCGTGCGCGCAAACAACTCGATGTCCCCGAACACCGGCAGGCCGCGGGCGCGCGCGGTCTCGAGGAAGGGCGCGTTGGCCGCCACCCCCGGCGACACCAACACCTGCTCGGCGCCCGCCAATGCCTGCTCGGAAAATCCGCCCACGAACACGGCCGCCTGCGGTACCAGTTCGCGCAGTTGCGCCAGCGCCGGCGGCCGTGCCCGGCTATCGGTCACCGCCACTTCGGCGCCGCGCGCCGCCAGAAAGCGCACGCACGAGAGGCCGGTACGGCCGAGTCCCACGACCAGCGTTTTGCTGCGAGCGGGCGGCGTGTGCATGCGCGGCTCCCTAACGCACCTTGAGGGTGGACAGGCCGATGAGCACCAGGATCACGGTCAGCACCCAGAAACGCACGATCACGCGCGGCTCCGGCCAGCCTTTGAGTTCGAAGTGGTGATGCAGCGGCGCCATGCGGAAGATGCGCTTGCCGGTGAGCTTGAAGGAGCCCACCTGGAGAATCACCGAGGCGGTCTCCATGACAAACACCCCGCCCATGATGAACAGCACGATTTCCTGACGCACGATCACGCCGAGCGTGCCGAGCGCCGCGCCCAGGGACAGCGCCCCCACGTCGCCCATGAACACCTGCGCCGGATAGGCGTTGAACCACAGGAATCCAAGGCCCGCGCCCACGAGCGCGCCGCAGTACACCACGATTTCGCCGGCGCCCGGCAGGTAGGGAATCGTGAGGTAATGGGCGAACACGAAATTGCCGGCCGCGTAGCCGAAGATTCCGAGGGCGCCGGCCACCATCACCGCCGGCATGATGGCCAGACCATCCAGCCCGTCGGTGAGATTCACCGCATTGCTCATGCCGACCACCACGAACCAGGTAATCAGGATGAAGAATCCGCCGAAGCTCACCGACACGTGCTTGAGCAGCGGCACAATGTAGGCAATCTCGGCCACATTGTGGTGCCCAAGATACAGGGCCACCGCGGCCGCCAGTCCCAATAACGACTGCAACAGGAATTTGTGCGCCGGCTTCAGGCCGCGCGTGTCACGCAGCACCAGTTTCCTGTAATCATCGGCAAAGCCGATGAGGCCGAAACCCACGGTCACGCCGATCAGGATCCACACGTAGCGATTGTGCAGATCCGACCACAACAGCGTGGTGATGATGATGGTGACCAGAATCAGCGTGCCGCCCATGGTGGGCGTGCCGGCTTTCGTGAGATGCGATTGCGGCCCGTCGTCGCGCACCTGCTGGCCGATCTGGCGCAGGCTCAGGCGCCGGATCATGGCCGGGCCGGTGACAAACGACAGCACCAGAGCAGTGAGCACGCCGAGGATGGCCCGGAACGTGAGATAGGAAAAGACATTGAATACCGAGTGGTAGCGCGTCAGGTATTCGGTAAGCATCAGCAACATGGATGTCAGCCTCCGCCTGCGGCGCCCGCGAGCGCCGGGGATGCGCGCAGTGCTTCGACCACGCGCTCCATGCGCATGGCGCGTGAGCCCTTGACGAGCACGGTGATGCCGGCGCGCAGCTTGTCGCACAGCGCCTGGATGAGCGCCTCGCAGTCTTCAAAGTGCTCGGCGCCTGAGCCGAATTTCCCGCTGGCATGCCGACTCAAGTTGCCGCAGGTCCACAGGCGCAGCACACCGAGGCGCCGCGCCAGTTCACCGCACTCGGCATGCAGTGCGGCCGCGCTGGCACCGAGCTCGCCCATGTCGCCCAACACCAGCCACACCGGATCGCCGAGACTCACGGCGAATTCCACCGCCGCCTTGAGTGATACGGGATTGGCGTTGTAGCTGTCGTCAATCAGGCGGCAGCCGCGCAAACCGGACAACACGATCAGGCGGCCATGGGTTTGCGGCACACGCGCCAATCCGGCGCCGATCTCGCCGAGGCTCGCGCCGGCCGCCTGCGACGCGGCCGCAGCGGCCAATGCATTCATGACGTTGTGGCGCCCCGGCAAGGACAGGCGCACCGCAGCCGTGCCGTCCGGAGTCTGCAGCGTGAATTCCCACGCGCCGCTGGAAAGCGGCCGCATCGAATCCGCTGCCGGACGAAAGTCCGCCGACGCGCTCAGGCCGAAACTGCGCTGCGCGTGGCGGCCGATCACCTCGCGCCACAGCGGTGCGAATTCATCGTCGGCATTGATCACGGCGATACCGCCGGCGCGCAAACCGGCGAACAACGCGCCTTTTTCCAGCGCCACGCCGCGCACGCTGCCCAGCGCCTCGAGATGCGCGCTCCCGGCATTGGTGACCACGGCCACGGTGGCCGCCACCAGCGACGCCAGATAGGCGATCTCTCCGGGATGATTGGTGCCCATCTCGATGACCGCGGCGCGATGCTGCACGCCCAGTTCCAGCAGCGTGAGCGGCACGCCGATGTCGTTGTTCTGGTTGCCGCGCGTGGCCAGGGTCTCGCCGCGCTGGTGCAGGATGCTGGCAATCATCTCTTTGACCGTGGTCTTGCCGTTGGAACCGGTGACGCCCACCACGGGAATCCCGAAACCACGCCGCCAATGGGCGGCATAGGCGCCGAGCGCGCGACGGGTATCCGCCACCACGACCTGCGACAGTGGCGCCGCCACCTGCTGTTCGACCAGCGCGCCCGCGGCGCCCAGCTGCCCCGCCTGCGCTACATAGTCGTGCCCGTCGAAATGTGCGCCGCGCAAGGCCACAAACAGCTCGTCCGCGGCGAGCCTGCGGGTGTCGGCGCTGACGCGCAGGAAATTGCGGTCCGCGCCCAGCAGCCGCCCGGCACTGGCCGCGGCCACTTCCGAAAGCCGCCGCGCATTCATGCCGACACTCCGCCCAGCAGTTGCCGCACCGTGTCGCGGTCGCTGTAATCCAGATAGCGGTCGCCGACAATCTGATACTGCTCATGTCCCTTGCCGGCCAGCAGCACCACATCGCCGGTGCGCGCGGCCTGCAGCGCCTCGGCCAGCGCGCGCGCGCGGTCGCGCTGCACGCTCACCCGCCGGCGCTGCGTGACGCCGCCCAGAATTTCCGCGACGATGGCGTCACCGTCCTCGTGGCGCGGGTTGTCGTCGGTGACGATCACGTGATCGGCCAGCTTCTCGGCGAGCGCGCCCATCTGCGGACGCTTGCCGCGATCGCGCTCGCCGCCGCAGCCGAACACACACCAGAGCTGTCCCGTGCAATGCGCGCGCGCCGTGATCAGGGCTTTTTCCAGTGCGTCGGGCGTGTGCGCGTAATCCACCACCACCAGCGGCTGGCGGCCGCCGCCGAAACATTCCATGCGTCCCGGAACGGTACGCGCTTGATGCAGGGCCGCAAGCGCCTGCGCAAACTGCAGGTCCTCGGACAGCAGCACGCCCAGAACCGCCAGCAGGTTTTGCACGTTGAAACGCCCGAGCAGACGCGAGCTCACCTGCCCGTTGCCGTACTCGCCAACGACGTCGAACCGCATGCCGCTGGCGTTCAGCTGGAGTTGCGTGGCCTGCAGGGTCTGGCCGCGGGGGGCGCGGCGATTCTCCAGGCTGTAGCCAATGAGCGCGATGTCCGGCGACAAGCCAGCTGCCAGCTCCCGTCCGAAGGCATCGTCCAGATTGATGACCGCGTGGCGCAATCCCGGCATTTCGAACAGGCGGCGTTTGGCGGCGCCATAGGCCTGCATGTCGCCGTGGTAATCCAGATGGTCGCGGGTAAGATTGGTGAACACCGCGGTGCTGAAGTGCACGCCGTTCAGGCGGCCCTGATCGAGCGCATGGCTGGAGGCTTCCAGGCTGACATGGCGCACGCGCGCATCGCGGAAGCGCGCCAGCCAGGCCTGCACGCTCACGGCATCCGGCGTGGTGTGGGTGCCGGCCTGCAGATTCCCGTATACGCCGTAGCCCAGCGTACCCAGCAGGCCGCAGGGATTGCCGAGCTGCGCAAGGGTTTGCGCGCTGAGCAGACTCACCGAGGTTTTGCCGTTGGTGCCGGTGACCGCGATCACGCTTTGGGCGGCCGAAGGCTCGGCATAAAAGCGCGCGGCGATCGGGCCAGCCTGCCGGGCCAGCTCGCGCACCGCAAACGCCGGCAGCCCGTGAAGACCCGGCAGATATTGCACCGCACCTTCAGGATCGTAGGCCACCGCGATCGCGCCCCGGCGCCGGGCATCGGCCAGGTGTTGCAGGCCATGGTGGTCGTGGCCGCGTACCGCGAGGAACAGGAAGCCCGGCTGGATCTCGCGGCTGTCCAGCGCCAAACCCTGCAGCGGCTGATCGCGCTCCGGCGCGACCGGAGTCACATCCTGCAGCACCGCAGCGAGCGTCGGGCCGGCGAGCGGGCGCGGTTGCGTCATCATGAGCTGTAGCCCAAGTTCACCACGAACGCGGTAGTGAGGTTACCGAGATTGTCCGGCGCAATGTCGAGCAGGCGCAGCGCGCCGCTCATGACCTGTGCGAACACCGGTGCGGCCACGGTGCTGGCGTAATACTCGCCGCGGCTGGGTTCGCGGATCACCACCACCGTCACCAGGCGCGGATCGCTGGCGGGCGCCATGCCGCAGAACACGGAGATGTAGTCGGTATTGGAATAGCCGCCGTTCTGCGCGATGTGTGCGGTGCCGGTCTTGCCGGCCACGCGATAACCGGCCACGTCCGCCAGCCGGCCGGTACCTTCATTCGACACCACGGTTTCCAGCATGCGCCGCAGCGTCACGATGACCGGCGCGGGAATCACCTGCTGGCCGCGTGGCGGCGCGTCCACGCGCACAAAGCTCGACGGGATGCGCACGCCGTTGTCGGCGATGATGTCGTAGGCATCGGCGAGTTGCAGCGCGGTGACCGCCACGCCGTAGCCGTAGGAAATGGTCGCCTGACGCGCCTGCGACCAACTGCGGTAGGACGGCAACGATCCCGGCACCTCGCCGGGAAAACCGCTGCCGCTCAACTGTCCGAATCCGAAGGCGCTGAGCGTGTTCCACAGCAACTGCGGCGGCAGCGTCAAGGCGATCTTGCTGGCGCCCACGTTGCTGGATTTTTCCAGCACCGTGGTGAGATCGATGGCGCCGTAATCGCTGTCGTCGCGGATGGTGTAACCCGAGACCTTGTAGAAACCCGGCGCGGTATTGACCACGGTGTTCGGGGTGTAACGTCCCGAGAGCAGCGCGGCCAGGATGCTGAACGGCTTCATGCTGGAGCCGGGCTCGAACTGGTCGGTGACCGCGCGGTTGCGATACGCCGCCGGGGCATAGTCGGCGCGGTTGTTGGGATTGAAAGACGGCTGGTTCGCCATGGCCAGCACTTCGCCGGTCTTGGCGTCCATGACGATGATGGATCCGGAGCGCGCACCCTGTTGCTGTACCGCCTGCTTGAGCGCGCGGTAGGCGAGATACTGCACACGCAGATCGAGGCTGGTCACCAGGTCCTTGCCGGGTCGCGGGGCACGCAGGCTTTCCACGTCCTGCACCCAGTGACCGTAGCGGTCCACGATCACGCGCTCGGCGCCGGGCGTGCCTTGCAGCCAGTTGTTGTAGGCGAGTTCCAGCCCCTCTTGGCCGACATCGTCCACATTGGTGAAACCCAGCACCTGGGAGGCCACCTCGCCCGCCGGATAGTAACGGCGGTATTCGCGCTGGCTGTAAACGCCCGGAATGTCCAGCGCCGTCACGCGTTGTGCCGCATACGGATCCATTCCGCGCTGCAGATACACGAATTCCTTGTCACGATTCTGGCGCAGCAGCGTGCGGATGCCCGCGCTCGGCATCCCCAGGGCATGCGCCAGCTGTGGCACGCGCGCGCCGGCCGCCGCGAGTTCCTGCGGATCCATCCAGATGGAATCCACGGGCGTGGACACCGCCAGCGGCTGGCCGTTGCGGTCGAGAATCATGCCGCGATGCGCGGGAATCTGCACCACGCGCAGATGTCGTTCCTTGCCCTGGGCCTGCAGGAACTGCTCGTCGAACATCTGCAGGTACACGGCTCGGCCCAGCAAGGCCGCGGCCAGCAGCATGAACACCGCAAGCACCAGCGCACTGCGCCAGTTCCAGGACGTGCCGGGCTCGGCGCCGCGCTTCACGGGTGCACCACCACGATCTTGGGATGGGCCGGCAATTGCATGTTGAGCTTTTGGGTGGCCATCTGTTCGACGCGCGCATGCGTGGACCAGGTGCTTTGCTCGAGCAGCAGCTGGCCCCACTCGACATTCTGCTGGTCGCGCTGCTGACGCAACTGCTGCAGTTGCGCGAACAGCATGCGGTTCTCGTGACGCGCGTCAATCACCGCCAGGGCGCTCAGCATCACGGCCGCCAGCAGCAGCGCCAGAATAGCGCGCGTCAGCCTCATGCCAGACGCTCCGCTACACGCAGCACCGCACTGCGCGCGCGCGGGTTGCGCTCGATCTCCGCGGACTGCGGACGCGTGGCTTTACCCGCGAGCCGCAGGCTCGGGCGCGTAGTCGGTGACAGCCAGGGCGCCTTTGGATCCGGCGCTGCAGCGCGCGCATGCCCGCGCATGAAGCGTTTGACCATACGGTCTTCAAGCGAATGAAAGCTGATCACCACCAGCCGTCCGCCCGGCACCAGCACTCTGAGGCACTGATCCAGACATGCGGCGAGTTCGTCCAGCTCGCGGTTGATATAGATGCGCAGCGCCTGAAAGGTGCGCGTGGCCGGATGCTTGCGACGCTCGCGCGTCGGGACCGCATCGCTCACAATGTCGGCGAGCTGTTGCGTGCGGGTAATCGGTGTGTGTGTGCGCGCGGCGACGATGGCACGCGCAATGCGCCGGGCAAAGCGCTCTTCTCCATAGCGCTGAATTACGGCGACAATTTCCGTCGGCGTGGTGCGCTTGAGCCAGTCCGCTGCGCTTTCGCCACTCTCCGGGTCCATGCGCATGTCGAGCGGCCCATCGCGCAGGAAGCTGAAGCCGCGTTGCGCATCATCCAGTTGCGCGGAGGAAAGCCCCAAGTCCAGCAACACGCCGTTCACCTGTCCGCACACACCGAGTTGCTGCGCGACGCGCTCAAGCATGGAAAACGCACCTCGCTGCACCGTAACTCGCCTGTCACCGCTCCATTCCAGTTGCGCCGCCGCTACCGCTTGCGGATCGCGGTCCATCGCGATCAACCGCCCCTCCGCACCCAGGTGCTTGAGGATTTCGCGGCTGTGGCCGCCGCGCCCGTAGGTGGCATCCGCATACACGCCATCCGCGCGCACCGCCAGACGCATCACCGCTTCCTCGAGCATCACCGGCTGATGCGTGTGCCCGGCAGCGGTGTGGTTCACAGCGCCAGCCTGGCCAGCTCCTCCGGCAGGCCTGCGGCCGCAGCGTGATCCGCCGCCAGGCTGTGCTCACGGCGTGCGTCCCAGGCGGATTTGTCCCACAACTCGAATTTGTTCATGAGGCCAAGCAACACGACATCGCGTTCCAGCTTGGCGAATTCGCGCAGCTCCGCGGGCAACAACACGCGGCCGTGACTGTCCATGGAAATTTCGGTGGCGTGTCCGACCAGCAGGCGCTGCAGCTCGCGCACTTGCGGCTGCAGGCTGGGGAGATGCACAAGCTTGGCTTCGATCTCTTCCCAGGTGGGCAACGGATAAATCAGCAGGTAGTAGCCGCGGTCAATCGTGACCACGAGTTTGCCGTCACAGGCCTGCGTGAGACGCTCGCGATAGCGTGCCGGCACGGCGAGTCGGCCCTTGGCATCCAACGTAAGGTTGTTTACCCCGCGAAACACATGCCCACCCCGAAGTCCTGGAAGCCCATTTCATCCCACTTTTACCCACCTTGGGACACTATAGGAAGCGATTGGCAAGTCGTCAAGGGTGAACTGCAAAAAAAGTGCTTGTCGGACAGGGACTTAGGCGCGAATTGTAATGAAAATTGGCAAAAATAACTGTCTATCAATCAGTAACTTGGAAGGTCATCCTAGAGCTGGTATCAGATTGTGGCGACCGGCTAAAGGCTAAAGAAGACTAAAGATTAAAAATGCGTGACTGTGGGTAGTGCGAGAGTCTATTGAAGCTCGGAAAATCCCGGGTCGACCTGTCTCTCAGGCAGGCGGCTAGTGCTTCAGCAAATTGTTGAGTGCAGCGTAGGTTAAATCGGTAGCCAGCCCCTGAAATCCTCCGCCGGCCAGAAAGTCACGGGCCAGCCGCTCGGCATAAGCCAGACTGGCGCGATGCAGGCCCGAGCCGACACTGACTCTGCCCACGCCCAGTCTCTCCAGCTCGGAAACCGCCGGGGTTGCAGGTCCGGCGAGCACGTTCAACGGCAATTTCAGTTCCCGCACCAGCGCTGCGATGGTAGCGGCATCCGCAACTCCAGGCGCAAACAGGCAATCGGCACCGGCCTGGGTGTAGGCGCCGAGCCGCCGCAGGGTTTCCCTCAGACGATTGTCCGGTGCTCCCACTTGATGAAGGAATACATCGGTGCGTGCATTGATCACCAGCGGGATTCCCGCCTCATTCGCGGCCGCACGCGCTGCACGCAAGCGGGCTTGCTGATCCGCGATGTCACGCAGCGGTTGCGCCGATCCCGGAGGCAGCCCGTCTTCAAGATTGACACCCACGGCACCGGTCGCCAGGAGTTGGCATATTACCGCCTGCAGTGCCGCCGGTGTTTCCGCATAACCCGCTTCAAGGTCGGCGCTCACCGGGACCTGCACCGCCGCGGCCATGCGCTGTGTCGCTGCGAGCACCTGCGCCAACGGCGCCGCCTGACCATCGGCAAAGCCCAGCGCATTCGCGACACCGGCACTGGTGGTGGCGATGGCACGCGCACCCGCACGTGCGAACAGCGCGGCGCTGGCAGCATCCCAGGCATTGGGCAACACCAGTATCGGCGGAGTCTGATGCAGGCTACGCAATAATTCAGCTTTGCGCTTCTGGGTTGAATCGATCTGCATGACGTCCTCCTACCTCGACGAGACTGCGCTCTGACCATCCTTGGTCAGCCGTGCTGTGGTGGAGATGGCAATAATAAGGAGCCGGCCTGTAAGCCGGGTTCTGTCGTGGACAGCCATTCATCTGGGGCGCGCGTCGCCGCGCGTCTCTAGCGGCCTACCCGGAAGCCGTGCGGACCGCACGCGCGGGTTGCCCCGCTGCTTCCCTATTTGGCCTTGCTCCGGATGGGGTTTTCCGTGCCGCGAACGGTTGCCCGTCGCGCGGTGCGCTCTTACCGCACCTTTTCACCCTTGCCTGAGCCTTGCGGCCATCGGCGGTGTGTTTTCTGTGGCACTGTCCGTGGGCTCACGCCCCCCAGGCGTTACCTGGCATCCCGTCCTGTGGAGCCCGGACTTTCCTCTGCACGTAAGTACAGCGGCTGCCCGGCCGACTCCGCATCCATTATAGCGGAGTGCCTGCGGCAAATTGGTTACCTGCGCACGCAGGGGATTACTTGCGTCCGGCGATTTCCAATGCCGTGGCGTACAGCCGGTTTTTCCTGCCGCCGCCGATGCGCGCCGCCAGTTCTGCCGCCTGCTTGACGGGCAATTCTGCCAACAGAATGCGCAGTACGCGTTGCGCCTCGATATCCGCCCCCCGGGATTGGGCCTGCACTGCCCCGGCGACCAGAACCACGGCTTCACCTTTGGGCGCTGCGGCATCTGCAGCCAGTCGCGTGGCGAGTTCCGACAGCGTTCCGCTGCTCACGGTCTCATGCACTTTCGTCAGCTCACGCGCAATCACCGCGGCGCGCTCCGCGCCCAGCGTCTGGGCCATGTCCGCGAGTGATTCCTGCACTCGATGCACCGCTTCATAGAACACCAGAGTACGGGCCTCCGCGGCCAGCTCGGTGAGCCGCGCGCGACGCGCGGCAGACCTGGTCGGCAGAAATCCCTCGAACACGAACCGCTCGGTGGGCAGGCCGCTCACCGACAGCGCGGCAATCAGCGCACTCGGCCCGGGAATGGGGCTCACGGTCACGCCCGTCGTGCGTGCCGCGCGCACCAGATTGAATCCCGGGTCGCTGATGAGCGGCGTTCCGGCATCCGAAACCAGCGCCACGGACTCGCCTGCCAGCAGCCTTGCCAGCACGCGCGGTGTACACTCGGCCTCATTGTGATCGTGTAGAGCCAACAGCGGCGTGCGCAGGCCGAAATGCGCCAGCAGCGCGCGTGTGTGGCGAGTGTCTTCGGCGGCAATCAACTGCACCGCGGCCATGACCCGCTGCGCGCGCGGTGACAGGTCTTCGAGATTGCCGATGGGCGTGGCCACAACGTACAGCACGCCGGCGCCGTGTTTTGTCATATCCGTCCCCCGGTTTTCCCGCCAGCCGTCGCTGCAGGTATCATTAGTGCGCGTCCATCCTGCACTGGAAACCGAAATTCATGCAAGGCGATATCCCTCGCGCCCGACTCCGGCGTTACGGCCTGACAGTCGTGTTGCTCGGCCTGCTCGCGGGCTGCGCGGTAACGCCGCCACAGCCCGCCCCCCAGGGCCGCGCCGCACAGGCGCAGCAGTTGCTCCAGCAGGGCAACTACCCGGCTGCCGCCCGGCTTTATGAGTCGCTGGCCGCAGGCGCACAGGCGGAATTGCATGACGAGTATTTGATCAGCGCCGCCGAAGCCTGGTGGCAGGCGGCCCAAGGACAGCGCGCCTGGAAGCTTCTGGGCGAGGTGCAGCCGGCTTTTCTCACCCCGAGTTTGAATGCGCGGGCCGAGATGCTCAAGGCTCAAATGGATTTCGTCGCAGGCCAGCCGCAAGTGGCGCTCAAGCATCTGCAATTTCCATTGGCGCTACTCCCGGACGAGCTGAAGGCGCGCACGCTGCTGCTGCGCGCGCAAGTCGAAGCCGCGCTCGGCGACACAGTGGGCGCCGTTGAGGACCTGAGCGCGCGGGAAAATTATCTGGCCGGAAACACTGCCGCCATCCAGGACAACCATCAGCGCATCTGGCAGCTCATCTCCCAGAGCCATGCCGCATTCAACCTGCAGGCGCTGCCATCCGGAATTTCCCAGGCTGCGCGCGGCTGGCTGGTGCTCGGCAACCTCACGCGTAACATCTGGCAGCAACCGCGCAGTATGTTGCAGCAGCTTCAGACCTGGCAGGCGCAATTCCCCAATCATCCGGCAGAACAGGATATCGTTCCCGAGCTGATCGCCAAGCAGCAGGCATTGGTGACTTACCCCGCACGCATTGCGCTGTTGCTGCCGCTGTCCGGGCCATACCAGTCGCTCGCCGATGCGGTTCGCGATGGCCTGCTTACCGCCTATTTCCAGCTTGCCGGCAACGGCAATGCACCGACAGTCACGCTGTATGACGCCGGCGGAACTGCGGCCAGCGCCCAGGCAGCTTACCGTCAGGCGGTTGCCGCGGGTGCGGACATGGTGGTTGGACCACTCATCAAAAACAGCGTAAGCGGCATTGCGGCGCTGGACTCGCTGCCGGTTCCGGTGCTGGCGCTCAACACGCTCGACACCACCCAATCGTTGCCCGCGGGACTCTTCCAGTTCGGCTTGCCGCCGGAGGACGAGGCCACACAAGTCGCCAACCGCGTGATCGCGGAAAACCTGAAACGCGGTGTGGCACTGGTGCCGCAGGGTGACTGGGGCACACGCGTGCTGAATGCATTTGCCGCGCGCTTCACCCAGTTGGGCGGTACGCTGTTGGGCACGCAGACCTACACGCCGGGCGCGAATGATTTTTCCGTGCCGATCACGCGCCTGCTCAATCTGAACGACAGCCAGTATCGCGACGAACAGTTGGCGGCACTTCTCGGTACCAGTCTGCAATTCGAGCCGCGGCGGCGCCAGGACATCCAGTTCATCTTTCTGGCGGCGAACGCCAGTGACGCGAAACTCATCCGGCCGCAGCTGCGGTTTTTCCATGCCATCAATGTACCGGTGTATTCGACCTCGCAGGTTTACCGCCTGGGCGACCCGGCCGATGATGATTTCGACGGCATTACTTTCGACGACATGCCGTGGACGCTGGAAACCAGCGGCGCCGCGGCCAGCACCCGCGCTACCGTGGCCGCTTTGTGGCCCAACAATTTCCCGGGCAACAGCCGCCTGTATGCGCTGGGCTTCGATGCCTGGCGGCTGATTCCGCTGCTCTACAAGGGCCAGGCGTTCAACATTTCCGTACAGGGCATGACCGGCCTGCTGAGCATGACGCCGGACGGCCGGATTCACCGCCGGCTGGATTGGGCCACCTTCAGCAACGGCACGCCGCAATTGCTCGCCCCGGTCGTGCCGCCGCCTCCGGTGCCGACGGGCGCGCCCGGCACTGCGCCATGAGCCTGGCGCCGCATCTCACCGCCGGTCGGCGTGCCGAAGACCAGGCCTTGGAGTTGCTGCGCGGGGCGGGCCTCAAGCTGCGGGCGCGCAATTACCGTTGCCCGCAGGGCGAACTGGATCTGGTCATGGACGAGGCTGAAACGCTGGTCGTCGTGGAGGTGCGTTTCCGCCGCGATCGCGGGTTCGGCAGCGTCGCGGAAACCGTCACCACGCGCAAACAGGATAAGCTGCTGCGTGCCACACAGCATTTCCTGCAGCAGGATGCGCACTATCGCCGTCGGCCGCTGCGCTTCGACGTGATTGCCGCAACCGAAAATCCCGACGGCTCGCTGCATACCGAGTGGATCAAAGACGCTTTCCGTGCCGATTTTTGATTTAAGGTCACTGTTAAAATGATGGATCTGCGCACCCGGCCGCATTTGAAATCCCTCCTTACCCCTTTTACCAAAGGGGGACGCGTTTCGCGCGTGGAAGGATCTAGTCTCAACACCTTTTTTTCGCCTGTCCTTAACTTCAAACAGGAGAAAACATTTCGTGGACCTGAATGCCCGTGTTACCC
>JAGWLP010000079.1 GCA_028864905.1 Gammaproteobacteria bacterium
TACAGCGCCAGCCCCCAGAATGACGCGCCCAAGGTGATGGCAAGTCCCGCCATGGGCCCGGCGTCGCCGGAGAAATTGAGTCCCGTCCAGCCGTCCTTGGCGAGCAGCGCCGGCGGCACCGCCGCCACGAACGCGTACTGCACCAGCACAAAGATGATGCCGCCGATGACGATGGTGCCGATCACGGAAATCGGGATGTTGCGCGCTGGATTCTCGGTTTCGCCCGCAAGCTGAATCGCCTGGCTGAAACCGAACAGCGAGAAAAACACCCCGGCGGTGGAAATCGCAGTCAGCATGTTGGCAATGTTGCCGCTGGCGTGCGCCGGCACCGCGAGATTCTCGGGATGATGCGAGTAAATCAGCAGCACGATGATGGTGCCGATGGGCGCGCATACCTTGATCCAGGTGGCGATGCTGTTGAGCAGCAGGATCAGCCGCAGGACCAGGAAGTTCAGGATCGTGAGCACGCCCAGTATGCCTATGGACACGAGCACTCCCACCGGAGTCAGCAGGCTCGTGGCGGGGTGCACCAGGCCGGGCAGGTAATTGTTGGCGTAGGTGACCACAGCCATGGCTTCGACCGGGGCAATCGAAACGTACGCCATGAACAGGATCCAGCTCCAGATGCGTCCCACCAGCCGGCCGTGGGTAATGACGCTCATGTACATGAGCCCGCCGCTCTTGGTGAACATCGGGCCGAGTTCCGCGTACACCAGTGCGATCAGGCCAACCGCGAGCGCCGCAATCGCCCAAGAACCGATGCTTAACGGGCCGGCATCCTTGGCCGCGTGCATCGGGCCGAACAGCCAGCCTGAACCGATCATGGTGCTCACGCCCACGAACAGCAGGCCGATGACGCCCGCGTCTTTGCGCAGTTTGCCCTGGGCCACGGGATGCTCCTGGTTGCGGAGGCAAAAGATGCGTGAGGCTAACGAAGGACTTGGCGACATGCAAGCGCAGGCTTTAACATCAGCGCCCTGGTTGTGGGAGCGACGGTCCCCGTCGCGATACTCTTGAATCGCGGTCGGGACGACCGCTCCCACAAAATCATTCCTGACCCAGACATTGCCATGACCACCGACCGCAATCCACAAAAGCAGCACATGGCGGATGAGTCCATGGTGCGCACGCTCGCCGCCCAGACCGAGGCCATCTGGCCGCAGGAGCGCGTACTCATCGGCACCTATGGATTGCCGGCGGATGCCAGGGTTCTGGACGTGGGCAGCGGCACCGGCGAGTTCACCGCGCGGCTCGCGCAATTCCTGCCCGCCGCGCAGGTGCTGGGTGTCGAAATCCTGCCGCAGCAGGTCGAATACGCACGCCGGCGTCACGCGGCGCTCGCACCGCGGCTTGAATTCCGCACGGGCGACGCCTTCGTGCTGGATTTACCCAACGGCAGCTTCGACTTCGTCGCCTGCCGCCACATGCTGCAATCGGTGCCCGAACCCGAGCGCGTGATTGGCGAATTGATCCGCGTCACCCGCCCCGGCGGGCGGCTGCACCTGCTTGCCGAGGACTACGGCATGATTCACGCCTGGCCCACGCACCACGACCTCGACGCCTTCTGGCAGCGCGCCATGGCGGGATTCGCCCAGGGCATGCACATCGAGCCGCGCGTCGGCCGGCGTGCCTGGTACGAATTGCACAGCCGCGGGCTGCGCGATCTCGCCGTGCACTATCTGACGATTGATACGCTGCGCGTGCCGCGCGACACGCTGGCGCGCATCTTCGAGTCCTGGCGCGACGGTTACGCATCCACGGTGGCGGAGATGGCGGGCATGAGCGCGTCCGAGGCACGTGCCGGCTTTGACGACATCGCCGCCTGCATCCGCAGCCCCGATGGCTACGCGGTGTGGCACGTGCCGATCGTCACCGGTGTGAAACCCGCAGGTTCAGCCTGAGGCCGGCGCCCGCAGTGGCGCGCGGCTGAGGCGCAGGTAGCGCGCCAGCAGCAGCATCGCCGCCACGCTGAGTCCCGCGATGAAACCCGCCCAGATCATCTGCGGGCCGAGATGCAGCGGGATACCGAAAGCCCAGGCGAGCGGAAAGCCCACCAACCAGTAAGCCACGATAGTGATGAGCATGGGCACGCGCGTGTCCTTGTAGCCGCGCAACGCGCCCGCGGCGCTGGTCTGCAGCCCGTCGGACAGCTGGAAAATGGCGCCGATATACAGCAGGCTCACGGCGATGCGCGCCACGTTGGCGTCGTGGGTGTAGATCTCCACGATGTAATGCGGCAGCAGCAGCATGCTCAAGGCCGACAGCACCTCGAAGCACAGGCACAGGCCGATGCCGGCGAACCCGGCGAGGCGCGCGCCGTGCGTATCGCCGCGGCCGAGCGCCTGGCCGACGCGCACCGAAATCGCGAGCGCGATGCTCATCGGCACCATGAACACGAAGGAGGCGTAGTTGAGCGCGATCTGGTGCGCCGCGACGATGTCGGTGCCGAGCGTGCCCATCATCAGGCCGACGCCCGCGAACAGCGAGGACTCCATGAAAATGCCGATGGCGATGGGCACGCCGAGCCACAGGAGTTCGCGCTGTGCTGCCCACTGCGGCCACTCGAAGCGCGCGAAGATTTCCAGCGGCCGGTAGAGCGCGCGACGGCGCACATAAATCAGCAGCGCGAAAAACATCAGCCACTGGGTGATGGCGGTGGCGTAGCCGCAACCGGCGGCGCCCAATGCGGGCAGTTCCAGCTTGCCATACATGAGCACGTAATCGAGCACGGCGTTGACCGCGAGCGCGCCGAGCGCAATCGCGAGCATCGGCCGGGTATGACCGATGCCCTCGCTGGTGAAGCGCAGCGTCTGATACAGACACAGGCCCGGCAGTCCCCAAGCGAGCGCGTCGAGGTAGGCGGTGGCGTTGGGAATGATCGCGGGCTCGATGTGGATGGCGCGCATGAACGGCGCGAGGTTGCGCAGCAGGAAAAACCCGCCCCAGCCGAGCACTTGCGACAGCCACAACATCTGGCGCGCATAGTGGCCGATGTCGCGCGATTTGCCCGCGCCGTACAGGTGCGCGGTGGTCGGCGATTGCGCCATGAGCACGCCGAGCGCAAACAGGAACACCGGTGCCCAAACGTTGGCGCCTACCGCCACGGCGGCGAGCGTGGGTGCGCCCAGCAGCCCAGACATGATGGTGTCGGTGAGCGCCATGCCCACGAGCGCGAGATTGTGCACGATCAGCGGCCCGGCGAGCGAAAGCGTCGCCAGCGCTTCGGCACGCAGCACCGGCCAGCGCGAGTGGCGCGCAGTGGAATATGAAACCGTTGTATCGGTCACAATGAAGCAGGCGCGCGAACGCCGGCGAGCAAAAAAGGACGCGCATCATAACAGGGGCACGGCGTCGCATCCCCAGCGTTGACCGCTCACGGTGGTGGCGCGACACTGCGTCTCCTGTCAATCTCCGAGGCATCGCCATGCGCACCCTCACCCGGGTCATTCTCATGCTGGCCTGCTTTTTGTCCGGCCTGGCCATGTGCGGCGGTGCGTATGCGGCCGGCGCGCCGCTCCCGGCACACTCCTACAACGGTCTCGCGCTCACGCCGCCCATGGGTTTCAACAACTGGGCGCACTACGAGTGCAAGCTCAACGAGCAGCTGTTCGTGGACACCGCGAACACGCTGGTAAGCACCGGCCTCGCGAAGCTCGGTTACCGTTACGTCAACATTGACGACTGCTGGATGGAAATGCAGCGCGACGCGGCCGGCGAGCTGGTGCCGAATCCGAAACTGTTTCCGCACGGCATGCGGTGGCTGGGTGATTACCTACACTCGAAAGGGCTCAAGTTCGGGATTTACGAGGACGCGGGCTACATGACCTGCCAGAAAGCGCCGGGCATGTATGGGCATATCGAACAGGACGTACGCACTTTTGCGTCTTGGGGAGTGGATTACCTGAAACTCGATTACTGCTATGCGCCGCAAGACCAATATCCCGGCAAGAATTTTTCGCAGGTGGCGCAGATTGTTTACACGCGCGTCAGCGAGGCGCTGCACCATTCGGGGCGCGACATCGTGTTCAGTTGCTCGCCGCCAGCCTACGTGTTCGGCAAGCCCGGGGAATTTGCCGAAGTCATGCGCTGGATCGGCTCGGTGTGCAACCTGTGGCGCACCGATGACGACATTTACGCCGCCTGGAAGAGTGTGGTTGCAAATTATGCAGGCAACGTGGGGCTCGCCAAGTACGCGTTCCCCGGCGGCTGGAACGACGCCGACATGCTGGAAGTCGGCAATCCCGGCATGAGCCTCACCGAGCAGCAATCCCAGTTCAGCCTGTGGGCCATGATGGCCTCGCCGCTTTTGATCAGCACCGATGTCGCCAAGCTTTCGCCCGCCGCGTTAAAGATACTTTCCAACGCAGATGTCATCGCCGTGGATCAGGATCCGCTAGGCCGCCAAGCCTCGATCGTGAAGCAAATCGGCCAAGTGGATATCCTGTCGCGGCCGCTTGCCGACGGCGACCACGCCGTGGCCTTGTTCAACAAGGGTGAACGTCCGGAAAAAATCAGCGTGAACATCATGGCCATCGGCCTGCGCCCGGGCCGCTACCAGCTCGAAAACCTGTGGAGCAAACAGGTTTCCGAGACGCGCGCGATGATTTCCGTTGAAATCCCCGCGCACGGCGTGGGGCTCTACCGGGTGAGCGCGGCACACTGAACCCGCTCCTGCTGGGCGTGCTTGTGGCATCATAGAACACAGTTGATTCAACGCGTGCGATGCACATCGCACCGCACGCGTTCCCCGTTCAGGAGCCCGCCATGATCAAACTTCCGCGTCCCATCGCCATTCTGGGCGGCATGCGCATCCCGTTTTGCCGCATCAACACCAATTACATGCGGCTCGGCAACGGAGACATGCTGACCGCCGCGCTCAAGGCGCTGGTGGACAAGTACCGCCTCAAGGGCGAGACCCTGGGCGACGTGGCGGCGGGCGCGGTGATGAAACACGCGCGCGACTGGAGCCTGACGCGTGAAGCCGTGCTGTCGAGCGGCCTGCATCCGCACACCCCCGGCCACAACCTGGACCGCGCCTGCGGCACTTCGCTTTCGACCGCCGTGGAGCTCGGCACGCGCATCGCGGTCGGGGAACTCGATTCCGCGATTGCCGCGGGCGTGGACTCGGCCAGCGACGTGCCCATCGTCTTCGGCCGTCATTACCAGCAATTGCTGCTGGATCTCAATCGCGCCAAGACTCTGGGCCAACGACTGAAAATCATGGCGCGCTGGCGCTTGCGCGACCTCAAACCGCATTTTCCCGCGGTCACCGAGGCGCGCACCCACTTGAGCATGGGCCAGCATTGCGAGCTGATGGCGAAAGAATGGAAATTGACGCAAAAAGAACAGGACGA
>JAGWLP010000010.1 GCA_028864905.1 Gammaproteobacteria bacterium
CGACGCCGCGGTGGCGGTGAGCGCTGCGCTCTCCGTGGTCGAGCCCTACAGTTCCGGCATCGGCGGCGGCGGCTTCTGGCTGCTGCACGATGCCGCCACCGGCCAGGACATCGTCGTGGATGGCCGCGAGTATGCGCCCGCCGCGGCCACCGCCACGATGTATCAGGACAAGAACGGTAACGTGATTCCCGGCGCTTCACTGAACGGCCCGCTGTCAGCGGCGATTCCCGGTGAAGTCGCGGCCCTGACCTACATCAACCAGCACTACGGCAAGCTGTCTTTAGCGCAGGATCTGGCGCCGGCCATCAAACTCGCGCGTGACGGCTTTCCGCTGGACCGCATGTTTCACGAGATGCTGGCGAGTCGCGCGTACAAACTGAAACAATGGCCCGCGGCCTGGAAGGTGTTTTATCCCAATGGCGAGGTGCCACCGGAAGGCTATCTGTTGAAACAACCGGAGCTCGCCAACACCCTGGAATTGATTGCCAGTCACGGTGCGGCAGCGTTCTACACCGGCGCGCTTGCGAGCAAGATGGTGGATGCGGTGCGCGCCAACGGCGGCATCTGGTCGCTGGAAGATTTGCGCGATTACAAAATCAAATTACGCACGCCGCTGACCGGCGACTATCGCGGCATGAAAATCATCACCGTGCCGCCGCCCTCGTCGGGTGGCATCGTGATGCTCGAAGCCCTGAATATCCTCTCCGGCTACGATCTGGCGCGGGACAGCGATTTGATGTGCAAGCACCTGATCATCGAGGCCATGCGCTTTGCCTTCCGCGATCGCGCCGAATATCTGGGCGATCCGGATTTCGTACACATGCCAATCGAGCGCCTGTTGAGTCCGTATTACGCCGCCGGCCTGCACGCCGCAATTCTCCCGGACAAGGCCACGCCCAGCAGTGATCTTGCGCCGGTCACTCCGGAGGCACCGGAAAGCCGGCACACCACCAGCATCGCGGTCATGGACAAGGACGGCAACCTGGTGGGCGGAACCTTCACGGTGAATTTCCGCTTCGGCTCGGGCTTCATGCCGCCCGGCACCGGCGTGATCCTGAACGACGAGATGGATGATTTCGTGTCCAAACCGGGCGTGCCCAATGGTTTCGGCCTGGTGGGCAATTCCGCCAACGAGATCGCATCGCACAAACGTCCGCTGTCCAGCATGATGCCGACTTTCCTGTACACCCAGCGCGGGCTCGCGATACTCGGCACGCCCGGCGGCAGCCGCATCATCAGCATGGTGATGCTCGGCACGCTCGATTACTTCAACAGCGGCGACGCGCGGAGCATCGTCAGCATTCCCCGTTACCACATGCAGTACCTGCCGGATGTGGTCTTTTACGAGCCCGGCGCTTTCACCAAGGATGAAATTGCGGGACTCGCAAAAATGGGCTACACGCTCAAGGAGACGCGCCCCTACGGCAACATGCAGTCCATCACCTGGGATTACCGCAGCGGCAAGGTGAGCGCCGCCGCCGACCCACGCGACATCGGCACGGCAGAGGTGAAATAAAAGGCGGCCCCCGTTATTGCCCTCTCTCCCCCTTCAGGGGGAGAGAGGAGTGAGGGGATTCCTGTATCCTCTCGTGCCAGCATGGGCTCACCCTATACCCTGATCGCAAACGCCCCTCTCGACCGGCGCAACACTTTCCGTGTGCCGGCACGGGCTGCTTGGTTGGCGGAAGTGTATGCACCGGCTGTGCTGGCGGAATTGCTGGCAAAGCCTGAAGCGAATAGTCGCTCCATGCTGGTGCTGGGCGAGGGCAGCAACGTGCTGTTCACGCGCGATTTCGACGGCTTGGTCGTGGCCATGACGAACCGCGGCATCGAAATGCTGGCGGACGATGGCGAATCGGTGCGAGTGCGCGCACGGGCCGGCGAAGACTGGCACGGTCTGGTGCGCTGGTCGCTGGTGCAGGGACTGTGCGGACTGGAGAACCTCTCGCTCATTCCCGGCACCGTGGGTGCCGCACCCATCCAGAACATCGGCGCTTACGGCGCGGAACTCTCGGAAACCCTGGAAGCCGTTGAAGCCTTTGACCGGCATGCAAATGCGTCGGTGCGGCTTACTCGTGAGCAATGCGGTTTCAGTTACCGCCAGAGCATCTTCAAGCAGCAGCCGGAGCGCTGGATCATCACTGCGGTGGAACTGCGTTTGCGGCGGAATGCACCATTGAAACTGGATTATGCAGGCGTCCGCGAGGAGCTGGCGACGATGGGCGTGAATGCGCCGACAGCCAAGGACGTGTCCGAAGCGGTGTGCCGGCTGCGCCGGCGTAAGCTGCCCGATCCGGCTGTGATCGGCAATGCTGGCAGCTTCTTCAAGAACCCGATTGTTTCAAATGCTCAGGCGGCTGAACTGCAAGCCGCGCATCCGGGTTTGCCGGTATTCAACGCACCCGACGGCAGAAAACTCAGTGCCGCCTGGCTCATCGAACGTTGTGGCTGGAAAGGCTTCCGTGAAGGCGGCGCGGGCGTGTCGGACCAGCACGCGCTGGTGCTGGTGAATCATGGTAAGGCGACTGGCGCGCAGATCTGGTCGCTGGCGCAGCGTATCCGGGAATCGGTACAGGAAAAATTCGGCATCCGGCTGGAACCTGAGCCGCGAATTATTTAACCGCCTGCGCTGTTTCTACAACGCGTTGAAAATCCCGCCGATGAGGGCGTTGGCGACGCCGAAGCCCGCGCCCATCCCTAAGCCGCTGGTGACGTTACCCCAGAAGCCGCCTCCGCGCGGTGTGTACTGCGAGCCCCAACCGCGCGCCTGCATGGTGGGATTCGGATGGGTGTCCAGTTGCTGTTCCAGATTGTGCATGTGCTCGGCCATCTGGTTGACCATGGCCACGAGTTGCTGGTTCTGGGATTGCACGTTGAGTGCGATCTGCTTGAGATCGAGTAACCATTCCTTGCTGGTGGCGGGATCGGGGGCGTGACTGTTTAACTTTTGGCCGAGGGCTTGAAATTGCTGGGTCAATGCCTGGGTCTGCTGTTCGATCTGGGCGATCTGATGGGTAGCGTCGTCGTACTGCATGGCAATCCCCTTTGAGGTGAATGGACCGCGCTTATTTTAGCGCCGCATCGGTATTGCAGGAGCGGTTTCAAATGTGGGAGCGGCGGTCCCCGCCGCGATTCTGAATCGCGGTCGGGACGACCGCTCCCACAAAATCATCAGTCTTGCCCCGACTGATACTCCAGGCGGATGAATACTGACCGGCCGGCGGTGTTGTAGCCGGACGCGGTTTGATAGTGCGTATCCAGCAGGTTTTCGAGGCTGGCGCTGATGACAAAACCATGGCTCAGTTCGCGGCGCGCAGTGACGCCCGCAAGCACGTAGCCTGCATCCGCGACCGGGGTGGCGGTGTTGAAATCCAGATCGCTGCGCGGGCCGGTGGCGATGAGATGCACGCCGAAGCTGGTGGCATCCTCATGCCAGTCAAGCGTGGTCGTGAGGGTGCGCTCGGCGCGTCGCAACAGCAGGCTGCCGGTGTCGGGGTTTTCGGGTTTCTGGAATATCAGGTCGGTGCGCCAGGACCAAGTCCTCGCCGTGAACGTGTATCCCGCCTCCAGACCGTGCACGCGGGCGCGCGCGATGTTCTGGTTCTCGCCATTCAGATTGCTGGGTGTGACCACGAACTGGATGAGGTTGTCCAAATTGTTGCGAAAGGCGCTCAGCGTCAGGGTCTGATTGGCGCTGATTTTCTGCCGCAGGCCGAACTCCAGGTTTTGCGAAGTTTCCGGTTTCAGGTTGGGATTGCCGCCGAAGCCGAAGCGCTCGTTCGCGCTGGGCGCGCGAAAGCCGGTACCGGCGCCGGCCGTGAAGCGCGTGGCGGCGGTGAGGTCATAGCCATAATCCGCGTTCCAAGTGAGGTGATTGCCAAACGCCTGGTCGTGGGTGTCGCGGCCGGCGATCACCAAACGGTAGGGACCCGCGTGGATGTCATCCTCGGCATACAGCGCATTGATGTGATCGGTCTGGTCGAAACCCGAGCCGAACGACAGCGCTGAAGCGTGCTGCGCTTCGGAATACAGGCCGACAGTGAACAACTGGAATTCCCCGACTGCAAGGTCATTTTGCCAATCCACCACATTACGCTGGGTGTGCACGAAGTCCGGAGCCTGCTGTGCATTGAACGGGTCGGCCTGCAGTTGATCAATTTCATCCAGCATGTGGCTGAGATTGAGATTGCTGCGCCAGTCCGGGAGGAAATGACCGGTCACATCGAGACTGGTGACCTGATTGCCGTAATTCTCGTCGAACGGTGCGAGCGCAAAAGGTGGCATTGAGGCGAATTGCGTGTACTGCGTATTGCCACTGCTCTGCCAGTGCTTGAGGCCCAGGCTCACGCCGGCAAGCACGGTGTTCGCATGGGCATTCCACATGCGGTCGGTGTTGCCGCTGTCCCAGGGCGTGCCGGCTACCGCAGGGAAACCGTCGGTGTGGTAATTGCTGGCGGATACGCCGAACGCGCTGTCGCCCCGCCCGTAATCAAAATGGCCGCCGTTGTCATAAGTTGCGTAACGCCCCGCGCCGGCGTGTGCGCCGTAGTGCGTGCCTGCACTCGCCTGCCGGGTAATGATGTTGATGACGCCGCCAATGGCGTCTGATCCGTAGAGCGCGGCACGCGGGCCCTTGACGATTTCGATGCGCTCGATGTCGCTGAGATGAATGTTGGCGAGCGGCGCACCCGAGCCGTCCGCCGGATTGATCTTGACGCCGTTGATCATGACCAGCGTCTGATTGCTGTTGGTGCCGCGCAGGAACAACGACGTGGGCTGGCCCGGTCCGCCGTTACTGGCGATGTCGAGGCCGGCATACTGCTGCAACACCTGTGCGATGCTTTGTGCACCGGATAGCTGGATTTGCTGCGCCGTTATCACAATCACCGGCGCCACCTCATGGTCTGCAATCAACGGTGTGCGCGTAGCCGTGACGGTGATGGGTGCGCCGAGAGTCGTGACGCCGTTGTCATCCTGCGCAAAAACCGGGAAGGCGGCAAGCAAGGCGAGTGCCGCACTGGCTGCGATGAAATAGCGCATGAGTTTCTCCCCGCGCCGCACGCCCGCGACGCGATATCGTGGTGAAAACCAGCGTGGGGGAGAAAGTCGGGGATAAACCCGCGCATTGCCCGCCGCAACGCCGATGCCGTTGCCTCGGGGCCGGTCTCCGGGCTCGCGAGCGGGTTTCCCCGGTCCACCGCCTTCCCGCACTTCACGCGCAGTGGCTTCGTGACGGACCTGTGCTCGCCTACCGTTGCGGGGGCAGCGCCGGCATTGTCTGATGACGCACCGGCTTCCCGAGTGTCGTCCGCAGGGACGACGCCTCAAGGCGCCGGCAATGTAGGGACACTCTCGCGCGCTGTCAAGTGCGTGCATGATTTATCATGCGCGCGCAGTCCTTCAGCGGATAAGAATGTGCGGATTCCCATTTACCAGATTGACGCATTCACCGGGGAGCGCTTCCGCGGCAATCCCGCGGCGGTGTGCCCGCTGCAGGAATGGTTGCCGGACGAGCTCATGCAGAAAATCGCGGCGGAGAACAACCTTTCCGAAACCGCGTTCTTCGTGCGGCAGGCCGACAGTTATCAGCTGCGCTGGTTCACGCCCGCAACCGAGGTGGATCTCTGTGGTCACGCCACCCTGGCCTCAGCCTACGTGATTTCCCACATCCTCAAGCCGCGCATGCGCCGGATTGCGTTCACGTCGAAAAGCGGTCCGCTGGCGGTGGAAGTAGACGGTGATCTGATTCGGCTGGATTTCCCCGTCGATCCGCCGCGGCCGGTAGATTCGCCGCCCGGTTTGGATCAGGCGTTGGGAATTGAACTGCGGGAAGTGCTGGCTTCGCGCATCAAGTATCTGCTGGTGGTGGCGTCGGAAGCCGATGTACGTGGAGTGTCGCCCGATATGGCTGCGCTCGCGCAGCTTGAGTACAGCGGCGTGATTGTGACCGCGCCGGGCGAGGATTGCGATTTCGTGTCACGCTTCTTCGCGCCGCGCCTCGGCGTGCCCGAAGACCCGGTGACCGGTTCCGCCCATTGTGTGCTGGTGCCCTTCTGGGCGGCCCGGCTCGGCAAAAACGAATTGCATGCACGCCAGTTGTCGCCGCGCGGCGGGGAACTGTTCTGCGAAGCGCACGGTGCGCGTGTGTGGATGGCCGGCAGGGCGGTCAAATACCTCGAAGGATTCATTGACCTCGAATCAGGGTTGTGAGCAGGTACCTGCGTTAAACCGGAATCGCCGCACAAAATAAGCCCCGCATGCGCGGGGGCTTTGAGAGCCGGGACATGGAGCCTGTCAACAGCAGGCTCAACTGTTGGTAGTCACCGGCTGGAAGGCGCTGCCATTCTGGATATTTTCCAGAGCTTTTTGTGCCAGCGCTGCAGCTTGTTGCTCACCGGTGGCGAAATCCTTGGGATTGTTGATCTGCACCATGAACTTGTTGGCCCCCGATATGAAATGCAACTGCACCGAACGCGCCGTCGGGTTGATGGTGTTGTCGAGGTAGAACGCACCGGGACCGAAGCCGGTGGCCGGATTGATCTTGGCGGGCACGATGTTGTTCTTGAAAAGTCCTTTCTGGGTAGCCGCGTCCTCGGCGAGATCGGCGGCGGCATCCTTGCCTTTGAAGGCGAAGATCTGCAGCAGCACGGCGGTCTCGTTGTTGTCGTTGACGTACTGGCAAATGTGTACCGGCGAGCCCGAGCCGGACAGCTGCAAGCCGACAAGCTTCCCACCCATGATCTGGCCGGCGGCCGTGTCGGGCAGCGCCTGGCAGGCCATCAAAACTTTCTTGGCGGCACGACCATTACCGCCGGAGCAGGCGGCGAGGGTGCCAATGAGCAAAGCGCCGGTGGTGCCGACGGCAATCATTCTGGCGATACGGCTCAACTTAGTCATATTCCTGCCTCTTTTGCGGTACTTAGGGAGATGAGCGTGTAGGCAGGTGGTGAATTCCCGCCCCAAACGGTGCCAAGGATAACCCATCCCGCGGCGCGCGTCAGGTGCGTCTACCCCGGCAGGAATACGGTGCCACCCGGCGTGTGCACGGCCGTCACCGGTGTTTGAAACAGGCGGCTGAGTATTTCAGCGTTAAGGCTGGTCACGGGAGCTAGCATGGTCTCGCCCTGTCCGAACAACAGCAGCACCTGGGCACAGAAGCGCACCGCCAGATTCACATCATGCAGGCTCATGATGACGCTGTGTCCCTGGTCGCGTGCCAGATGGCAGAAATGCGCGAGCAACGCAAGTTGGTAATGCAGGTCGAGTTGATGCGCGGGTTCGTCGAGCAATAAAGTTGGAGAATCCTGGGTCAGGACGGTGGCAATGTCGAGGCGCCGGCGCTCGCCACCGGAAAGCTGGCTTTGCACACGTTGTTCGAGGCCTTCCAGTCCCGCCAACCTGAGTGCGCGGCGCGCGAGATTCACGTCGGCGTGCGATTCCCAGCGCCAGAAATCAATGTGTGGATGCCGACCGATGAGTGCGATTTCCAGAACGCTCGCAGGCAGGCTGTCCTCCGGCTGCTGCATGAGCAAACCCAGCCGCTGCGCGATGCGTCGCCGCGAAACATTTTTAATCGGCCTGCCATCCAGCAATATCTCGCCCTGCGCCGCAGCCCGCAGTCCCGCGAGCGTATGCAACAGCGTGGTTTTGCCGACGCCGTTCGGACCGAGCAGTGCCAGGCAGTCGCCGGCCTCGAGGCGCAGATCCAGGTTGCGGCATACGGTTTTGCCGGCGATGGTCACCGTGAGCGCACGCGCCTCCAGCAGTGGCGCATTCACAGCGGTCCGCGCGCGCGGTTGAGCAGATACAGGAACACCGGCACGCCGATGGCCGCGGTCACCACGCCCACCGGCAGCTGTTCGGGCGCGATCACGGTGCGCGCCAGCGTGTCGGCCAGCATCAGCAGACTGCCGCCGGCGAGCACGGCGCCCGGCAGCAGCGTGCGGTGGTCGCTGCCGGACACCAGCCGCAGCAGGTGCGGAATCACCAAGCCCACGAAGCCGATGGCTCCCGCTTCGGTTACCGCCACTGCGGTAAACAGCGAGGCCACGATATATATGGCGATACTCAACGGTCGCACCGCCACGCCCAGCGCTTCGGCGAGCGTTTCGCCGCGGGCGAGAACGTTCAGATGGCGTGCGAACGGCAGGCACACGACCACGCCGACGATCAGCACGACGAGCGCCAACCAGCCGCCGCTGCGATAGGAGAGGTCGCCCATGAGCCAGAACAGCATGCCGCGCAGGCTGGCGTTGTCGGAGAGCACCAACAGCAGACTGATGGCTGCGCCCCAGCCGAAGGCCACCACGATGCCGGTGAGCAAGAGACGCGTCGGGGTCCAGCCGCCGCGGCCGTGCGCCAGGACAAATACGATCAGCATGGAAATCAGTGCGCCGAGAAATGCGCTGCCGCTCACCCAGTACCCCGCGAGGCCGAACAGCAGCGACAGCAGCGCACCTACGGCAGCGCCGCCCGACACACCGAGGATGTAGGGATCGGCCAGGGGATTGCGCAACAGCACCTGCATGAGCGCGCCGGCGAGCGCCAGCAGCCCGCCCACCGAAAATGCCGCCACTGCGCGCGGCAGCCGCAGCTCCAGTACCAGCGTGCGCGTGAGCGCATCGCCGCCACCGCCGAGAGCGTGGACCACGTGGCCCAGCGACAGCGGGACGCTGCCCACGGTCAGGGCCACGCAGAATGCAATGAGCGTGAACACGGCCAGGCTGCCGAGCAGAAGCGCAGGACGCACGTGCGTTTGCATGCTCAGGGTGACACTGTTGGTGCGTTGCCGGGAATCCGCATGACCGGCCAGTGGCATTGCGCGGCGCGCTGCGCGAGTTCGGAATCGGGATTGACAGCTACCGGGTGACTCGCGCTTTCCAGCAACGGCAGGTCATTGTGGGAATCGGAATAACACCAGGTCTCGGTGGGCACGAGGTTTTCGCGCTGCAGCCAAGCGTCAAGGTGTTGCAGTTTGCCTTCGCGGAAGCAGGGTATTCCGGAGACTCGTCCGGTAAAGCGTTGACCGTCGTATTCCGGCGTGGTGGCCAGCAGGTTGGGTACTTCCAGTTCCGCGGCGATGGGCTCGGCCACGAAGCGGTTGGTGGCGGTGATGATGGCGAGCACATGCCCGGAATTGCGGTGGCCGGCGACGAGCGCGCGCGCCGTGGCGCTGATGCGCGGCCGCACGCATTCGGCTAGGAATTGCCCGCGCCAGGCAAGCAGCGTGGGCAGATCATGTTGCGCCAGCGGCCGCAGTACGAATGCATAGAACGCCGGCACATTCAAGCGACCGGCCTGGTAATCGGCGATGAATTGCGCGCGCGCGGCGCTGTCGTGTACGCCATCCACCGCACCGTGCTGCGCAAGGAACTGAAACCACAGGTCGTCGCTGTCGCCGTCGAGCAGCGTGTGATCCAGATCGAAGAGTGCGAGCTTCATGACGAAATTCCGCGCATGCGGGCGGGGCGGGCAGGTTAAAGAAATCCCCTGTTCGGTACAACTGCAGGGGTTTGCCTGCCTGTGCGCATTTGTGGAAAACTGGCGGCATGCGTGTGCATGCTGCGGGTTTTGCCGGTGGAGTTATTGACGCGGATGGTTTCCGTGCCAATGTCGGCATCATTTTGGCGCATGGCTCCGGCCGGCTGTTCTGGGCGCGGCGTGCGGGCCAGGCCGCTTGGCAGTTTCCGCAGGGCGGAATCCAGGAGCACGAAAGCCCCGAGCAGGCTTTGTTCCGTGAACTCGCCGAGGAGATCGGTCTGCAACCGGAACACGTGGAAGTGCTGGGCAGCACCGGACAATGGCTGCGTTACCGTCTGCCGGCGCGCTATCAGCGCCATGACAGTCAGCCATTGTGCATCGGCCAGAAGCAGATCTGGTTTCTGCTGCGTTTGATTGGCGAGGAATCGGCTGTGCGCCTGGATGCCAGCGACCTGCCGGAGTTCGACGCCTGGCGCTGGGTGGATTACTGGCATCCGGTTGAAGAGGTAATTTTTTTCAAACGCCAGGTTTACCGGCAGGCGCTTGCGGAATTGGAACGGCTGCTCTCGCCCGCATAATTTTTCAGTTCGGGGCTTCGGACGCAAGCCTTTCCAGCGCGCTACCACTCAGGCGGTTGATGCGCCAGTCCGCCATCATGTTCGCCCCCAGCTTCTGGTAGAAGCCAATGGCTGGTGCGTTCCAGTCCAGCACCGCCCATTCGAAACGCCCACAGCCACGGACCAGCGTGAGCTTCGCCAGATGACTCAGCAGCTTGCGGCCGTAGCCGCGGCCGCGGAAGGCCGGCTGCACGTACAGGTCTTCGAGATACAGGCCGGGTTTTCCCAGGAAGGTCGAGAAATTGTGGAAGTACAGCGCAAAGCCGATGGCCGTACCATCGTGTTCCGCGATGATGCACTCGGCCTTGGGATGCGCGCCGAACAGGTTGCGCTCGATATCGCTTTCCGTGGCGCTGACTTCGTGGGCGAGTTTTTCGTAACTCGCGAGTTCGCGGATGAAATTCAGGATCAGGGGCGCATCGTCGGGTCTGGCGCCGCGGATGAAGAAATGCCGGTCGTCGGTCATGGACTTGAGCCTCGCTCGCGGGAGCATTTACCTGCCGCACCAGCTTACGCTCTAACCGGCGTCAGAAAAATTCATATTCGAGACGCAGCACGAAAGTCAGGTCTGGCGCTTGGCGATTGATGCCGGCCAGCAGCGCAGCGCTGTATCCGAATTCATTGCCGCGCACGCTGGCAAGTTCGCCGTAGAACGCCGGTCCAAGCTGGTAGGCGTTGCCGTGGGGCAGTGCGTAGATCTCGACGCCGGGTGCGAACCACTGGCGCCACTGGTAGCTCAGACTGTAAGCGCTGCGGAATTCGTAGCTGCGCGCCGCGCCGCCGCCGATTTCCTTTTCCCAGATGAGATTCAGGCGGTGTATGTAACGGCCGGTGCGTTTCTCGAACAGCGGGCCGAATTCCAGTACATTGGGCTGGCCGGCCTGGGTCTTGTATTCATAGGAGGCCAGAAACCCCACATCCGCCCAGTATTCGCCCGCGGGAGTGAGCTGGAAGGTGTTCTCGAATTCCCGCACTTTCAGATATTGTCCGGCGCCGGGGCTGCGTTGGTATTCGGCGAAATACACTTCCGGCTTCCACCAGTCAGTGAAGGCGTGGGCAAAGGAAAACAGATATTGATACTCGCCGCTGACCGCGGGATCGCCGTCATGGAAGCTGTGGGCGCGGAATTCGATCTCCGACTGGCCCTGGACCACATAGGGCGCATACACGATGTAATCGTCGGCTTGCGCCGGCAGGCTTGCACAAACACAGACGAGAGCACTCAGCAAAAGTCCGGACAGCAGTAAACGCACGTTGGTCTCCTTCGAATGGCGGATTCCGGGCACAAACACATCCCTGAGGCGTACCTCATGAAATTCGTAAACGTTACTGAATCAGGAACCGGTCGGCTGGGCTTCGGCGCGCGCTTCGCTACCGCGCACCAGCGCGCGCGGACGGGCCGCACGCCACCGCACCAAGCGCATGAGCGTGAAGATCGTCACCAGCGTGACCGCGTAAAACAGCAATTCGATTCCAGAGGGCCGGGCGATGTAACCCACCAGGATGTGCAGCAACTCGCCAAACATGCTTTGCTGGCTCAGGATATGCGAGGTGTTCCACAGGCTGGTACCCAACGCCGGCAGCAGGCCCGCCTGGTTGAGGAAACCCGCAGCCTGTGCCGCGAGCCCCGCGGTAAGCAGCAGCAGCAGCCAGCCGGTGACCGTGAAGAAATAGCGGATGGGGATGAAGAGCAGACTGCGGTAAAGCAGTGCGCCCACTGCGATGCCGACCGCGAGACCCGCAAAGCCGCCCACCGTCATGCCGAACTCACGGCCGCCGCTCGCGGCAATTGCCCACAGGAACAGCACCACTTCCGAGCCTTCGCGCATCACCGCAGTGAAACAGATCACCAGCAGCGCGGCCAGGGTTTTTTTGCCGGCCTGCACCGCAGCGCCGACTTCCTTGATCTCGCCGACGAGTTTGCGTCCGTGACCGCTCATCCACACGTTGTGCCAGCCAAGCATCAATACCGCAAGCAGCAGGATCACCGCATTCAGCAGCGACTGGCCGTTGCCGGTAAAAGCTTGGGCGATGACATCGGCAAACAGCGCCACCAAGCCGGCGCCAAGCGCGCCCAGGATAATGCCGCCCAGCACCCACCCATCTCGGCGCGCGACGCCGCGGCTCGCACCCAGCACGATGGCGATTACCAGCGCCGCTTCCAGCACTTCGCGAAAAACGATGACGGCCGTGGCGAGCATGGGTAGGTCCTTGTTGGCGGGTTATTCCCGGCCGCCGGTCTTGCTCTGGCCCGGTGGGTCCACCACCACCCAACCCTGGGCGGCGTGGTTGAAGTCGTTGAAGAAGTTGTAGCGGCCGGGCGCGAGCGGCGCGATGTACACCACGATCGAACTGTGCCCCGGTACCACCACCTCACGCGACAAGTCGTAGCTCTCGAATTCCGCCGGGATGCTGTCCTGGTTCTCGACCACCAACTTGACCTTGGTATCGGCCGGCAGCATCAACTCCTGAACGGTGAATACCCGGTTCTTGATAACCAAGTGTGCGGTGGGAGGCTCGGCATAGGCGGTAGCGCTGATTGCCACTGCTGCGAGCAAGGCCAAAGGGATTAGGCGTCGGCGCATGACATCTCCTGCGGCTAAGGCGCGACTTGCGGGCAAATGCGAGTCATTCGCATCTGTAAGGTTAATATAGGCCAGACTTTCCAGTATTGTCAATCATTCTCATTTACGTTTATGATTGCGTGTTTCTTGAACTTGGAAGCCGCATGTTTGTTTGTGTCTGCAACGCAGTGACTGAGAGTCAGATTCGTCGAGCCATCGATGAGGGTGCCCTGACCCTGGCTGATCTCCGTACCCGGCTGGCCGTTGCCAGCGAATGCGGCTACTGCACCGTCCAGGTGGACGAGGTACTGAGCAAGCGACTGCTGGAAATTGCCACGACTCGGGCCTCCGGCCAGTCAGCGGGATCGTTACCGACGGCGCGTTGACGCGCAGGTCACAGTCGCCGCGCATTCCTTGTATTGCCCGACAAAGACGAGAGCTTTTTGATTTGGCGCTGGCGCCTGCCTATGCTGGCGGCGGCCCATCGCATTTCCTGAGGTCAACATGCAAGGCGACACCAAGGTCATCCAGTACCTCAACCGCGCGCTCAAGAACGAGCTGACCGCGATCAACCAGTATTTCCTGCACGCGCGCATGTACCAGAACTGGGGTCTCAAGGAGCTTGGCGAACATGAGCGCCAGGAGTCGCTGGACGAGATGAAGCACGCCGACCGGCTGGTCACGCGCATCCTGTTCCTCGAAGGCCTGCCCAACCTGCAGGATCTCGGCAAGCTTTATGTGGGCGAGCACGTCAAGGAAATCCTGGAATGCGACCTGCGCCTGGAAATGGAAGCGGCGCCGCTATTGCGCGAAGCCATTGACTATTGCGAGAGCAAGAACGACTACATTTCGCGCGAGCTGTTCGAAAGCATCCTGCAAAGCGAGGAAGATCATATTGACTGGCTGGAAACACAGTTGGATCTGATCACGCGTGTGGGTCTGGAGAATTACGCACAGAAGAAAATCTGAGCGTGACCGATTGCGCTCAACCACGGCCCGCAATCGCGGGCCGTATTGTTTCAGAAGGGTTTGACTACTGCCAGAATCACGATGGCGAGCAGAAACAGCGCCGGAATTTCGTTGAACCAGCGGAAGAAGCGTGTGCCGTGGCGATTGCGGCCACGGCGGAAATCCGCGATCAGCTTGCAGCAGTAAATGTGGTACAGGATCAACAGTACCACCAACGCCAGCTTTGCCTGCAGCCAACCAGGTACCGGTAACCACCAGCCGAACAGCAACCACAAACCGAATGCGATAGTGCCGATAGCGCCGATGCTCATGATGACATACAGGCGCCATTCCATGGTCTCGAAGCGTTTCAGGCCGGGCTCGTCGTGCGTCTCACTGTGGTACACGAACAGCCGCGGCAGGTAAAACAAGCCGGCGAACCAGGTCGCCATGAAGATAATGTGGAAGGCCAGGACCCAGAGCATCAATCAGTTTCCTGCATTGGCGGGCACACGCGACCAGCGTTGCGGATTGGCCGACATACGGCGGACACACATTGGCGTGTGGCAAGCTCGCGGTCCGCAAGCCGGTGTTGGTTATGGTCAAATTCTAGCATCGTTGCGGAGAAAACCGGTGTGCACCGGGTAGTTTGCACGGCGCGCAGCGGGTACCATAGCTTTCGTTATTGGCTCACCGCCAGATTTTGTGCGATGCAGAAACAGCTCGTAGTCAAGCATCATCATCCGCAACGTTACTGGTTGGCGTTGGGCTTGGCTCTGGTCGCGGCGGTGGTGCTGATTGTGCTGGCGTTTCTTTACGGCGAACATCGCGCCGGCTTTGACCGCCTGGCTGAGATATCCTTGCAGACGCGCTACGCGGAGTCGCAGCAGAAGAATGCGACCTTGCAGGAGCAGCTGGTGGCCATGCAACGTGAGCGTGAAGTAGATCGGGCGGCGCACCAGCAGGTGCAGCAGAGCCTGGAGACCGAGCAAAACAAGCTGCTCAGCCTCCAGGAACAGCTGGCGTTTTACAAAGGCATCGTCTCGCCGGCGAGCGGCGAAGAGGGTATTCGCGTACAGAGTCTCAAGTTCACCAGCGGTGGTGCTCCTCAGCTCTATCACTATCACTTGGTGCTGGTGCAGGTGCGCACCAAGGAACTCAAGGTTTCCGGTAACGTGGAGATCAAGATCTTTGGCGCGCAGCAGGGCAAGCCGGTGATTCTCGACGCGCGGAATCTGGCGCCCAACGACAAACCGGCGCTGAATTTCGCGTTTCAGTATTTTCAGAACCTCGAGGGGGACGCGATTTTGCCCGGCGGCTTTGTACCCGGGCGTGTGCAGGTGACCGTAATGGAGAGCGGCCACGGACCGGTGCAGCAGAACTTTGAGTGGCAAGGCATCAGTGGCTAGGAGGTGTCAACATGTTTAGCGGCAAGAACCCGCGTCCCGCGGTACGCATCGATACGCTGGTGGGACGCAATTCCGAAATCAGTGGCAACGTGACTTTCAGCGGTGGATTGCACGTGGACGGCACGATCCACGGCAATGTTTCTTCCGGCGAGAGTGCGGAATCCGCGCTGAGTCTCAGCCAGCACGGTGTCATCAAGGGCGAGATCCGTGTGGCGCATATCACCATCAATGGCACGGTGGAAGGCAACGTCTATGCCTCGCAACGCCTGGTACTCGGTGCCGAAGCGCGCATCACCGGCGATGTGCATTACAATCTGATCGAGATGGCGGTGGGCGCCACCGTGGACGGCAAGATGGTGCACAAGCCCGCCGGGCCGGTGCTGGCGCTCAGCCATCAGAAATCCGAAGTGCCGGTGGTGCCCTCCGGCCGCGGAGCCCTGCGAGAGGGCTGAGTTATAATTACGCGCGTGTCATGCGAGCCGGGTTATGGATGCCGAAATCAGCAATTCGCCGTTGAAATTCACCAGCGCCGCGGCGCGCAAGGTGAAGCAGCTTATTGAGGAAGAAGGCAATCAGGCGCTCAAGCTGCGCGTGTTTGTGAGCGGCGGCGGCTGCTCGGGATTCCAGTACGGCTTCACCTTCGACGAGAACGTGGAAGAAGGCGACACCCAGATCAGCAATGAAGGAGTGCTGCTGCTGGTGGACCCGATGAGCTACCAGTATCTGGCCGGTGCAGAGATTGACTATACCGAAGGGCTGGAAGGCGCACAGTTCGTGATCCGCAATCCCAACGCCACCAGCACGTGCGGCTGCGGTTCTTCGTTCAGCGCCTGACCGGACAAGGCAGGTCGGGAGCAGCGGGCGCGGTGGCGCCCGTTTTCATTCATGCCGGATAGATTCCGCCCAGCACCGAGGGCGCGCGCGCGCCGGTGACCGCCGGCAGATTACCCGGCCGGCCGGCGAGGGTTTCGCGCGCCAGCCAGGCGAAAGCGGCCGCTTCCACCCAATCGGGCGGTACGCCGCAATCGGTAGTGGTGCCGAGCTTGCAGTCCGGCAGCAAGGCGCTCAGGCGTTTGACCAGAGTGAGGTTGTGCGTGCCACCGCCACACAGCAATACGTGCGCAACCCGCGGTGTGCAGCCGATGACCGCATCGGCCACGCTACGCGCCGTCAATTCACACAGCGTTGCCATGACGTCCGCTGCCGGCAGCGGGTGGCGCGCCGATTTGGGCTGCAGCCAGGCACGGTTGAAATACTCACGGCCGGTGCTCTTGGGCGGTATACGGCGGAAATAGGCGTCATCCAGTAGATCCGTCAGTAACGCAGTGCTGACTTTGCCGCCGGCGGCGAACGCACCGCCTTCGTCGTGCGGCGCTTGCAGATGTTCGCGGCTCCACAGATCCATGAGCAGGTTGCCGGGGCCGGTGTCGAAGCCGCTGACTGTGCCGTCCCTGGCCGGCAGCAGCGTGAGGTTGGCAATGCCTCCGATGTTGACCACCGCGCGGGTCTCGTTGTGATCGGCGAATACCGCCCGATGAAACGCCGGCACCAGTGGTGCGCCTTCGCCGCCCAATGCCAGATCGCGGCGGCGGAAATCCGCGACCGTGGTGACGCCGGTACGCGCGGCGATGATGTTGGGGTCGGCAATTTGCAGCGTAAAGGGATCGGACCCGCCGGGGCGGTGGCGCACCGTCTGGCCGTGACTGCCGATGGCACGGATCGCGGGGGCCGGCAACCCGGCGTGCTTCATCAGCTCAAGCGCGGTCTGGGCAAAGAGTTCGCCCAGTTCGTGATCCAGCCGGCCGAGCTGGTCAACGGCGTCGTTCCGATAATGGCCGGCGGCAAATTCCAGCAGTTCGGCGCGCAGTGTATCCGGATAGGCAAGAAAATGGCTGGCGAGCAGCCGTGGAGCAGGAATGAATTCCATGAGCGCGGCATCCGCGCCGTCGCTGCTGGTGCCGGATATCAGTCCGATGAAATACTCACGCGCCAAACGGGTGGAATCCGGATTTAATGGGCGGTGACGACTTTGGCCGTATTGCTGCCGGCAGCGGTGGTGGCGATACGGGTTTCACTGCTGTTGCTCAGCTGCGCCAGCAGCACGTCCAGATCGCGGGTGAATTCGGGACGGTATACAGCCGGGACCGGCGCGGCGCTCGGCAATTGCACCGTGCGTGGATTGCGCGGCACGCCGTCTACCATGATCTGATAATGCAGATGCGGGCCGGTGGCTTCGCCGCTTTCACCCACATAGCCGATGACCTGGTCCTGTTTCACGCGGCTGCCGGCGTGCTGGCCGCTGCGGAAGCGTGACATGTGCGCGTATAGCGTAGTGTAGCCGCCGCCATTGTTGATGATGACGCAACGGCCGAAGCCTTCCTTGCGCCCGCGGAACACGATGCGACCGTCGCCCGCGGCCACGATCGGCGTGCCCATGGGTGCGGCGTAGTCCACGCCGTAGTGTGGGCGGATGAAGTGCAGCACCGGGTTCATGCGGTGCAGGCTGAACCCGGAACTGATGCGCGTGTAAGCTACCGGCGCGCGCAGCAGCGCCTTGCGCACACTGCGCCCATCGGGCGTGTAGTAGCCGCTGTCGCCGTCGGGCGCGGTGAAACGCACGATGCGGTAGGTCTTGCCTGCGGTGGTGAATTCCGCCGCCAGAATCGGGCCGTCGGTGACCGGCTGCCCTTCGCGGTGAATCTTCTGATACAGGATGCTGAAGACATCGCCGCTGCGGATATCGTGGTGGAAGTCTATGTCCCAGCCGAACAGGTGCACCAGTTGCATGGTTACCTGATCGGAAAGGCCCGCACGGCTGGCCGCGTCAAACAGCGAATTTTCGATGACACCGTGCGCGAAGGCGACGCTGATTTCCGTGGGAATTTCCACCACCTGCGCCTGATAGCCATTCGCGGTTTGCTGTACCTGCAGCCGGTGCGCGTCATCCACTTGCATGCTCAGGCCGAGCACGTGCCCGCCGGCGTCATGCACCACGTTGATGATTTCGCCGCTGTGGATATTCCGGAGCTGCGTCACTGCGCCCCCCAGGTGCATGATCGAGGCCAGGTCCGCGCGGCTCAAATCGTTGCGGACAAACAAGTGCCCAAGGGTGTCGCCGCGGCGCACGGCGAGTTTCGAGCTTTCCGCGCCCGGCGGCAGCGGCGGGAGTGCGGAGTTCGCGGCAATCTGTGCAGACGTGGGTGCCGGGGGGCTGGTTACAGTCGCGGCGGGCGCCGCCCTGGAAATTATCGATACCGCGGAGTTGCTTTGACCGAGGTTGGGCGCGGGCAGGCTGAAAAACTCAAATGCGCCGCCACCCACCACGGTGGCGGCCAGCAGCAGCCAGAAACGGCGGCGCACGCGCCAAGCCGGGGCGCTTTGAATGTAGCCCTCGCCGCTTGGCTTATAATCCACCCTGAGCTGGCTGCCAGTCGCGCTCATGGTTCCCATCCCTAAAACGAAAACCCCGTAACACTAGCGGGTTGGTCCCCTCAGGTCAACCCTAAAACTGCGTCAAATCATGGGGATATTGGGACAATCTCGCGTATTCTTGAGCTTCCACGGGTGTTTTCCGGAGCCCCCACATGCCGGCCCCCCCTGAAATCCTGGCAGAGCTGCGCCGCGGCGCCGACGAAATCCTGCGGGAATCCGAGCTGGCCGAGCGTCTGAAATCCGCCCGGCCGCTGCGCGTCAAGGCCGGTTTCGACCCCACGGCGCCGGATCTGCACCTCGGCCACACCGTGCTCATCAACAAGCTCCGCCAGTTTCAGGCCTTCGGGCACGAGGTGATCTTCGTGATCGGCGATTTCACCGGCATGATTGGCGACCCGAGCGGCAAGAACATCACCCGCAAGCCGTTGAGTGCGGAGGAAATCGCGGCCAACGCCGCCACCTACAAGGAGCAGATCTTCAAGATCCTGGATGCCGGCAATACGCGCGTGGAATTCAACTCGCGCTGGCTCAATGCACTCGGCTCGGCCGGCATGGTGAAGCTCGCGGCCCATCACACCGTGGCGCGCATGCTGGAGCGCGATGATTTCAAGAAGCGCTTTGATTCCGGCCAGCCCATCGCCATCCACGAGTTCCTGTACCCGCTGGTGCAGGCCTATGATTCGGTGGCGCTGCAGGCGGATGTGGAACTGGGCGGCACCGATCAGAAATTCAACCTGTTGGTGGGGCGGCAGTTGCAGGAGCAGTACGGCCAGCCGCCGCAGATCGTGCTGACCATGCCGATCCTCGAAGGTCTGGATGGCGTGCAGAAGATGTCCAAGTCGCTCGGCAACTACGTGGGCATCAACGAACCGCCCGGCGAGATGTTCGGCAAGCTCATGTCCATTTCCGACGACCTGATGTGGCGCTACTTCGAGCTGCTGAGCTTCCGGCCGGTGAAGGAGATTGCGCGTTTCAAGCGCGAAGCTGCCGAAGGCGCCAACCCGCGCGACATCAAGTTCCGGCTCGCGGATGAAATCGTCACGCGCTTTCACAGCACGGTCGCCGCGCAGGCCGCACATGCGGATTTCGTGGCGCGCTTCCAGCAGGGCGTTCTGCCCGAAGACATGCCGGAGTATGAAATCAGCGTAGACGGCAGCATCGGCATTGCCGCGCTACTGACACGCTGTGCACTCACCGCCAGCAACTCCGAAGCCAATCGCCTATTGGAACAGGGCGGCGTGCGCGTGGGCGGCGAGAAGATCTCCGACCGCAGTCTGAAACTGGCCGCCGGCAAGAACTATGTCTTACAGGTGGGCAAGCGCAAATTCGCGCGCGTACGGCTAAAGGCAAAGTGATTCGCGGTTATCGTCGACAAAAACCGATTAGCCTACGCAAGGTATGAAGTCTTCGGTCATGACCGGCAAGAACAACAGCAAGATCATCGCGTTTCCATCGGCGAAACGCTGGGAGCGTTGGCTTGCCAGGAATCATGCAGCTTCAACCGGAGTCTGGCTGCGATTTTTCAAGAAGGAATCCAAGGTCGCGTCCGTGAGCCACGCAGAGGCTTTGGCCGCCGCTCTTTGTTACGGCTGGATAGACGGCCAGCTCAAAGTGCATGATGCCAAGTCATGGCTGCGTAAATTCACACCGCGGCGATCGAAAAGCGTTTGGTCGAAGCGTAACCGCGAGCTGGTGGAACAACTCACGAAAGCTGGCAAGATGCAGCCCGCGGGACTGAAAAAAGTGGCTGCAGCGAAAGCGGATGGCCGTTGGGGTAGGGCCTATGACTCGCCGAGCAAGATGACGGTGCCAGAAGACTTTTTGAAGGAGCTTTCCAGACACACGAAGGCGCGGAAGTTCTTCGATACCTTGAATAAAGCGAATACCTATGCCATTGCATGGCGGTTACGCACCGCCAAGAGGCCCGAAACTTTCGAGAAGCGCGCGAAGGCAATAATTAAAATGCTTGCCAACGGGAAGAAGTTTCACGCCTGACAGTCGGATAAGAGATCAAATGCTCAAAAGAAAGGGTTCTCCCTCAATGTAGTACGGGCCAACCATTTTTCTCCCTTAAGCACCGGCGCACCGGTGTGCAACGTCATTTCGTCAGGCGTGCCCGCCGACGTCAGATTGAAGTGGCATAGCGCCATGCGCGCCCGGCCGGCAATTTTCCTGTTGAGTTTCAGGTAATGGGTTTCGCCGCCCTGTTCCGGGGCGCGCAGATACACGAGGAACGAGGCGATGCGCTGGCCGGAGTTGTCGCCGTGGCGGCGGTTATTTTCCAGGCGCGCGGCATCGAAGTAATCGGTGTGCGGCGCGTAACTGTCCTGGAGCCGATAGCGCAGCACTGACAATGGCTCGACGCGGGTTGCAGGCAGATTGAAGGCCGCGGCGATGCGCCGTTCGATGTTGCGTACCACGGCGTCGCAGTCGGGAATGTAGAACACCGCGGTGTCGCCGCTGAAGGCGGTCTGTTCGCCCGACAGGCGCTCGCGGGTGGCCTCGCGTGCGGGTGCAAAACGTGCCTGCGCCTGTGCCATGAGGTGTGCGCATTCGCCGGCACTCACGAATTGGTCCACGGTAAAAATCCGCGGTGCGGCGTTGATGGCCTGTGACGCTTGTGTGCGGTGCGGACCGACGTCGGCGATCTTGGCAGTGCCGGCGAGTGTAAACGCTGGCTCGCCCAGCGTGGCGAGATTTTCCAATGCGAATTGCAACAATGCCGGCGGGTGACCGGCAAGTTTGCGGTCCGCCTCAAAGCGCTGCTGGAAAGCGCGCAGCCGCAAACGCAGTTGTTCGGCAAGCGCCGTGCCGCGTTCGCGGTCTGCTGCGCTCAACCGCACGTCGAGTTGCACTGATTCTTCGGCGGCCAGCGGATATTGCGCAAACGCGGCGAGCGACAGGCAGGCATGAGCCGCCGGCCAAAGTGACGTGTCTGCGGCCAAGGCGCAGCGCTGACCGAGATTGAACAGGCCGCGCGCATCGGCAAGCGCTACCGCGCGCAGATAATTCTCAGCTGCGGCGCGTGCATCGGAGTCCGCACCCAAGCCCTCGTCCTGCATATAGGCGAGATTGCAAAGTGCGTGCGGATAGGCCTGCGCCGCGGTGCGCGTGTACCAGTACAAGGCCTGGGCGTCGTCGCGCGGCACGCCACGCCCGAGCAGGTAAAGGTCTGCCAGACGGTCCTGAGCCACGGGGTGGCCGCGCTCGGCCGCTTGCCGATACCAGCGTACGCATTCCGCGGCTGCGTCCGGCAGCACGTGGAACTGCGCGTGCACGTGGCCGAGGGCGAGCTGCGCTTCAATAAGGCCCGCAGCGGCGGATTTTTTCAGCAACTCCAGCCCCTCGGCGAACGCCGGTGTGTCATGCGCATTGGCGGCCAGCAGTGCTTGGCCGTGCTCGAGCCATTCCTGTGGCGTACTCATGGCGCTGCGAGTCCGCGGCGGCATGAGACCGGCATACGCAACCGCCAAGTTGACCCAGGGGATCTCATGCCGGCAGTGTAACAAAGCGGCTTGGTCAACTGCGGGCGCCGGGTTAAGCTGTATGCCCTGATTTGCGAGCATCCCCATGAGCTTGAGCGGCAGACACGTCGTTCTCGGCATCACCGGCGGCATCGCCGCCTACAAATGTGCTGATCTGGTGCGGCGGTTGCGCGAAGCCGGCGCCGAGGTGCAGGTAGTGATGACCGCGGGTGCGCAGCGCTTCATCACGCCGCTGACCTTTCAGGCGCTGTCGGGCCGGCCGGTGCGCACCGAGCTCTGGGACAACGCAGCCGAATTCGGCATGGGCCACATTGAACTCGCGCGCTGGGCGGAGCTGGTGCTGGTAGCGCCGGCCACGGCGGGCTTTCTCGCGCGCCTCGCACATGGGGATGCCGACGACCTGCTTACTACGCTGTGTCTTGCTACGCAGGCGCCGCTGGCGGTCGCGCCGGCCATGAACTGGGTGATGTGGGAGAACGCCGCGACCCGGGACAACCTGCAGCGCCTGCGTGCACGTGAGGTGCGCGTGCTCGGGCCGGCGGAGGGCGAGCTGGCGGAAGGCGAAGTGGGTGTGGGCCGGATGCTGGAACCGGCGGAGATCGTGGCCGCGCTCAGCAATCAACCGCTGCGTCTCAAGGGCGTGCGTGTTCTGGTGACCGCCGGACCCACGCGCGAGCCGCTGGATCCAGTGCGCTACGTGAGTAATCGCAGCTCCGGCAAGATGGGATTCGCGGTGGCGCGCGCCGCTGCCGAAGCCGGCGCCCGCATCACGCTGGTGAGCGGCCCGACACATCTGGCGACGCCGCGCGACGTGCGTCGCGTGAACGTGGAAACCGCTGCCGAGATGCAGCGCGCGGTCATGGCCGAAGTTGCGGATGCGGACATCTTCATCGGCGCCGCCGCGGTCAGCGACTACGCGCCCGCGCGCACCGCAGCCCAGAAGATAAAAAAGCGCAGCGCGGCGTTGCAACTGAAACTCGCCCGTACACCGGACGTTCTTGCCGAAGTTGCAGCGTGCAAACCGCGACCGTTTACGGTCGGGTTCGCGGCGGAAACCCGGGATCTGGAGGCCAACGCACGCGCCAAGCTGCAGAAGAAAAACCTGGATTTGATCGTGGCCAATTGGGTGGGTGGCGGTCGCGGCTTCGATGCCGAGGACAACACGCTCAGCGTCTATTGGCCGCAGGGCGCCGCCGAACTTGGTCACGGACCGAAATTGGAGCTGGCGCGCAAGCTGGTGCAGCTGATTGCCGAGCATTATGCCCGGCGCCGCTGAAACCGTGGCGAGTCAAAACTCGCGGGACAATGCATGCACGTCAAGGTGAAGATTCTCGATGCGCGCATCGGCAGCGAATTTCCGCTGCCGCATTACGCCACGGCCGGCTCCGCCGGGCTGGATTTGCGTGCCTGTCTGAAGCAGCCGCTGATCCTCGCGCCCGGCGATAGCGCACTCATCCCGAGCGGCATCGCGATCCACATCGCCGATCCCGGTTACGCCGCCATGCTGCTGCCGCGTTCCGGCCTCGGCCACAGGCACGGCATCGTGCTCGGTAACCTGGTGGGGCTGATCGATTCCGATTATCAGGGCGAAGTGCTGATTTCCTGCTGGAACCGCGGACGCGAAGCCTTCAGCGTGCAGCCGGGCGAACGCATCGCGCAGATGGTCATCGTGCCGGTGACCCAGGCCAGTTTTGAAGTGGTGGCTGATTTCGAGCGCAGCCAGCGCGGCGCCGGCGGATTTGGCCATTCGGGCAGGGATTGAAACTGCAGGTGCAGCAATTTTTGCCGCAAGCATTGCCCAGCCGAGGAATCGCGCCGGAGACCGGCGCTCCCACGGCACGACGGCCGTCAACCGCCGTTGTTTGGATTCGCGGTCAACTGCTGGAAGCGCTTGATGTAGGCGTCATACTGCGCCTGCAATGCCGGTTTCTGCTGCTGCTGTTGCACGAGTAATTTCTGGTCGTCCTCCAGTTGTTGCTGGATGTTGAGCAGGTTGTTTTTGAGCTCCGCCGGTATGGGGCGGTGCTCCCGCTCAAGTTGCTGCTCGTGTTTCTGATAAGAAGCCAGATTGTCCTGCAGGCCGCTGATGGCGGCGTTAGTGATGTCAATTTGCGCGTTCAGGGCTTTGAGATGCGTGTCGCGGTCCTGTTCGATGTCGGCCACCGAAGTGTAGGTGTCGAGCAGCATCTGGTCGGTGGCCTGCTGCGTCTGTTCCTGTCTGGCTTTGGCCGCGGCCGCCGCCTGATCCTGCGGCGCCTCTTTGGCCTTGGGAGCCTGGATGGTTTTCACCGTCAGGCCTTCGCTGTTGAGCACCTCGAGCTGCTGGTTGGCATACTCCGGCGGCACGCTGCTGCCGTAATGCACTACGCCGTTCTTGTCCACCCATTTGTAGAGTTTGGGACCTTTGTCCTGAGCAAGCGCACCGCCGGCGAACACGCTCGCCAGCGTCGCGGCCAGAATCAGCGCAAGTATGCGGGTTTTCATGGGTCAACCATCAATCATTGAAGAGCGCACCGGGCCTCAGTATAACGCGCCTCCCGGACACAGCGTTTCAGGCGCCGTAACGTTGACGGTAGGCGCGCAGTGCGGCGAGCGCACCGGCCTGCTCGGGGCGGTTCTGCAGCCAGCCAATCAGATCCTCGAGGCGCGCGATCGCGGCCACTTCCAGCTGTTCGCTCTCGCGCAATTCGGCAATTGCGGATTTCTCACCCTGGCCGCGTTCCTGGCGGTCGAAGGCAATCGCCAAACCCACGGCCGCCGCGCCCGCAGCACGGATCAGGCCGAGCGCTTCGCGCACCGCGGTGCCGGCGGTAATCACGTCGTCCACGATCAGGACGCGGCCGCTGAGCGGCGCGCCGATCAGCTGGCCGCCTTCGCCGTGATCCTTGGCCTCCTTGCGGTTGAAGCACCACGGCAGGTCACGGCCGTGGTGTTCGGCGAGCGCTGCGGCCGTGACCGCAACCAGCGGAATGCCCTTGTAAGCCGGTCCGAACAGCATGTCGAACTCGATGCCGGAGGCCGCGATGGATTTTGCGTAAAAGCGTCCCAAGGCCGCGAGCGCCGCGCCGGAATTGAACAGCCCGGTGTTGAAGAAGTAGGGACTTGGGCGGCCGGATTTGAGGGTGAATGCACCGAAACGCAGCACCCCGTGCGCCAGGGCGAAGTCGAGGAATTCGTGCTGATAGTCCCGCATGCCTGGTTCCAGCGGACACAAAACGCCGGGTATGATACACGCTCCTTCGTGGGGGCAAGCCGGAAGCAGGCGAAGCATGCTTTGCCCCGACGAGCGCCTGTACATGGATGTACAGGCTGGGCGGCGCAACAGGGATGGTAGGTAAAATTGTGCCTGCACCCATGATTCGGTTCACAGAGTTTTTGAGGTTTCTGTGCGCATCATTACGCTCAACGTCAACGGTGTGCGCTCCGCGGCACGCAAAGGACTGTTCGCGTGGCTGCCGAAACAGCGCGCCGACGTGGTGTGTCTGCAGGAAACCAAGGCTCAGGAAGCGCAGCTTGGCGATCCCGTATTCCGGCCCGACAAGCATTACTGTTTCTATTTTGACGCGCAGAAAAAAGGTTACGCCGGCACCGCGCTGTTCGCGCGCCGCGAACCGGATGAGGTGATCATGGGCATCGGGGCCAGGGAGTTCGATGCCGAGGGCCGTTATCTGGAAGCGCGCTTCGGAAAAATTTCCGTGGTGTCGCTGTATCTGCCGTCGGGTTCATCGGGGCCCAGGCGCCAGGCGTCCAAGAACCGCTTCCTGAAAATTTTCATGCCCTACCTCAAATCGCTGCGCCGCAAACAACGCGACTACATCCTGTGCGGCGACTGGAACATCGCGCACCAGGAGATTGATCTCAAAAACTGGCGCAGCAATCAGAAGAACTCCGGCTTTCTGCCGCACGAACGCGCCTGGATGGATGAGCTGTTCGGCACGGTGGGTTTTGTGGATGCGTTTCGCGTCGTGGATCCCCGCCCCGGGCAATACACCTGGTGGTCGAACCGCGGTCGGGCGTGGGCGAAGAACGTCGGCTGGCGCATTGACTACCAGGTGATCACGCCGGGGCTGAAGCGCGCGGTGCAAAAAGCGCGCATCTACACCGCGCAGCGTTTTTCCGATCACGCCCCGCTGATTCTGGATTACACCGGCAAACTGTGAACGTTCCCGCGAAGGCGCGTACCTGGTTACCGGAGGCGTTGATGACGACGGCGCGCGCCGCCTGGAACCGGCGCGTCGGCATCACGCTGGTGCTCGGATTTTCCTCGGGCCTGCCGCTCGCGCTTTCCGGTTCGACGCTGCAGGCCTGGATGGCGACGCTGCACGTGAACGTCGAAACCATCGGTATCTTCTCGCTCGTGGGCCTTCCGTATTCGCTCAAGTTCCTGTGGGCGCCCTTCATGGACCGCTACGTGCCGCCATTCCTCGGACGGCGGCGCGGCTGGATCTTGCTCGCGCAGCTCGTGCTCGCGGCGCTGCTGGTGGCGATGGCCTTCACCGATCCCGCGACACATGTCTGGCACATGGGTATCCTCGCGTTTGCGCTGGCGTTTGCTTCCGCCTCGCAGGACATCGTGTACAACGCCTACTTCACCGACATCCTGCGGCCCGCCGAGCGCGGCCTGGGCGCCGCAGTGCAGGCCGGCGGTTATCGCCTGGCGATGATCGTCGCGGGTGCGATCGTGCTGATACTTTCCGACCGCATCGGCTGGCGCGACAGTTATCTGCTGATGGCGTTGCTGATGGTGCTCGCGATCATCCCCTCGATCCTCGGCCCCGAAGCCGAGCATCCGGCTGCGCCGCCACGCACGCTTGCCGAGGCGGTGGTGACGCCGATCCTCGAATTCGTGGCGCGCCGCGGCATGCTGTGGCTGCTGCTGCTCGTGGTGCTCTACAAGTTCGGCAACTGGTTTTCCGGCCTGCTGACCAACGCCTTCCTCATCGAGGGCCTGCACTTCACCGCCACCGACGTGGGCGTGGTCAACAAGGGCTTTGGCCTCGCGGCCACCATCGTCGGGGTGTTTCTGGGCGGCGTGCTCATGACGCGGCTGCGGCTGTTCCGCGCCATGCTCTATTTCGGCGTGTTGCAGGTCATATCCATATTTGCATTCCTGGTGCTTTCGCTCATCGGCCACAGCTACGCCGGTCTGGTGGCGGCGGTGGGCGTGGAAAATCTTGCCTGGGGCATGGGCACCGCGGCGTTCATCGCCTATCTTATGGCGCTCTGCGACCATCGCTACACCGCCTTCCAGTTCGCCCTGCTCTCGGCGCTGGATTCCATTTCACGGGTGATCCTCGGCCCGCCCGCCGGTTACGTGGCGCAGCACTGGGGCTGGAGCGCGGTGTTCGTGGTGAGCGCGCTGCTCGGAGTACCGGGACTGGTGCTGCTGATCGCGCTGCGGCACCGGATCGCCGAGGTGGAATTCCGCCACACGCCCGCGGTGGCTTAGCCGCCGCAGCGCTTCAATGCAGCCTTTTCCTCGGCGGTTCCGGTGCGCCCTGCACCGCCACGGGTGCGGCGTGATGCAGGATCATGCGCCAGCCCTCGCGCGTGAGCTGGTAGACGTTGGTGGCGGTCATCGGCGGGCGCTCCCCGGGCTCGCCCGGCACGCTGATGATCTCGTGCAGCACGTGCACCGCGAGCAGCGCATCCTGGGTGCGGGTGATTTCCGCCAGCCGGAAGCGCAGACCGCTACCGTTGCGGAACAGATCCGCCCAGCCTTGGCGTACGGCCTGCAGGCCGGAAAGCTTGACGCTCAACGGATGCACGCACACCACCGATTCGTTATCCAGCCACACCGCCATCATGGCCTCGAGATTGCCGTCGGCAAAGGCCGTGTAGAATGCGTGCTCCGCTTCATCGGGTGTGGCAAACATGGTGTACCGCCGTTGAGGACGCCGTGAAGATAAAAGAAATCCCGCAGTCTTGCCAAGCCGCGCGTTGAACCGCCCATGTCCAAAGCCCTGCGCCGGGTGATCTGCCCGCTCCGCGAACTGCCTGCGCCCGGCGCGCGCGGGTTTTCGCCGCCCGGTGCGCGCTTTCCCGATGAATATTTCGTGGTACGGCACGGCGACGCGCTGCGTGCCTACCGCAATGTCTGCCCGCACGCCGGCAATGTCCTCAACTGGAAAGCGGACGCATTTCTCACCCGGGACAAAACCCTGGTCATGTGCGCCGCGCACGGTGCGCTGTTCAACCCGGAAAGCGGCGCATGCGTGGCCGGCCCGTGCGTGGGCCGCGTGTTGCAGGCCGTGCCGGTAAAGATAGAGAATGGGATGGTAGTGGCGTATTTCGAGGGCGCGGCTGAAAACCCGGAAGCCTGAAGTCCGCGTGTGCTCAGCCGTGCGGGTTTATTCGTCCAGATGATCGAAGGGGCGGGCCCACAACTCGTGACGTTCCTCGTCGCGGTCCACGCCGTAATCCTCGCGCTCCATGTCGAGTGAACCGGACCAGTCTTCGGGCGGGTCCACCGCCTTGAGCCGCATCTCGCCCCAGGCGTCCGCGTCCAGCTCTTCCAGCGTGCCGTCGAAATACTGCACGCCGATGGTGCCGTCCTCTTCGTCCACGGCCACCACCTCGAGGGCGACGCCTTGTGGATCGGCGTACCACTCGCCCACGGCGGGCAACCAGGGTTCGGGTTCCACCGTGCTGCTCATGAGAGTAGTCCCTCCGGGCTGAAGCTTGCTACCATGCAACTTCAAGCCCTCGTGCACATGTTATAAAACTCGTGCTGCCATAAAGCAAGCGAAAAATGGCATGCGCATGTCGCGTCCCGGATTGGACTGTTGCAAGACTGAGTCCAGCTTGGAGCCGTAGCTGTGTGTAACTCCTGGCAATTTTGAGCAGCGGATTGCAGACAATGCTGGAACACTACATCAGCATGTTTATTTCCCTGTTTGTGGTCATCGACCCGATCGGTCTGGCGCCCATGTTCGGCGCCATCACGCGCGGCGGCGGCCAGTTGCACCGCCGGCGCATGGCCATCAAGGGCACGATACTCGCGACCGCCATCCTGCTGGTGTTTGCCGCCATCGGCGACTGGCTGCTGCGCATGCTCGGCATCAGTTTCCCGGCATTCAAGATCGCGGGCGGCGCGCTGCTGTTCCTGATCGCCATCGACATGGTGTTCGCGCGCCAGTCGGGCGGGCGCTCGGCC
>JAGWLP010000080.1 GCA_028864905.1 Gammaproteobacteria bacterium
TGGCCGCGGCGGGCGCATACTCGCGGCCATCCACGACGATGTCCTGGCCGGTGGCGGCATCGTGCAGCAGCCAGAAGCCGCCGCCGCCGATGCCGGAACTGTAGGGCTCGACCACGGAGAGCGCAGCGCTCACCGCCACCGCGGCGTCGAAGGCGTTGCCGCCCTCCGCCATCACCTGCATGCCGGCTTGCGTGGCATAGGGCTGGGCGCTGGCCACGGCATCGTGACCGGGCTTGAGGGGCGTCGCCCACGCCAGCAGCGGGAACAGCAGCAACAGCCAACCGATAACGCGGAGTTTCATGGGCGGGGTTCCGGATAAGGAAGGCGACAGGTTAACCCGGCATCAGGACCGGGACAACCGGCAGGCGACGGTGTTCAACAATACGCTTGGGCACCGACGACCTGCCGGAGTTTTTGCTGCACGCGCGAGGGTGCCGGACAATAATGCCGGGATTGTTTTCCAGGAACCGTTGCTACGCGACGGATTTGGCCGTAAGGCGCCGGTATTTTGCCAGCAATTCCTCGCGGCTCTCGACATGCTCCGGATCCGGCAGACAGCATTCCACCGGACACACCTGCTGGCACTGCGGCGCGTCGAAATGACCGACACACTCGGTGCAGCGCGCCGGATCGATTGCATAGATTTCCTCGCCCTGACTGATGGCGTGGTTCGGGCACTCAGGCTCGCACACGTCGCAGTTGATGCAGGCGTCGGTGATGATGAGCGACATTCGGCTTCCGTCAGGCAGGTGGAGCGTGCAGTCTAGCGCTTCTTCAGTTTTTTGAGCTCGGCCATGACCGCCGGATGCACGAACGGCGCCACGTCGCCGCCAAGCGCGGCGATCTCGCGCACCAGGCTCGAAGAGATGAAAGTGAATTCCTCCGCCGGCGTCATGAAGATGGTTTCCACATCCGGCCCCAGATGCCGGTTCATGGCCGCGAGCTGGAACTCGAACTCGAAATCCGAGACCGCACGCAATCCGCGCAGAATCGCGCGCACCCCGTGCTTGCGTGCGAACGCCACCGTCAGCTCCGCGAACCCCAGCACCTCGACGTTGGCGCTGCCCTCGAGTGCGGCGCGCACCATGCTGACGCGCTGCTTCAGCGAAAATGCGGGCGTCTTGCCGGGATTGGCCGCAATCGCCACTACCACGCGGTCAAAGAGGCGCGCCGCGCGCCGCACGAGGTCGGCATGGCCGTTGGTGACGGGATCGAAAGTACCGGGGTAGAGAATGCTGACGGCCATGGGGAAGCTCCTTTGTTCGCGCCTGTATAACGGGCTTTTCAGCCGGCCGCAAGCGGCGCGCCACCGCGCCGTGCGAGCGCGAAGCCGACTCGGCCGGCGCGGCTCTCGCGGATGAACCCCCAGCCGGCCGGCAGCGCGGGGCGGGTGCCGTGCGGATACTCCATATACACGTGCGCGCGCTCAGCGAGCCAGCCGCCCTGCTCCAGCGCCGCGGCCGAGGACGCGAGCAGCGGCGAGTCGAACGGCGGGTCGAGAAACACGATGTCAAAAGCCTGGGCCGGCCCGTGCAGGAACGCGAGCGCATCGGATTGCAGGACTTCGCAACCGGTGGCGTGCAGTGCGGCAAGATGTGCACGCAGGGTTTCGATCACCTGCGGTTCACGGTCAACGAACAGCACCGAGGCGGCACCGCGCGACAGCGCTTCGAGGCCCAGGGCGCCGCTGCCTGCGAACAGGTCCAGGCAGTGCGACCCCGGTAACACATCGCGCAACCAGTTAAACAGCGTCTCGCGCACCCGGTCGGGTGAAGGCCGGATGCCGGGCAGGTCCGGAAACCCGAGGCGCCGCCGGCGCCACTGCCCGCCTATGACACGGAACTGGTTGCGGTAGCCGCGGCCGGGATTGAACATGCAAAAAATCCGCGTACTCAGTGGGTTGGCAGCGGTGCGTGCGGACGCCAGAAATGCTTGCGCCGCAGCCGGCACTCAGCGTACCCTAAATCCACACTCCCGGAGGAACTGCAAATGGACAAGCGTGCGCTGCTCATTTTTTCCGCTATGGTCGTGGCACTCACCGCCTGCGTGCAAGGCAACAACTCCACCAACGCCACGGCATCCACTGCGTTCCAAGCGCGCTACTCGCCGCTCTCCGGCATCGGACCGTTCCCCAACGACCTGTATTTCAAGGGCAGCACCACCGGCACCCTGAACATACCGTTTGCCTCGACCTCGGCCGCCGCCGCACCCGCCAATGCCGCGCTCGCCAGCATGAATCATCTGGACGGCTTCGGCACGCAGTCGGTAATCAACGCGTATTTCAGCGCATCCATTAATCCCGCCACGCTGAATGCCGGCGACTTATTCGTCTTCAAGGTCACGGCCAATCCGCAGAACAAGGCCATCGATCCCACCAAGGGTGCCACGCCGCTCGTGCCGGGCGCAGATTGCACCGCCAGCAGAACCGATTACACCGTGGGCGTTTCGCCCGCCGTCGACTCCGGCGACACGGTGCTCAACATCATGCCCTGCCATCCGCTCGCCGGCGGCAGCACCTATCTGGTGGTGCTCACCAACGGCATCAAGGACACGAACGGTGATGCGGCCAGTGCCAGTTCGGATTACGCGCTGATTCTCGCGGCTGATCTGCCGGTGCTTTCCGGCGGGACAATGGGCACGACCGGCAATGCGCAGCTGGATCAGGTGGCCCTGTTCACGCTGCCGCAGCTCGCGGTCGCCGCAGGCGCCGGCATCAGCCCACAGAGCATCGTCCTCACATTCAGCTTCAGCACCCAGTACATCGGCGCCACCTTTGCCGCATTGGAAGTCAATACTCCGGCGGGTACCGGCGCACTGGCGGATACCGGGCTCAATACCAGCAAAGTGCTGCCCGCTGGTGCCTCCCCAGGATATGCGGAAATTTACGCGGGCACTTTGAAGATTCCCTACTATCTGTCAGTCGCGACGCCCGCTAATCCCGCTCCGGCGCTGACCGGTTTCTGGCATACGGCTTCCGGCGGTGACACGACGGTGCTCAGCCCTATGGCGGCGGCCACCACCGATGTCACCATCCCGATGCTGGCAACACTGCCGATAGCCAATAACGGCGCCAATGGCGGCTGCCCGGCGCCGGCGGCGCCGGCCAGCGGCTGGCCGGTGGTCATTTTCCAGCACGGCATCACCCAGGACAGGGAGAATGTGTTCGCCGTGGCCGATTCCCTGGCCAAAGCCTGCATCGCGGCCGTGGCCATTGACCTGCCGCTGCACGGCGTGACCAGCACCACCGATCCGTTTTACCAGAATCAACTGTTCGCCGGCACGCCGGCGGCGGCCCTCATGACCGGCGAGCGCACCTTCAATCTGCCGGAAGTCGCGCCGTTCTTCAGCACACCGAGCAGCACCATTGCACCCTCGGGCAGCTACTTCATCAATCTCAGCAGCCTGCTCACCTCGCGCGACAATCTGCGGGAAGCCGTGGTCGATCTGATCTCCCTGCGCAAGGGCATTCCCGGCATCACCGCTTTCGGCACCTCCACTGACCTGTTTGACGGCTCACAAATTTCTTTCGTGGGCCATTCCCTGGGCGCCATTGTGGGCACGAGCTATCTGGCGGTGGACGGCAGTCATATTCTCGCGGCCACGCTCGCCAATCCGGGCGGGGACATCACCCAATTGCTGCTGAAATCCCCGAGCTTCTTGCCCCAGATCAATGCCGGCCTGCAAGCCGCGGGCCTGACACCGAACACCCAGTTCTATGACGACTACTTCCGCAGCGCCCAGTCCGTGATTGAAGCGGGCGATCCGGCCAATTACGCGGCCGCCGCGGCTGCTAATGATCCCATCCACATGCTCGAAGTGGTGGGCGGCTTCGATGCCTGCTCGCTGCCCGACCAAGTGGTGCCTAACTCCAGCACTGATCTGCTGGCTTCGCTCATGAACCTCACACAGGTGCATGCCAACAGCACCGTAATCGGCACCGCAGTACACGGCATAGTGCGCTTCACCGCCGGCACGCACGGCTCGCTCCTGTCGCCCGCGCCGCCGCCCAACTGCCCGCAGGATGCGACCGTATATGGCGGCGTGACGCTGGAAATGCAGACCGAGATGGCGACCTTCATGGCCACGCACGGCACGGTACTGCAAGTGGGCAACGTGCCCTTCGTGCAATAACGGCGCGACTCAAGACTCACGGGGCGGCCTCTGGTCGCCCCGTTTTTTTGTGCATTAGCGCTGTTTGTTAGCATAGACGCGATTTCCCGACCGCCAACGATATGAACCAAGTAGCCACTCCCTCCGAGTTTCTCGACAAACTGCGCGCGCGCCTGCGGCGCGCGACACTGCACCTCGTACCGGGCGCTGCGGTGGACGACGCGTTGTTCGAGGATCTCGAAGGCCAGTTGCTGCAAGCGGACTTGGGCATCGAAGCCGCGCAGCAGTTGCTTGCACGCCTGCGTGCGCGTGCGCGCGCGGGACGCCTGCGGGACACGGGCGCGCTGCGCGCCGCGCTCAGCGACGAGATTGCTGCGCTGCTCGCGCCCATGGCCCGGCCGCTCGTGGTGGATACCGGAGCCAGACCTTTTGTGGTCCTGGCCGTAGGCGTGAACGGCGTCGGCAAAACCACTACCGTCGCGAAGCTCGCGCAGCGCTTCCAGGCCGCCGGCCAGCAGGTCATGCTCGCGGCCGCCGACACCTTCCGTGCGGCGGCGATCGAACAGTTGCAGGCATGGGGCGCGCGCCAGAACGTACCGGTCATCGCCCAGGCGCAGGGCGCCGATCCCGCGGCCGTGGCGCACGATGCCTGGCACGCGGCGCGGGTACGCGGTAGCGACGTACTCATCGTGGATACCGCCGGACGCCTGCACACCCAGGGCAATCTGATGGAAGAACTCAGGAAAATTCGCAGGGTGCTGGCCAGGCTCGACGCCGCGGCGCCGCACGAGCGCCTGCTGGTGCTGGATGCCGGCACCGGCCAGAACGCCCTGCGCCAGATCGAGCAGTTCCATGCCGCCGTCGAGGTGAGCGGCCTCGCGGTCACCAAGCTCGATGGCACCGCCAAGGGCGGCATCCTGATTGCCGCAGCGCAGCGCTTCGGCATTCCCATCCGCTATATCGGCATTGGCGAACAAGCCGCTGATCTGGAAGAATTCGATGCGCGCGCATTTGCTTCAGCATTGGTCGGCACAGCATCAGAAGCAATCTGAATGGGTAAGGCATCAAAAAACCAGAGATTTTGGCCGCTGGCTAGGCAAAAATGGCCGAGCAAGCGGAGCGTACACGCCAGTACGTGAGCATTGCGAGGACA
>JAGWLP010000011.1 GCA_028864905.1 Gammaproteobacteria bacterium
TGGCCGCGGCCGGCATCGGTTTCAAGGACCTGAACACGCAGCAGGACACGCTGGAAAAAATCTTTCTGGATCTGGTCAAGGAGCACGCATGAATCTTTATGGCATTCGCGCGATCTACAAATTCGAGATGACGCGTACCGGACGCACATTGATGCAAAGCATTCTGTCACCGGTGATATCCACCTCACTCTATTTTGTAGTGTTCGGCTCGGCCATCGGCTCGCGCATCACCAGCGTAGAAGGCGTGAGCTACGCGGCCTTCATCATTCCCGGTCTGGTCATGCTGTCGCTGTTGATGCAGAGCGTGTCCAACGCATCGTTCGGCATCTACTTTCCCAAGTTCGTCGGCACCATTTATGAGGTGCACTCGGCGCCGCTTTCGTATCTTGAAATTGTGACCGGTTATGTCGGCGCCGCGGCGACCAAAGCCGTGATCGTGGGCGTGATCATCCTGGTTACAGCGCGGCTATTCGTGGATTATTCGATTGCCCACCCGGCGGTGATGATCCTGTTTCTCGTGCTGACTACTGTGAGTTTCAGTCTGTTTGGCTTTATCATCGGCATCTGGGCGGATAACTTCGAAAAATTGCAGGTCGTACCCCTGATGATCATCACGCCACTGACCTTCCTCGGTGGCAGTTTCTACTCGATCCACATGTTGCCGCCGTTATGGCAGAAGATTTCGCTGTTCAATCCCGTGGTGTATCTGGTCTCGGGATTTCGCTGGAGTTTCTACGGGCTGGCGGACGTCAACGTGGGCATCAGCGTGGTAGCCACCTTTGCGTTCCTGGCGCTATGTCTGTTCATTGTCTGGTGGATTTTTCGCACGGGTTGGCGTCTGAAAGCTTGAGAGCCGTGAAACTGACCACGTGTGCTGAGTCTGGAAGGGCGGCTGCCGTTCGCTAAAGCTGATGGCGGGTATAGAATGATGGCCGCCCCGCATTACCTCGCTATTCAGTAATGGCAACCAAACGGCTGCCGTCATTGACGATTCCTGATCGGATTCAGACCGTTCGCCGGAAGGAGAGACTCATGAAACGCCTGGGTTATGCCTGCCTGTTGCTGATACTTGTGCCGTTGGCTGCAACGGCAACGGGTACGCGAATAAATCTGCAAGATTATCGTGCGCTCATCCGCATCGAGTCGCCGCAATTTTCGCCTGACGGCCGGCAAATCGCATTCCTGACGGTGCACTCCGATTTCGTGCACGACCGCTACGACGCGACCCTGCGGGTAATGGATGCGGCGGGCGGCAGCTCGCGCGTGCTGGTGCAGGGAATGCGGGAATTAAACAGCCCGCGCTGGTCGCCGGATGGCCGGACCCTGGCCTTTACCGCCGAGGTGGGCAAACAGAAGGCGCAGATTTACACGGTGCCGGCGGCGGGCGGCACACCCGAGGAACTTGGTGATGCGCCGCACGGCGTCGAACAATTTTCCTGGAGCCCGGACGGCAATACCATCGCCTATGTGACGCCGGACGATTCGCCGCTGAGTGCGAAGGACCTGCGTACCCGCCACGATCTCTTCACCATACACGATGACGATTACCTGATAGACAAGCCGCCCGTGCCCTCGCACATCTGGCTTCTGGCGGTGACAAGCGGCAAGGCGCGCCAGCTTACCTTTGGTTCCACCAGCGTATTGGAGGCCGCACCGCCGTTTGGCGGCGGCGTGTCGGCGCCTGCGTGGTCGGCGGGCGGCCAGTGGATCGCCTATACGCAGCAGGCCAATGCCGATGACGGCGACTCGGACCGCACGCGCATCATGGCGGTGAACGTCGCGACCGGCGCCCAGCATCCGATCACGGACAAGCTCAGTTACGAATACACGCCGCGCTTTGCGCCGCGCGGTGATGCCATTGCGTATCTATATATACACGGGCCGGGTGCGGTCAGCGACATGGATCTCTTCGTCGGCACGCGCAACGGCGGCACCGCACATGACATCAGCGCCGACCTTGACCGCAATCTGTTGCCCGATTTCGCCTGGCTGCCGGACGGTAGCGTGGTGGTGATGGCCGATGACCACATCGGCAGCAAGCTCTATGTTCAGCAGTTGAATGCCAGAGGCCATGCGCTGGACCTGGGCGACTTGAACCCGCTGGCCGTGGCTGCATCGTCACAGGGTGCGCTCGCCGTGGTCGCGGACAATGCCACCACGACCCCCGAGCTGTATCTGCTGCGCAGCGTGGACAGCCGCCCGGCGCGGCTGACCGACTTCAACCGCAGCTTCGCGGCCCATGCATATCCGCGCAGCGTGGAAGTGACTTGGCATGCACCGGACGGGCAGCTCGATGACGGCATCCTGACCTATCCCAATGATTACGTGTCCGGCAAGAAGTATCCATTGGTGGTCTGGGATCACGGCGGTCCGGAAGCGTCATCGGACGAAGGTTTTGATACCAACGAAATCGGACCGCTGCGCGATCTGTTTGCGGCGGACGGCTACCTGGTATTCGAGCCGAATTACCGCGGCAGCGACAATCTGGGCAACGCGCACATGCATGCGATCTACCGCGATCCCGGCTTGGGCCCGGACAGCGACGTGATCTCGGGCATCAAGATGCTGGAAAAGCAGGGCCTCGTGGATGAATCGCGCATCGCCGCGACCGGCCATTCCTACGGCGGCTACATGACGGCCTGGCTGATCTCGCACCAGCATTTCTGGCGTTGTGCGGTAGTGGGCGACGGCGCGGTGGACTGGACCGAGGAATATGAACTCTCTGCCGCCGGCAATCTCGCCTGGACGCGCGACTCGCTGGGCGGCACGCCGTGGGACAAGGACAGCGCCGCGCTCTATCGGACCGGCTCGCCCATCACCTATGCGGGCGACATCACCACACCGACGCTGATTCTCTCGGGCACCGACGACACCACCGTGCCGATCACCGAGTCGTTCGCACTCTACCATGCGCTCGCCAGCCGGCACGTTCCGGTGGAGTTCATCGGCATCCCCGGCGCGCACCATTCGCCGCAGGACCCGGTGCACCGCGAGCTGTACTATCAGGTCATCAACGAATGGGTGGTGAAGTACCTGGGTTCCTGAGGTACTCAGCTGCGGGGCGCGGCTGCCTGGTTATGCCGCGCCCCGTAATTCTTTTCCAGGCACTTGGACAAGCCGTCGACTGCGGGTAAAGTGCGCGCTCCGCGCCGCCTTCAGGCCGGTTGCATCAACAAAAGGAAGCTCCCATGTTTCGCACCGTCGCCCTTGTGCTTGCCAGCGCGTTGGCGCTGTGCGCTGCCCCGCTGGTTTTGGCCGATGGCACCCATTCCGTGACGTCCCATGACACCGATCAAAGCAATCCGTTTTTTGCGCCCAGCACGCTGCCGTTCCAGGCGCCGCCCTTCGACAAAATCACCGACAGCGATTACCTGCCGGCCATCGAGGCCGGAATGCAGCAGCAGTTGGCCGAAGTGCAGAGCATCGCCGACGATCCGGCGCCGCCGACCCTCGGGAACACGCTGGTGGCGCTGGAAAAAAGCGGCCAGTTGCTGACCCGCGTCATGCGTTCTTTCAATCTGATGACCGGCGCCGATACTGACTCCACGCTGCAGAAAGTCGAGGAGGATGTGGCCCCCAAGCTGGCGGCCAATCAGGACGCTATCCTGCTCAACGCCAAACTGTTCAAGCGCGTCGAGACGATCTACCGGGAACGCGACCGGCTCAAGCTGGATCCCGAATCGCGCTGGCTGGTGCATTACTACTATGAGCAGTTCGTGCTCGCGGGTGCGCGGCTGTCCGAGGCCGACAAGGCCAAACTCAAGAAACTCAACGAGGAAGACGCGAGCCTGAGCGCCAGGTTTTCCAATCAACTGCTGGCGGCGGCGAATGCCACGGCACTGGTGGTGAGTAACGAATCCGAGTTGGCCGGCTTGTCGCCGGCGCAACTGCAGGCGGCGGCGCTCGCGGCCAAGAGCCGCGGCCTCGACGGCAAGTGGGTGATCCCGCTGCAGAACACCACCCAGCAACCGGATCTCGGCGAACTCACCGATCGCGCCACGCGCGAGAAACTGTTCGAGGCATCGTGGACGCGTGCCGAGCGCGGCGGCGCCGACGATACACGACCGACGATTGCGCGGCTTGCCCAAGTGCGTGCCGAGGAAGCCAAGCTGCTGGGTTATCCCGACTACGCCACTTGGGCCTTGCAGACGCAGATGGCCAGGACTCCGGCCAACGTCCAGCATTTTCTCGAAGAGCTGATTCCTCCCGCCACGCGCAAGGCGCGCGCGGAAGCGGCGGAACTGCAGCAGATCATTGACCAGGACGGCAGCAAATTCAAACTTGAGCCCTGGGATTGGGACTTCTACGCCGAGCAGTTGCGCAAACAGAAGTACAGCCTGGATCAGGCGGAGATCAAACCGTACTTCGAGCTCAACCGCGTGCTCGAGGACGGCGTGTTCTACGCCGCCCACGAACTCTATGGCATCAGCTTCAAGGAACGGCACGACCTTCCGGTGTGGCAGCCGGACGTTCGCGTGTTCGAGGTGTACGACTACAACGGCAAGCCGCTGGGCCTGTTCTACTGCGATTATTTCAAGCGCGACAACAAGTCGGGCGGTGCCTGGATGGACAACCTGGTGTACCAGTCGAAGTTGTTGCACCAGCTGCCGGTAATTTACAACGTGACCAACTTCAGCAAACCGGCGCCCGGCCAGCCGGAGCTGCTGAGCCTCGACGACGTGATTACCATGTTCCACGAGTTCGGCCACGCGCTCAACGGCTTCTTTGCCGATCAGGAATACCCGAGCCTGTCCGGTACCGCCACGGCGCGCGACTTCGTGGAGTACCCGTCGCAGTTCAACGAGCACTGGGCGCTGTATCCCAAGGTGCTGGAGCACTATGCCGTCAACTACCAGACCGGTGAGCCGATGCCGAAAGCGTTGCTGGAGAAAATCCTCAAGGCGCGCGGATTCAACAAGGGCTACGACATGGCCGAGATGCTTGCAGCTTCCGAACTCGACATGCAGTGGCATACGCTGCCCGCGAGTGCGCCGGAGCAGAACGTGGATCAGTTCGAGTTGGCGGCGCTCAAGAAGACCGGGGTGTACCTGCCGCAGGTACCGACGCGCTACCGCTCCAGCTACTTCCTGCACATCTGGAGCAACGGCTATGCTGCGGGTTACTACGCCTACAACTGGACCCAGATGCTCGCCGACGACAGTTACCAGTGGTTCCTGGACCACGGCGGCCTGACGCGTGCCAATGGCCAGCGCTACCGCGACATGATCCTGTCGCGCGGCAACACCGAGGATTACGCCCGGATGTTCCGTGCGTTTTACGGCAGCGATCCGCAGATCGGGCCGATGCTCAAGTACCGCTATCTGAACGTCTACTGAACAGTGAACCGGACAGAAAGAAAATGGGCCGGCAATTGCCGGCCCGTTTATTTTTAGATTTCAGGCGAGGGGATTACTTATCTGCCTGATTGTGTGCTTCGACGAACCACAGGTACTTGTCCACACCGCGCGAGATCTCGGTGAAGATGTCGGCGGTATCCTTGTCGCCGAGTTCGTCGGTCTGGTCAATGGCGTGGCGCACGCTTTCGCCGAAATTTGCCAGCGCCTGGGACAACGCCTGCACGTGTTCACGGCCCTGGGTGATGTTCAGGGGGTACTCGGGCAGGCGCGAACGTTTGGCCGCTACACGCACCGTGCCTTCGGCAGTGCCGCCGAACTGCATGATGCGTTCGGCAATCAAGTCTGCGTATTCCCTCGTATCGTCGGCTACCTTGTCGAACAGTTCATGCAGTGCGATGAAACTCGGCCCCTTGACGTTCCAATGCGCCTGCTTGGCCTGGATCATGAGGTCGGTGGCATCGGCCAGGTTCTGCTGCAGAACGCTAATGATTTGTTGGCGGGACTTTTCCGGAAAACTGTTTTTGGTCGTGTACATGCGGGGTTCCTCCAATGACTTAGCCCCGGATTTTGGGGCTGTGCCGGACTGTTTCAAGCCGGCAAACAACAGTACCCGGCCCGGGCTGTAATATAACCGGGCCGGAGTCGGCGCGGGGCGACATTATGGTTTATCAAGGCAGCTGTCATTGCGGAAAAATCGGTTATGAAGTCGAAGCCGAGCCGGGGCCGGTAACCGCGTGCAATTGCTCGATGTGCCGGCGGCGCGGCCATCTCCTGTGGTTTCTGCCGCGCACCAGGCTGAAACTCAAGACGCCGGAATCCGACATGCGGTACTACACCTTCAACCAGCATCACATCAAACATTACTTCTGCCCGAACTGCGGTTGCGCGACTTTCGGCATGGCCAAGGACAAGGAGGGCAAGGACATGGTGGCCGTCAATGTGCGCTGTCTCGAAGGGGTGGATATCGGCGCGCTCAAGGTCAATAATTTCGACGGCCGCAGTCTGTAACGAAGTGTAACAAGAGGCCCGGATTACCCGGATTTAATGTTGCGGGCGCGCGTGCGCAGTAAACTCTTGCTGTGTGGCATGCGTTGTTCCTGGCAAGACCATTCGTAGGAGGGCGCAACATGAAACGGATCCTCGTGGCATTTCTGATGATGACGGCCCTGGCCGCGCCCCTGATGGCCGTCCCGGGCACGGCTTCGGCGCAGGTTTATTTGAACGTCTCGGTCGGCTTTGCGCCGCCGCCCATTCCCTGGTACCCGCAACCCCTATGTCCCGGAATCGGCTACATGTGGACGCCCGGCTATTGGGACTATGGTCCGTATGGTTATTACTGGGTGCCGGGAACCTGGGTGTTGGCGCCGGCGGTCGGGCTGTTCTGGACACCTGGCTATTGGGCCTGGGATGGCGGCCAATACTGGTGGCACGCCGGTTACTGGGGTCCGACCGTGGGATTCTACGGCGGCATTGATTACGGCTACGGCTACAACGGTCGCGGTTACTGGGGCGGCTATTGGCGCGGGAACTCGTTCTATTACAACCGCGCCATCACCAATGTGAACGTCACTTACATTCACAATACCTACAGCCAGCCGGTGAGCAACACGATCACCACCGGGGTGCGGGTGAGTTACAACGGCGGAATCGGCGGCATCCCGGTACGCCCGACGCCCGAGCAGCGGACCTACGCCGAGCAACGGCATGTGTCTCCTACCGCCATGCAGCTTCAGCAGCAGCGCGTGGCCTTGCGTAGCCCGGACCAGCGCTTTGCCGTCAATCAGGGACGGCCGCAGATCGTGGCCAACGGGCGGGCCGGCGTGTTCACGGGCACGGACGTGGTGCGCATGAATTCCGGGCGCACCGGTTACGAGTACCGCGGCGAAGCGCATCCGCTGCCACCCGCGGTCAGAAACGAAGTGCGTGTCGAGCGCGAACCGCAGGTACGGCCGGCGCAACCCAACGTCAACCAATACCGGCCGGAAGTGCGTCCCATGCCGAACAACTACGCGCCACCGGTGCGCGTGGAAAACCCGCGGCCGACTCCGCCACCGGTGCGTGAGGAAAATCCACAGTATTCGCCGCGCCCCATGCCTAATCGTGAGGTACGCCGGGTAAACACCGAACCGCATGTCAAGGAGCCGCCGCGAAACTCGCGTCCTAAAGATCACCCGTGCTGCGGGATGCCGCGCTGAGCGCTGCGATTCAATGGAAACGCCCGCAAGGATGCGGGGCAAGAGCGGCGCCATGAGTTTTGCTGGCGGCAACAGGAGGTCCGGGAGCCCGTGGCCACGCGGATAACGATGCTCAGTCGGGATATAAACCAGGGCCGCACCGTTGGTGCGGCCTTTTTTATCGGCACTGGAACACTCGGTCAGCAACCGCGGTTTCGAGGCGCTCGCGCTTGCGCAGTGCGGGAAACCACCACATCCACAAGCCCACCACGGCCAGCGTGCCGAGGCCGCCGATCATCACCGCCGGTACGGTACCGAACCAGGCGGCGGTGACGCCGGATTCGAATTCCCCGAGTTGGTTTGAAGTGGTCACGAACATGGCGTTGACCGCGCTCACCCGTCCGCGCATGTCGTCGGGGGTGTCGAGTTGCACCAGCGTGCCGCGAATCACCACGCTCACCATGTCGAAGGCGCCGAGCACGCAGAGCGCGGCGAGCGACAGCAGGAACGAGGTGGATAGCGCGAACACCAACGTGGCGAGGCCGAAACCAGCCACGCTTGCGAACATGATTTTGCCGACAGCACGGCGCAGCGGCCAACGTGCCAGCCACACCGACATGACCAGTGCGCCCACCGCGGGTGCGGCGCGCAGCAGGCCCAGACCCCAGGGACCGGTGTGCAGGATGTCGCGAGCGAACGCCGGTAGCAGCGCGGTTGCGCCGCCCAGGAGCACCGCGAACAAGTCGAGCGATATTGCGCCGAAAATCACCGGCCGCTGGCGGATGTAGGCGATGCCGGCGAACACGGTCTTGAGTGTGCGCGATGCGCGCATGACCGGCGGCGGTACGGCTGGCATGCGCCAGAAGAGGAGCGCGGCGCCGAGGTACAGACACGCCGAAATCAGGTACACCGTGCCGGGGCCGGCGAGATACAGAAAACCGCCCAGTGCCGGGCCGACCATGATGGTCATCTGTCCGGCCGAGGCACTTGCAGCCATGGCGCGCGGCAGCAATGCGGGCGAAACCAGTCCGGGCAGCAGCGCCTGCCGTACCGGAAACTCGAAGGCCTTGCCGACGCCGATGAGCAGGACCAGAAGCAGGATCACGCCTTCATTCAGCCAGTGCAGGAAACTGCCGGCGGCGAGCAGCACAAGCGCCAGGCCTTGCAGCCATTCGGCGGCCAGCAGGATGCGGCGCCGTTCATGACGGTCGGCCAGATGACCCGCGGGCAGCATCAACAGGAGCGAAGGCACAAACTGTGCCAGGCCGATCAGCCCGAGATCCAGGGTGCGGTGGGTAAGCGCATAAATCTGCCAGCCGACCGCAACCGAGAGCATCTGATAACCGAAACCCGCGGCCACGCGTGCGCACCAGAATTGCCGGAATGAGCGCATGCGCAGCAGCGAATGACTGGCGAATGCGGAATCGGCGGGCAGCATGCGGCGCGCAGTTTAACAGTGGCGTGTGCCGTGTGCAGACCGGCGTGCGGTTTTTACCACAGCTCGGACTGTTGAGCCGGCTGTAAAGTGAGTTTCAATTTCGCCTGCGCCGCTGGTCAACCAGGGGATGATCAAGGCGTTTTCGGTATTCAGGTTCGTGCCCGGGGGATCCATCATGAAGCACTTGAATTGGTTGCTGCTGGCTGCTGCCCTGCTTGGCGCGCCGCTTCTGGTCGCGTCCGGCAGCGCTGCTGCGCAAGTGAGCGTAGGTATTTCGGTGCACATCGGCCCGCCGCCGCTGCCGTTGTACCCACAACCGTTTGCCCCGGGTCCGGGGTACCTCTGGACTCCGGGATACTGGGCCTGGGGTCCGAATGGTTATTACTGGGTGCCGGGTACCTGGGTGCTGGCACCGCGGGTCGGGTTCCTGTGGACACCGGGCTATTGGGCCTGGCGCGGCGGTTTGTACTGGTGGCATCCCGGCTACTGGGGTGCGCACATCGGATACTACGGCGGCATCAATTATGGTTACGGTTACGTGGGAGTGGGCTTCGTGGGTGGCTACTGGCGTGGAGGCGCGTTTTACTACAACCGCAGCGTAAGTAACGTCAACGTGACTTATATCCATAACATTTACAATACGACGGTGGTCAATAACACCAATATCAACCGCGTGAGTTACAACGGCGGCACCGGCGGAACGGAAGCTCAACCCACGGCCGAGCAACAGGCATTTGCGCGCGCAGAGCATGTTGCGCCAACTGCGGAGCAAGTGCGTCAGGAGCGGGTCGCGATGAACAACCCCGCACAACGCTTCTCCGCCAACCATGGGCGTCCACAAATCGCGGCTACTGCCAGGCCCGGGGCGTTCAACGGTCCGGGTGTGGTACGCGCCAACGCCAAGGGGCATTACGCTTACCGGCCGGCGCCACGCAATCGTGCGGAGTATCGCAGTCAGAATCAGTCCGAGGCGCGCGCCGCAGCGCCAGATGAGAATCGCAGTACCACTATGGAGCGGCGTGCATACGGCGAGCCTCATTCCCGGAAGCAGTCACAAAATCCGCATCGCAAACATCATCCCTGCTGCGGAATGCCACGCTGAGCGCTGCAGGTCGCCGGTAACCCCCACAAGGATGCAGGCAAGTCAAAGCCTGTAGCCGCAGTCTGGGAATTGCTGGCGATTTGGTTTTCTGCCATTGCGTGCGCAATCCGCTGTCGTGGATTGTGCTGCGATGCGTGCAAAGATTTCCGTCGCAGCCGCCGTCCACACTTTCCAGGAATGACCTCCAGGCAGTTCCAGGAAATGACCGGCAGGCAGGAGCGGCGCCATGAGTTTGGCTGCCGGTAACAGGCGGTCGCGGGAGCCGGTGGCGAGCCACACATGCCGGGCGGTCTTCGGATGTCGCGCCCAGCGCTGCACCACGCGCCAAAGTTCGGTCTGGTAATTTTTCCGGTTGATGCTCGCGGGCGGCGTGCCCGGGTGCCATTGCCCCGGACCGCCGGCAGCGGCGATGGTATTCAGCAGGCGCGATTCACCCATGTAGGGCGCAAGCAGTACCAGGCCGCTCACGTCAGCGAGAAAGCGCCGCTCATACAGGAGTGCGCCCATGCCGCTCATGGAAGCGCCCGTCAACCAGATTTGACGATGGCCTTGCGCGTGTGCGGGCAGGACGATTTCACTGTGCAGGCGCTGGCCCATGCTGCCATGCAGGTAATACTCGAACGTTGCGCCGGTCAGCAGCACGTCGGCGCGCGGCCAGCCGCGCTGGATCGCTGCGGCGATGCCGAGTTCTGCAAGTCCAGAAGATCGTCGCCGATACCGGGCAACACGATGACCAGCGGAGCATCCGCGGTTCGTTGCGGCGCCGGAATCAACAATACGCGCATGGGTTTGTCGGGCCGACGCGTGACGCAGCTCGCAACCTCCAGACCGAGGGTGCCAAGGCCCAGGAACCAGCGCAGTGGAATCAGCCTGTGCAGATCGTGCAGATTCATTCCGGCAAGCAGGTGCCATGAGTGATTGCGGCTGGCGTGGCGCTCATGTGTCTCGGGGATTTGTTGCCCGCCGCTGCGGCTCAGCGTGCTCGCGCTCCAAATCGCTCACATGCGCGAGAATCGCGGCGCGTACCTGATCGCGGAGCGCGCGCGCATCGTCGCCGCGCTTGCCGGCCGGTATGATTGGCTCCAGCACTTCGACTTCAATCCATCCCGGACGCGGCCACAAACTTTCGCCGGGAAGGATTGCGCGTGCTCCGCTTATCACCACCGGCACCACCGGAATGCCGGCGCGCGTGGCTGCAAGAAAAGTTCCCAGATGGAAAGCACGCAAACCCGGTTCGACCCGGAACGTGCCCTCGGGAAATACGCAGAGTGACACTCCTTGGCGCGCAAACTGGATGAGCCGATTGCCATCAATCATTGCACCGCGGGTGTTGAAGCGTTCCACGAACACCGATCCCAGGCGCACCAGCAGCCAGCCCAGCACCGGGGTCCGCATGACTTCGCGTTTGATCACGAACCCGAAACGCGGGGGCAAGACGCTGGTGAGCAGAGGGCCGTCCAGATAGGTGGCGTGGCTGGAGGCCAGGAAGCAGGCGCCGGTGGGCAGGCGCTCAAGGCCGGTCGCGCGTACGCCGATGCCGGCGGCGGCGAAAATCATGCGACCCGCGCGTCTTGCAGCCCGGCGCCGGAGTTCCCGACCGGGAAGCAGCGTTACCAGCACGGCGGCCGGAATAGCGAGCAGCAACAACACCGCCCACACACGCAGGGGGAAGGCCGCCCGGTTCAACGGATTACTCAGGAATTTCATTAGATGCAAGCAGTATCCAAATTGGCTTTGAAGCTGGCAAGCGGTCAGATTTGTGCTAATGTTTTACATAACGGCATGGACTGAGTTGCAGGCTTATTGCACAAGGCTGCACAAATCAGAGCATATACGACGTTTTTGTGTACGAAGTACTCGGTGAGAGATTGAGGTATCTGCGTGGCTGAAACTGGGAGTAAAGGCAATCTCGTTGAACATCGCGGTACGCAAGCCGTACGTCCGGTACCGGTGCAGAGTGCCCGCGATATCGAGCAGTTTCTGGATGCCATGTGGAGCGAACGTGGTCTGGCCGATAACACGTTGTCTGCTTATCGCGCCGACCTGCAGGGGCTGGCGCGCTGGCTGGATGAGCAGGGCGTCGGCATTCTCGCAGCGGTGCGCGATCAGCTGCTGGCGTTTCTCGCTTGGCGCATGCAGCAGGGCGCACGCCCGCGTTCCACCGCGCGCCAGCTGTCCAGCATCCGGCGATTTTACCGTTACATGCTGCGCGAGGGACGCGTCAACGAGGATCCCAGCACGCGCATCGACATGCCCAAGCTCGGCCGCCCGTTGCCGAAATCGCTTACCGAAGCCGAGGTCGTGACGCTGCTCAAGTCGCCGAACGTGGACAGCACGCTCGGGATGCGCGATCGCGCCATGCTGGAAGTGCTGTACGCCACCGGTCTGCGCGTGTCGGAACTCGTGAGCCTGCGTCTCGAACAGGTGAATCTGCGCCAAGGTGTGGTGCGCGTGCTCGGTAAGGGTAATCGCGAACGCCTGGTGCCCGTAGGCGAGGAAGCCCAGAGGTGGGTGGAAAAATACCTGCACGATGCGCGTCCCGGGATTGTCGGCGCGCAGCAAACCGATTATCTGTTTCCCACGCACCGCAGCGACCACATGACACGCCAGGCGTTCTGGCACATCATCAAACGCTATGCGCAGAAAGCCGGCATCCGCACCGCGCTCTCGCCGCACACGCTGCGGCACGCTTTTGCCACGCATCTGCTTAACCACGGTGCGGATCTGCGCGTGGTGCAGATGCTGCTTGGGCACAGCGACGTGTCCACCACCCAGATTTATACGCACGTAGCGCGTGAACGCCTGAAGGAACTCCACGCTCAGCACCACCCGCGCGGTTGAGGCGCAGCGTGCTCGCCGCCGCGGCATTTGCCGCGAACTCCGGGCACGCGCGGCGGTCTCAGGCAGCATGCGCAGGCAATTGACCACATGAAACGCGTTGCCGCATTGCTGCTCGTGGGGACCATGCTGACCCCGGCGGCTGCCGCCTTGGCGGATGGCAATTCGACCGCGCAGGCGCGTCTTGCCAAGCAGCTCGGAATCAATTCGACCGACGTCGTGGTTTCGCCCATTCCGGGCCTGTACCGCATCACCATCGGCCCGCAGATCGTGTATGTGAGTGCGGACGGCCGTTATCTGGTGCGCGGCGACATCATCAATCTGCAAAATGGCGACAACCTCACCGTGGTCCAACGCGATGCGGCGCGGCTTGCGTATCTCAGGCAACTCCCGCCATCCAGCATGCTGGTGTTCGCACCGCCGCACCCCAAACAGACCCTGACCGTGTTTACCGACATTGACTGCCATTACTGCCGGGTGCTGGAGCACGACCGGCCCAGGCTCAATGCCATGGGCATTGCGGTGCAATATCTGTTTTTCCCGCGCGCCGGCCGCGGTTCGCCGTCGTGGCAGAAGGCCGTAGATGTGTGGTGCGCAACGGACCGCAAGGCGGCGTTTGCAGCCGCGATGAACGGGGCCACACCGAAACCCGCACACTGCGATGCAGCCGCAGTGGCCGCGGGTTACACGTTTGGCCAGATGCTCGGCCTGGATGGCACACCGGTGATGCTTACGGATACCGGCAGACTCATTGACGGTTATCTTCCGCCACCGGCACTTGCGGCGCTACTCGCGCAGGAATCAAAATCCGCCCCAACGGACAAACCCTGAAAGTTCCCTGAGTCAATCTGCGCTGCGGGCACATTCGTGAGATAATGACGCCACTGCCAGCAGGCCAGTGCCTGTCAAGTACGTACCGACGGATTGTTCGCGGTACCTGTCTGCCCTGGTTTTGAACAATAATTTTTGGAGAAATATCATCCACAAGAAACTTGCATTGGGCGCACTCGCGCTCGCAGCAGCGTCCCTGATCGCCGCCAATGCCTACGCCAAGACCTATACGGTGAAGGAGCTGAACAGCGGTGCCGGCGGAACCTTCGTGTTTGAGCCGGATTTTCTGCATATCCAGCCGGGCGACTCGGTGCAGTTCGTACCGGCGGACGCCGGCCATGACTCGCAGTCCTACCTGGTGCCTGACGGGGCCCAGGCTTGGAAGAGCGAAATCAGCAAGCCCATCACCGTCAAACTCAGCAAGGACGGAGTGTATCTGTTTGAGTGCTCGCCGCATCACATGTTCGGCATGCTGGGTGTCATCGTGGTGGGCAAGGCCACCAACAAGGAGGCGGCCGAAAAGGCCGCGAAGGCCATGGAAGCCAAGCAGATCATGAACAAGGATCGGCTGGACAAGCTCATGGACAAGGTGAAATGAACCGGCTGCGCTGAGGGCCTGACACGCAAAACGCCCGCCTCAGACGGGCGTTTTGTTTTAAGCCACAGCGCTTAGCGCTCCAGCAGCGCGAGCTTGCCGGGTCGGCCTTCCCAGCTTTTGGCGTCATCGGGGCCGGGCTTCTGCTGCGTGAGCACAGGCCAGCTCTTGCACAGTTCCGCATTCAGGGCCTTGAACTGTCGCTGGTCTTCCGGCAGGTCATCTTCGGAATAAATCGCGTTGATGGGGCACTCCGGCTCGCAGAGCGTGCAGTCAATGCACTCGTCCGGGTCAATAGCCAGCATATTGGGGCCTTCGTGGAAACAGTCCACGGGACAGACCTCCACGCAGTCGGTGTACTTGCACTTGATGCAGTTTTCAGTGACGACAAAAGCCATGTGTCAGCCTCGGAATGCCCTCAACGGAGTGCCAATTCTGCCATAAGCCGCCAGGCGCCGTGGTTTTAGCCGGACAGGGGCTGGCGCCAGGTGCTGATGTGAAACTCGAATTGTCCCCGGCTGCGATCTGCCAGATAGCACTCGAGCGCGTAGCGCACGCTCGGGAACGCGATTTCAGCCCACGGAATGCCGGCGGCGTCGAACAGTCCGGTCTCCAGCGTTTCCGCCCCCACGCCATGTCTGCCGTGTTCGAGTTGCGCCCGGAAGAACAGGTGAACCTGGTGCACGTGCGGCACGTTGACCAGCGCAAAGGGCGCCGGGTCGGTCACCGTCGCCAAGGCTTCCTCGCGGGTTTCGCGCAGCGCACCCTCTTCGACGGTCTCATTGTTTTCCAGGAAACCCGCCGGCAGCGTCCACCGGCCCGCGCGCGGCTCGATGGCGCGCTTGCACAGCAGTACCTTGCCCTGCCATTCCGCCACGCAGCCCACCACCATGCGCGGATTCTGGTAATGGATCCGGCCGCAATGCCTGCAAACCCGGCGCGGCAGGTGATCGCCGGAGGGAATCTTTTCCGCGGTCGGGTGGCCGCAGGCCTCGCAATATCTTATCGTCGGCGACATGGGCATCGGAGCGGATTTCGGGGAGCGCGCGTTCCGCAAGTGCAATGGTCGGGCCAATCTTCCCGGCGAGCGTCCGCATGCGGGTTTGCATCATACGGGGTGTGATAATCGCGGTGCAAACACCGCCGGACACCGCAGGTTTGCCGCGCAAATCCGCGGCGAGTACAATGTATCGCGTCGCGATATACGTGAATTCCCGCAGCCTGCGGGCATGCGCGTGGATTGCGCCAGTCCCGTCACAGGAGTGATTTTCGTTTCAGCATACCGACCTGCGACCGGCAGGCCGGGTGGCAAGCGTGTGCGCGCCACCGGTGCACTGCATTGTCCATTCACACGCCAGGCAGACAATCATGAACCCAGATTCAACTTCGGCGGTCCAGGGGCTAGGCCAGAGCCTGTGGCTCGACAACATCACCCGCGACCTGCTGGATAACGGCAGGCTGCAGGCTTACCGCGACACCAGCCATGTCACCGGCCTCACGTCCAATCCCACCATATTCGATCATGCCATCGGTAAAAGCAGCGCTTATGATCGCGCCTTGCGCGATCAGGGCGGCAAGGATCCCGAGCAGTTGTTTTTTGATTTGGCGCTCAACGACCTGCGGCGCGCGGCCCAGTTGTTCGCGCCGGTCCATCAGCGTACGCAGGGCGTGGACGGCTGGGTGTCGCTGGAAGTGTCGCCGCTGCTGGCCGACGACACCGCGCGTACCGTGGAGCAGGCGCTGGCGCTGCACCGGCGCGCCGCGGTGCGGAACCTTTATATAAAAGTGCCCGGTACGGCCGCCGGGGCCGGCGCCATCGAGGAGCTCACCTATCGCGGCGTCCCGGTCAACGTCACTCTGCTGTTTTCTCCCAAGCAGTACCAGACTGCGGCCAATGCGTACCTGCGCGGGCTGGAGCGGCGGCAAGCGGAGGGGCTGACGCTGGACGTGAGTTCGGTGGCCTCGGTATTCATCAGCCGCTGGGATGTATTGGTTGCCGACAAGGTGCCGGCCGCCATGCACAACCAGATTGGATTGGCCGTGGCCGCGTGCGCGTATGCAAGCTATCGTCGGGTGCTCGAATCGGCGCGGCTGCAGGCGCTCATGAATGCAGGCGCGCGCCCGCAGCGGCTGTTGTGGGCCAGCACCGGCACCAAGGATCCCGCCGCCAGCGACGTGCTCTACGTGGAGGGATTGATTGCGCCGCTCACCATCAACACGGTGCCCGACAAGACGCTGCAGGCGTTTGCGGATCACGGCAAGGCCAGGGTCTCGCTGTCAGGCGATGACAGTGCGGCGCGTACGGTGCTCGCGCAATTCGCGGAGCATGGACTGGAGGTGGATGCGCTGGCGGCGAAATTGCAGGCCGAAGGCGCGCAGAAATTCGATGCATCGTGGAAGGATCTGCTGGCCACGGTGCGCCAGCGTGCGGAGCGCGCCGCATGAGCGCGTTGCGCGAGTCGGTCGCGTGGAAGAAGCTCGACAGCCATTACCGCACGATGCAGGCGGTGCACCTGCGCGAACTGTTCGCGCAGGATGAGACGCGCGCCGCACGCTATACGGCGGAAGCCGCCGGCTGGCGGCTGGATTATTCCAAGCACCGGATCAACGAGGCCACGCTGAAACTGCTGTTCGATCTGGCGCGCGCGCGCGGTCTGGAAGCGCGCCGTGACGCGATGTTTGCCGGCGAAAAGGTCAACACCACCGAACGGCGCGCCGCCCTGCACATTGCGCTGCGCGCGCCGGGTGATGCCGTGATCCGTGTGGATGGCGTGAATGTGGTGCCCGAAGTGCAGGCGGTGCTCAAGCGCATGGCTTTGTGTGCCGGTGCGATCCGCGCGGGTGCCTGGCGAGGCTACAGCGGCCGACCGATCCGCAACATCGTCAACATCGGCATCGGCGGATCCGATCTCGGTCCGGTGATGGCCCATGAAGCGCTGCGCTATTACAGCGACCGCCGCTTGCAGCTGCGCTTCGTGTCCAACGTCGACGGCACGGATTTTGCCGAAGCGGTGCGCGGCCTGCGGCCCGACGAGACCCTGTTCATCGTCGCATCGAAAACCTTCACCACGCTCGAAACCATGACCAACGCGCGCACGGCGCGCGACTGGTTGCTGGCCGCTGCGGGCCGCGGCAAGCATGCCGTGGCCCCGCATTTCGTGGCGCTTTCCACCAACGTGCAGGCCGTGAATGCCTTCGGCATCCCCAGCGAGCAGATGTTCGGATTCTGGGACTGGGTGGGTGGACGCTACTCGATGGATTCCGCCATCGGCTTGTCCACCATGATTGCGATCGGCGCTGACGCTTTCGGCGAGATGCTCGGCGGGTTTCACGCCATGGACGCGCATTTCCGGAGCGCGCCGCTCGAGCAGAATCTGCCGGTGATCATGGGCCTGCTCAACGTCTGGTACGCGGATTTCTTCGACACCGCGACGGTCGCGGTGCTGCCGTACGCGCATTACCTCAAGCGCTTTCCCGCCTACCTGCAGCAACTCACCATGGAGTCCAACGGCAAGCACGTGACGTTCGCCGGCCAGCACGTGGACTACGCCACCGGCCCCGTGTTCTGGGGCGAGCCCGGCACCAACGGCCAGCACTCGTTCTATCAATTGATCCATCAGGGCACGCGCCTGATTCCCTGCGATTTCATCGCGTTCGGCACCGCGCTCAACCCGCTCGGGAATCACCAGGATCTGCTGCTCGCCAATGTGATTGCACAGACCGAAGCGCTGGCCATCGGCAAGACACTGGAAGAGGTGCGCGCCGGAGGTACCGATGCGCAGCTCGCACCGCACAAGGTCATGGAAGGCAACCGGCCGTCGAGCCTGCTGTTTGCCGAGCGTCTCACGCCCGCGAGCCTGGGCGCGCTGGTGGCGCTGTACGAACACAGCGTGTTCACGCAGGCGGCGATCTGGGACACCAATCCCTTCGATCAATGGGGAGTGGAGCTCGGCAAGCAGCTGGCGCTGCGCGTCGCGCAGGAAATCGAAACACCTTCCAAGGTGCTGGCGCACGATGCTTCGACCAACGCGGCGATTCGCTGGTACCGCGAGGCACGCAAGCGCCCGCGTACGCGCGCGGTGCAGAAGCGCCGGCGCGTGCTGGTGCTGGACGTGGGCGGCAGCCACGTGAAGGCGCGCCGCAGCGGCAGCACACGCGAAGTGAAAATCGTCTCCGGCCCGACGATGACGCCGGCCTCCATGCTCGCGAACGTGCGCAAGGCATTGCGCGGTTGGACCTACGACGTGGTGAGCATCGGCTTTCCCGCGCCGGTGGTACGCGGGCGCATCGTGAGCCAGCCGGTGAATCTGGGCGCGGGCTGGATCGGGTTCGATTTTGCCGCGGCCTTCGGCTGCCCGGTGAAACTCGCGAACGATGCTGCGATGCAGGCGCTCGGCAGCTACGAAGGCGGTCACATGCTGTTCCTCGGGCTCGGCACCGGACTGGGGTCGGCGGTGATCGTGGACGGCGTGGTGCAGGCGATGGAACTCGCGCACATGCCTTACCGCAAGAAGACCTACGAGTATTACGTGAGTGAAGCGGCCCTGAAACGCCTCGGCAAGCAGCGCTGGCGCGCCAATGTGTTCGCCGAGATTGAAATGCTGCGCAAGGCGCTCGAGCCCGACTACGTGATGCTCGGCGGCGGCAACCTGCGGCTTTTGAAACAACTGCCCAAGGGCGTGCGCCGCGGCAATAACGCCAATGCGTTCGTCGGCGGATTCCGCCTGTGGGAGAGCGAAACGTGAGTGCTCAAAAAAATTCCGGTGCGGACTTGCAGCTCGGCTTCGTGGGCCTCGGCCGCATGGGGCTGAACATGGTGGAGCGGCTCGAGAAAGCCGGCGTGCACTGCGTGGCATTTGATACCGATGCACAGGCACGCAATACCGCGGCCAAGACGGGCGCGCAGGCCGTGACTTCGGTGCCGGAGCTGGTTGCGAAACTTTCGGGCCCGCGCGCGGTGTGGCTGATGTTGCCGACCGCGGTCGTGGACAAGGTGCTGGATGCGCTCACGCCGCTGCTGCACGCGGGCGACATGGTGATTGATGGCGGCAATTCCCACTACATCGAGGATTTGCGCCGCGCCAAATCGCTCGCGGCCCGGCAGATTCAATACCTGGACGTGGGCGTGAGCGGCGGCGTGTGGGGGCGCGAGCGCGGCTATTGCCAGATGATCGGCGGCCCGCAAGCGGCCTACCGGCATCTGGAACCTGCGTTTCGCGCGCTGGCGCCCGGCGTGAATGCCGCGCCGCGTTCGCCGGGCCGCAGCGGCGCTCCGACGCCGGCCGAGCAGGGCTATCTGTACTGCGGATCAAACGGCGCCGGGCATTTCGTCAAGATGGTGCACAACGGCATCGAGTACGGGCTCATGGCCGCGTATGCCGAAGGCCTGAACATCCTGCATCAGGCTAACGTCGGCAAGAGCACGCAGGAAGTGGATGCGGAAACCAGTCCGCTCGAACATCCCGACCGTTATCAATACGAGTTTCCGCTCGACGATGTCGTGGAACTGTGGCGGCGCGGCAGCGTCATTGGTTCGTGGCTGCTCGATCTCACCGCCATCGAGATGAGCCGGGATGCCACGCTCGCGCATTACGCCGGGCGCGTGTCGGATTCGGGCGAAGGCCGCTGGACCGCGCTCGCGGCCATCGAAGAAGGTGTGCCCGCGCCGGTGCTGACGGCCGCGCTGTTCGCACGCTTTGCTTCGCGCGGCCACGACGAATTCGCCGGCAAGGTGATGTCCGCGATGCGCCACGCGTTCGGCGGTCACGATGAAAAGCCCGCCGCGGACAAGGAGTAAGGCCATGCCGGGTGCGAACCTCGTGATCCTCGGCGCCACCGGCGACCTGACCCAGCGCCTGCTGATGCCCGCGCTCTACCGGCTGTATCGCCTGGGCTACGCGCGCGGCCTCAGGATCACGGGTTATTCGATCGAGGGCTGGAGCCGTGAGCGCTTCCGCAATCACATCCACAAGGCGCTGCGCGCGTTTGCACCGGACTACCAGGCGGCGCAGGCGCGGCGGTTTGCCGCCGGCCTGGATTACATCAGCGGCGGCCTCGATGCCAAGCAGATGGCGCCGTTGGCGCAACGCATCCAGGGCTCCGCGTTGTTTTATCTCGCACTGCCACCGCCGCTGTTCGGCACCGCAGCGGTGGCGCTCGGCGAAGCCGGTCTCGCAAAAACCGCCAGGGGCTGGCGGCGCCTGGTGGTCGAAAAACCCTTCGGCACGGATCTCGCGAGCGCCGAAGCGCTGCGCAAGCAGATTCACAGTCAATGGGCCGAAGACAACGTGCTGCGCATCGATCATTTTCTCGGCAAGGAAACCACGCAGAACCTCATGGTGTTCCGCTTCGCGAACCGCTTCCTCGAACCGCTGTGGAACAGCGCGCACGTTTCCCAGGTGCAGATCAACTGTCCGGAAATGCTGGGCGTCGAGCATCGCGCTGCCTACTACGACCACGCGGGTGCGCTGCGCGACATGCTGCAGAACCATCTCATGCAGCTTTTCTGCCTCACCGCCATGGAGCCGCCGGCGAGCTGGGATGCCGAGGTGCTGCGCGACCATAAGGTCGAAGTGCTGCGCGCCGTGGTGCCGTTCACCGCGCGCAACGTGCGCCGCTATACCGCGCGCGGCCAGTATGTTGCGGGCCGCATCGGCCGCAAGCGCGTGCCGGCCTACCGCAGGGAGCCGGGCATTCCGGCCAACTCGCACACCGAAACTTTTGCCGCCTTGCGTTTCGAAGTGAACAACTGGCGCTGGCGCGGCGTGCCGTTTTACCTGCGCAGCGGCAAGCGCATGGCGAGCAACCGCTGGGGTATTGCCGTTGAGTTCAAGCAGGTGCCGGACGTGCTGCCGGGCGCCCAAACCATCGCCAACAACTGGATGGTGTTCCGCCTCAAGCCGCAGGAAAGCCTGAACCTGGTGGCGACCGCCAAGGTACCGGGCGCCAAACTTGAGGCGCACAACGTGGTGCTCACCGCGCCCTATGCGCGCGATCCGGACAAGGAATTCTCCGCTTATGAGCAGTTGCTCATGGATGCGCTCGAGGGCGACCGCTCGCATTTCCTGCGCTTCGACGAAGTCGAATGGGCTTGGCGCCTGCTGGATCCGGTGTTGCGCGCTTGGCGGCACGGGGAGCCGGAGCCGTACGCGTCGGGCTCCGAGGGACCGGCCTCGCAGAACCGGCTGCTCGCACCGGGGCACCGCTGGCGCCCGGTGAAAGTTTCTGCGGGCGACCTGCCATGAACGCTCCGGGCCAGCCCGGCAATGCACCCACCTGGGCGAGCAGTGCCAAGGATCTGGTCGGTACCGCGCTCGGCTCGAGCCGCGTGTGGTTCACGGTGGGCTACGGCATTCTCAACGAAGTTTTCTGGCCGACGTGCAGCCAGCCGCAGATTCGTGACTTGGGATTCATCGTGGCTGGCGAGGATTTCTGGGCCGAGGTCAAGCGCGAGCATCACTATCGGCTGAGTACGCCGGCGCCCGAGATACCGCTGCCGCGCGTGCTGCATGAACACGCGCGTTACAAGTTGCAACTCGAGTTTCTGACCGATCCGCTGCGTGATGCGGTGCTGATCCACTACCGCCTGCAGGGCGAGGGCCTGAAATTATACGTATTGCTCGCGCCGCATCTCGGCAGTTCCGGCCACGACAACACCGCCTGGGTGGCGCCGCAGGCACTCATGGCCGCGCACGGGGAAACGGCACTCGCGCTCATGGCGGATGGCGGCATCACGCGCGGCGGCGCCGGCTATGTCGGCGAGTCCGACGGCTGGCAGGATTTCCATCAACACGGCGCGATGACCTGGCAGTACGCTTCCGCGGGCGCTGGCAACGTGGCGCTCACCGGCGAACTGGCCGCGACCAGCGGCACGCTGGCGCTCGCATTTGCCAAGACCCCCGAGGGTGCGCACACGCTCGCACAATCCGCGCTCGCTTCCGGCTACAAGGTGGCGCGCAGCCGGTTCATCGCCGGCTGGCGGAGTTGGGCACGCGGCCTCAAGACGCCGTCCCTGACGCCGGCGTTATCGCGCGAAGCGCGCCGCTCGGCGATGGTACTCAAGGTGCACGACGATCGCACTTATCAGGGTGCCGTGGTTGCGAGCCTGAGCACCCCCTGGGGCGCAAGTCGTGACGACCCCGGCGGCTATCATCTGGTCTGGCCGCGCGACGCGGTGGAGGCGGGGTTTGCTCTTCTGGCTTGCGGGCAGCACCAGGAAGCGCGCGCCATGCTCGCCTACCTGATTGCCACGCAGCAACCCGACGGCCATTGGCTGCAGAACAATTTCGGCGATGGCCGGCCGTTCTGGACCGGCATTCAACTCGATGAAGCCGCGTTGCCGGTGCTGCTGGCGGCCAAGCTGGACGAAGTGGGCGAGCTCGGCGAAATGCGTCCCCAGGCCTTGCGCATGGTGCGCGCGGCGCTCAGCTTCGTCGCCGCGACCGGTCCCTTCAGTCCGCAGGACCGCTGGGAAGAAAACGCGGGCGCCAACCCCTTCACGCTTGCGGCCGCGATTGCGGCGCTGGTGGCGGGCTCGGCGCACCGATTCCTGGATGCCGCCGAACAGGATTACGCGTTGTCGCTGGCCGACGATTGGAACGCGCGCGTGGAAAGCTGGGTATACGCAGAGGATACCGACCTCGATCACGAGCATGGCACGCGCGGCCATTATGTGCGCATCACGCCGCCCTGCGAGACCGCGGAGCGCGGCCGCGTCGTCCTCAAGAACCGCGCCGGCGAGAGCTTGCGGGCACGCGATTTGCTGGGGATGGAATTTCTGTATCTGGTGCGGCTCGGCCTGCGCGCGCCCGACGACCGACGCATTCGCGACACGCTGAAGCTCGTGGACACCTTGTTGCGCGTGACTACGCCGACCGGAATTTTCTATCACCGCTACAACGAAGACGGTTATGGCGAGCACGCGGATGGCCGGCCGTTTGACGGCAGCGGCATCGGTCGTGCCTGGCCGTTGTTGAGCGGCGAACGCGGCCATTACGCCATTGATGCGGGTGAGGATCCGTTGCCGTATCTCAAATCCATGCTCGGCGGTGCCAGTATGGGCGGCATGATTCCCGAACAGGTCTGGGATACCGCGCCCATTCCCGAACGGTTTCTCACGCCCGGCCGGCCGAGCGGCAGTGCCATGCCGCTGGTGTGGGCGCACGCGGAATTTCTGAAGCTCGCGCTGGCTGCGAAGCGCGGCGCGCCCATCGAACGCCTGCAGGCCGTGGCGGAGCGTTTTCACCGCGCGCCGCGCCCGCGCGTGGTGTACTGGCGCGACGATTCTCCGTGCGTGCATCTGGCTGTGGGTGCGCAGCTTTCCATCGAGGCGCGCGAACCCTTCGAGCTGCATTACGGACACGACGCCTGGCAGGACGCAGCGGATATGCCGAGCACGCCGGTGGCGTTCGGCATGCACGCGGTGCAGCTCGATCCCAAGAGCCTCGCCGCCAGGCAAAGTATTGAATTTACGCGCCGGTTCTTCGGGCCGCGCGGCTGGGAACAGCACAACTGGCAGGTTCAAATTGCCTCTATGGGCAAAACATGAGGAGGACGTGACATGAGTACGACTTCAGCGAATCGAAAATCTCCGGCGCGGCGCAAGGCGGCGGGCAAGCCGGCGCCTGTGGTGCATTGGCGCGACGAGGCCCCGTGCGAGCGGGTGAGCTCGGCTGTGCGGCTGTCCGTGGAATCGCGCGAGCCATTCGTCCTGCATTTCGGCCACGACGGTTGGCAGGGGGTCACGGATCTCGACAGCCAGCCGCTCGCTGCGGGTGGGCACGCGGCCGCGCTTGATCTCAGGCGCCTGGGCGTGAGCCAGAGCCTGGAATTCACGCGGCGTTTTCTCGGCCCACGGGGCTGGGAACACCACGACTGGCAGGTGCGGGTTGACCGCGCAACACCGGGCCACAATAAATTGTGAGTGCCGCGATGGAATCCGCATCGCAGCGTCGCGTCGTGGATGGCGCGGACTTTTACCGCGCTGTCGCGCAGCAATTCGTTGAGCTTGCGGCGGACGCCATGCGCAAGCACGGCCGGTTCCGCGTGGCGCTCGCGGGTGGCAGCACGCCCAAGCCGCTGTACGAACTGCTGGCCACCCGGGAGTTCGTTGCGTGCGTGGATTGGGCGCACACCGAAGTGTTTTTCAGCGACGAGCGCTGCGTGCCGCCGGATGATGCGCGCAGCAATTTCCGCATGGCCGCGGATGCGCTGCTCAAGCACGTACCCTTGCCCGCGGAGCAGCTGCACCGCATGCGCGGCGAAGATGATCCGGCGCTCGCGGCCTTGAGTTATCGGCAAGAGCTCGCGGCCGCGTTCCGGACGGTAACCGTGCCGCGCTTCGATTTGATCCTGCTCGGACTGGGCGAGAACGGCCACACCGCGTCCCTGTTTCCGGGCACCGCGGCCTTGCGCGAGTTTCTGCGCAGCGTGGTGCCGCAGTACCTCGAGGCCCAGCAGGAATGGCGTCTCACCTTCACGCGCCCCATGCTGAACGCCGCGCATCAGGTCTGGGTGCTCGCCTGCGGGGCAGCCAAAGCCGGGATTGCACAGCGCGTGTTGGAAGGGCGGTTCGAACCGGAAGTACTGCCGGCGCAATACCTGGCCCCGGCGGCCGGACAATTGATCTGGTGGCTGGATGCCGCGGCGGCGGCACGGCTCGCGGCGGTGAAGACGGAATAAGCAGATATTGCCGATACCAGCGCATGGCATCGGCATCATTTGAGATCGGTACGAAGGGATACCTGCCGATGCCGGGTGTGTTGGGCTCACCTCGGCATCGCGGCAGGCGCCTGGGCGACTGTGATTTGCGTACAGTCCGGCGCCTGGAATTGATTGCGGTTCAAGGAGCAAGTGTGTTTGGTGCAAGACGTCCACGGATCCTGATGCTCGGCTGGGAATACCCGCCGCTGTTCGCCGGCGGTTTGGGCAAGGCCAGCCAGGGGCTGGCGCGTGGCCTGGCGGAGTGTGGCGCGCAGGTCCGGTTCGTGCTGCCGCGCTACCCGTTGAGTGAGGATGCGTCGTTTCTGACCGTGGGCGGTGTAGGCGCGTGGCTGGCGCTCGGCAGACAGTGGGGCGGATCGCCGCGCACGACGCAAGGGAAAAAAGCCATGCCTGGCTTGAAATTTCTGGCGGTGCCCGCACGTTTGTACCCGTATCAGCGACCCATCGGAATACGGGTGCCGGCGAACCAGGCGGCAGACGATGCACGCGATCCGGGTGACGCCCGCGACTTGGGCGATCCCGCCGCGCAGCTTTACAGTCACGATCTCGGGCGGCAGGTCGCGCGTTTTGCCATACGCGTCGCACGACTTGCTCAAGGTATCGATGCCGACGTGGTGCATGCCAACGACTGGATGAGTTTCCCGGCGGCTTTCGCTGCCGCCGCGCCGCGTCATCTGCCGGTGTTTCTGCACGTGCATTCCACCGAATATGACCGGAGCGGCGAGGCCGTGAATCCGTATATAGCCCGCATCGAACAGCAGGCGTGCCTGCGCGCCACGCATGTGTTTGCCGTCAGCCGCTATACCGCGAACATACTGATCACGCGTTATGGCGTGCCACGCGCAAAAATAACCGTGGTGTACAACGCGCCGGAAACCGCCGTGGATTTGCCCGATGACTTTCATGGCGAGGCCGGACGCGCACCCTGGGTGGTATTCCTGGGACGCCTGACGTTCCAGAAAGGTCCGGACCATTTTTTGCGCGCAGTCGCGCGCGTCGCGCAGTTCAATCGCGACGCGCGTTTTCTGGTGTGCGGCAGCGGCGACATGTCCGACGGGTTGCATGCGCTTGCGCGTTCTCTGGGTATTGCGCGGCGCGTCGAATTCCGCGGCTTTCTGCAACCGGCCGCCGTGGACCGGCTGCTGGCGCGCTCATGGGTACTGGTCATGTCCAGCGTGTCCGAGCCCTTCGGGCTGGTGGCGCTCGAAGCGCTGCGCAACGGCACGCCGGTGATTCTGTCCAAACAATCCGGCGTGCGCGAGGTGCTCGGTCACAGCCTGCAGGTGGATTTCTGGGATCACGAGAAGCTTGCCGACCAGATTCTCGCCCTCCTGCGCCTGCCGGTGCTCGGTGTGCAACTGGTGGAATCGGGACGCGAACAACTGGCGCAACTTTCGTGGCAAGCCTCGGCGCGCAAGGTTCTGCAAACCTACACCCGCGTGTGCGGCCTGCCGCTGCCGGCGGCCGCTGCCTGAGGAGTCATTCAATGTCGCTCAATCTGTGCTTTTACTTTCAGGTACATCAACCCTGGCGCTTGCGCACCTACCGTTACGCGGAAGTGGGCCATCACCATGATTACTTCGACGCGTCGGTTAACAGCCGCATCATGCGGCGCGTGGCGGACAAGTGTTATCTGCCGATGAACGCGCTGCTGGAAGAGCTGATCCGCCGTTATCAGCCGGATTTCCGCGTGAGCTTTTCGATTACCGCGACGGCGCTGCAGCAGATGCAGGCTTATGCACCGGATGCCCTGGCGTCTTTCCGCCGGCTGATGGCGACCGGCGCAGTCGAGCTGCTGTCCGAGACCTCGCACCACAGCCTCGCGGGTCTTTACAGCCCGCGGGAATTCGCGGCGCAGATCGCGCTGCACCGGGAGGTCTGTCAACGGCTGCTCGGTGTGCCCGGCAGGATATTCCGCAACACCGAGCTGATCGTCAGCGATGCCATTGCCCGGCAGGTAGCCGCGCTCGATTATGCCGGAATGTGCATGGAAGGCGCGGATCGCGTGCTGCGCGAATCCGAGGTACTGCATCCCCACCGGTATTCCGCGGCACCCACGCTGTTGGCGTTGGCGCGCCATTACCGCTTGAGCGACGACATTGCTTTCCGGTTTTCAAACCGCGGCTGGCGCGAGTGGCCGCTTACGGCGGAGCGCTACGTGCAGTGGCTGGAGAACACGGCGGCATCCGGAAGCGGCGAGCGTCTGCTGGGGTTGTTCATGGACTACGAGACCTTCGGCGAACATCAATGGGAAAGCACCGGGATATTCGATTTCATGCGCGCACTGCCGGGGGCGGTGCTGGCGCGGCGCGGGTTGCGGTTCGTGACGCCGAGCGAAGCACTGGAGCGCGTACCTCCGGGCGATGCGGGCGTGGCGCTCCCCGACCCGGTGTCGTGGGCGGATCTTGAGCGCGATACGTCGGCCTGGACCGGCAATCGCATTCAGTGTGCCGCGCAGCGTGCCGTGTATGATCTGGAATCGAAGGTGCACGCCGCAGCGGCGGGTGACGCGGGCTTGCTGGAAGACTGGCGCCGGCTGTTGACCAGCGATCACGCCTATTACATGTGCACCAAGTACTGGACCGACGGCGACGTACACAAATACTTCAGTCACTACGATTCGCCTTACGATGCCTACATCGGTTACATGAACGTCCTGGCCGACCTTGCACAGCGCTGCGCGCAGCGCAGCGGCATGGCGGCGGCCTAGAGGCGTGCACCTGCGCCGTGCCCTGCGCGGAATAATGCGTGCATCCAGGTGGCCGGGAAGAGCAATCGAATGTCAGCACACAAAACCGTGACACCCCGGGCGGCGTTGCTGAATACCGTACGCCGGCTGAGGCGCGAAGCGGAAGCGCTCAAGTGGAGCACGCCCAGCCACGTCTACAACCCGCTGCGCTACGCCTGGAGCGGGCAGCGTGAATATCTGGAACGTTTTGGCGACCGCCGCGGGCGCGTACTGCTGCTCGGGATAAATCCCGGGCCTTGGGGCATGGCGCAGACCGGTGTGCCGTTTGGCGACCCCGTGATGGTGCGCACCTGGTTCAGGATTGAGACCCGGCTCGCGCGCACCTTGCCCGCACAGCATCCCAAATATCCGATACTCGGGATGGCCTGTCACCGCTACGAGGGCAGCGGCTCGCGCCTGTGGGGATGGGCACAGCGCCGCTTCGGTGAGCCCGAACAGTT
>JAGWLP010000081.1 GCA_028864905.1 Gammaproteobacteria bacterium
ATTGATCAGTCCTGGGTCTGCGCTGAGGGGGCGGGGCTGCTGCTGGCGCTGGTCTGTGCCTGGACGGCACGGTCGAGCGCCTGTTTCTGCGCATTCACGGTGTTTTGCACCTGTTTGGCCTTGTTGACATCATTTATGTAGGGCGCGAATACCGTATGGCTCACCGGTGGCGGTGCTTCCTGTGCCGCCTGCTTTCCGGTGCCTTGCGATTGATGGTCCGGCCCGCAGGCACAAAGAAACAGCGCGAACGCGCTCATGACTATCCCGCACCGCAATGATTTCATATTGGTTCCCCCTCGCTGAAGCTTTCAGCCCGGTAGCGGAAAAAGCGTAGCGCCGGTGACCAGTGAACCGCGCTTAGCCCGGCCTTGCACATGAGTTGCGCATAGAATTCCCGGGGATCGGGAAGACTGGCCCAAACCGCCGGTAAAAACGTGGCGCGGCGTTCGCCTTCCTGGACGATCACGCCGTCCGTTCCCGGCCGCAGCGCATGCAGCAGCTCATCGCGGTTGCCTGCCGCGACCGGTTCGCTGCCGGAGAGCACCGAGATTTCGATGTGCAGATCCTCGAACTCCGCAGCCAGCAGTGGCGGGAAGCGCGGATCGTGATAAGCGGCCAGCTGTGCATTCTGCATGACGTCTTCGAGCAGTTCCTGTTTGGCATCGAGATTGCCGATGCAACCGCGCAGCGTGCCCCGGCGCTTCAGCGTCACGAAGCTGGCGCGCGCGGCGCGCAATACCGGATCGCCATTCCGGTGGCGGAATGCCGCGGGCCGGTCATCCAGGCTCTGCCGGATGCTGTGACGCGCTGCATCCAGCAGAGTGATGCGTGTCAGCGCACTAAGCGGCATGCAGGGCCCAGGCGCCGTAACCCACTACGCGCTGCCTGTCGCCGGCGGTGTCGCCGGAATTGCGCAGATCCAGACGTTCAACGCGCAAGTGGCGCGCCTGCGCCACGCTCAACAGCCCGTTGATGGGGTGGGCGCCGCAGGCTTGCTCGTCGGGAATGGGAAATTGCAGGGTTTCGATGCGCCGTGCCGTGTCCGCGTCGAGACGCTGCGCGGTTGCGTAATCGTGATAGTGACTGAGATCCGAGCTGATGATGATGAGCGTTTCCCCGCCACCCCAAAGCAGGTTCAGTACGCTGCCGATTTCCTTGGCGTCCGCCCAGCCCACGAGCAGGGGCACGAGCGTGAAGTTTTCAAGCAGTGCTTGCAGAAACGGCAGGTGTACTTCGAGGCTATGTTCCTGCGCGTGGGCTGCGGCGGAGCGCGTCACTTGCGGCAATCCCGCGAGCAGCGCGAGGGCGTCCTGGTTGAGCTCGATGTCGCCTAGCGGGGTGCGGAAGATGTCGGCAGCGGGCAGTGCCAAGCCGTGCAGAGGCACGCGGTGCGCGGGTCCCAGCAATGCCACCCGATGGATTGTGGCTTTGTGCGACGCCAGGCGGTTGTAGGCGCGCGCTGCGATCGCGCCGGAATAGACATAGCCGGCATGCGGCGCGATCAGGGCCTTGGGCGGCGCGCCGGACGCGGGATTGTCCGCCAGCAGTTGCGCTAGTTGAGCGCGCAATGCACCCGCGTCGCCGGGATAGAACAGGCCGGCAACCGCTGGCGCGCGCACGTCGTGAGCCGTCATATACTTAATGGTAGTACGGAAACGCTGTTATGCACGCCCCAATGCGAACCGTTGTCGCCACGCGCTACTGGCACCGTCTCGAGGACGGCAGGATCCAGTGCGACGTGTGTCCGCGCGCCTGCAAGCTGAATGAAGGCCAGCGCGGACTGTGCTTTGTGCGTGGCCGTGAACACGACCAGATCAGGCTGTTCAGCTACGGGCGCTCCAGCGGCTTCTGCGTGGATCCGGTGGAAAAGAAACCACTCAATCATTTCCTGCCCGGAACCGCGGTGTTGTCCTTCGGGACCGCCGGCTGCAACCTGGCCTGCAAGTTCTGCCAGAACTGGGACATGTCCAAGTCGCGGGAAATGGACACGTTGGCCGATGCCGCCAGTCCGGAGGCCTTGGCTGCAACCGCAAAGTCCCTGGCGTGCACAAGTCTGGCGTTCACCTACAACGATCCGGTGATCTTCATGGAATACGCCATGGATGCGGCGGATGCGGGGCATGCGTTGGGGATCAAGTCCATCGCGGTGACCGCGGGCTACATGTGTCCCGAACCGCGCATGGAATTCTACCGGCACATGGACGCCGCCAATGTGGACCTCAAGGGCTTCAGCGAGGAGTTCTACTGGAAAACCTGCGGTGGTCACCTGCAGCCGGTGCTCGATACGCTGCAGTATCTTAAACATGAAACTTCGGTATGGTTTGAGATTACCACGCTGCTGATTCCGGACCTGAATGATTCAGACGCGGAAATCGAAAACGAAACGCAATGGATCATGCAAAATCTTGGTCCCGATGTGCCGCTGCATTTCACCGCGTTTCATCCCGATTACAAGCTGCGGGATCGGCCGCCCACGCCGGCCGCCACGCTCGTACGTGCGCGCGCCATCGCGCTCAACAACGGCCTGCACTACTGCTACACCGGCAATGTGCACGATCGCATCGGCGGCAGCACCTGGTGTCCGGACTGTGGTGCCCTGGTTATCGAGCGCGATTGGTATGCATTGGGTGCATGGAACCTGAACGCTGCGGGTCATTGTCGGAGCTGCGGCACGCCGATACCGGGGAAGTTTGCCGGGAAGCCGGGTGACTGGGGCCGACGACGCATGCCGGTGCGGGTAGCGCTTATGCCACAGATGCAAATGTGAATCCGCCGGTTGCAGGCGCAGTGCGAAAGCTGCTATAAATTTGGCTGCCTGCTCGGCGATAACTGTCGCGCGGGTACACAACAAGGATCGGGATTCGCATGCATATCGAAAGCGAAAAGTTCTACCACATTCACAAACACAATTCGCCCAAGTGGGTGGAAGGGGCGGTGTTCACGTTCGGGGAGGAGCCTAACAATTCCTGGCGTGCATTCGAAGTGGCACGGCGTGGCATCACCAATCCCGAAACCAACGAGGTTTTCACCGTGGATCGGGTGGCATTCCGTGCCTTGCATGTGTACCGCAAGCAGGGCAAGAAAGATCCGCTCCTGGAGTTTTACCATTTCAACCCGGTAATGACGCTGGCTGAGACTCTCGACAGCCTGTTTCTGTCCACGCGCATGGTGCGCGAGCTGGTGCTTGAGGAAGTGCGCCGCCAGATGTACCCGGACCTGCCGTCGCGCAGCAGTTGCATCTGGCTGATTCCCGACGATGCGCGCTCCGTGCGCTTCTGGCTGGAGAACATGCGCGGCGACCACAAGAAGGTGTTTCGCGTGCGCGCCACGGGTGAAATGCACCGCGCTCCGCAGCAAATGGTCATGGGCGACACCATTTCCCTGGTGGAATGGCACAAGCGTGCGCTGGAGTACTGGAACGGCGTGGTCACGGAGTCCTATGACGACGAAATCTCCTGCAACGGGGAGATCGAGATTCTCGAGGAAGTGCCGATCGACAATTTCTGATCAGCGCGCACCGAACATGCGCGGCAGCAGCACCCATGCCCGCTTGAGGCCCGCAAGGCGATAACGCCAGCGGCGCGCATGCAGCCCGAACAGGACGCCCTTGAGACCCGCGTAGACCTGCGGGCTGTACGGCATCCAGTAGGGCTGATGGCGGACGAGCTTCAGCCAGTCGTTCACGATTACCTTGGGAGTCGTGACCGCTTCAAACGCAAACTGTCCGTGCCCACGGCTGTTACCGGAGTCCTTGAATCCGCCCCACGGCGTTTCGGTTTGCCCATGCGACAGCAGATGGTCGTTGACCATGACCGCGCCGGCCTGGATTTGCCGCGCCAGGCCTTCGGCCTTGTGCAGGTCCCGTGACCACACCGAGGCCATGAGCCCGTAGCTGGAATCGTTCGCGAACTGCACGGCTTGTGCGTCGCTGCTGGCCGGCATGACGCCCAGCACCGGTCCGAAGGTTTCCTCCTGCATCACCGCCATGCCGTGGTTTACGTCGCTGAGCACTACGGGGGGCACAAAGTGTGCGTTGTCATTTGCGGGCGGTGCGCCTTGGGCGGCCACCCGCGCGCCATGCTGGAGTGCATCCTCGAGATGACGGTGCACGGTTGCGACCTGGCGCTCAGTGCACAACGCGCCGACGTCCACCTTGAAATCCGTGTCCCGACCGGTGCGCAACTGCACTACTTTCTGCGCAAGCAGCGCCATGAACGGGGCGTATACCTGCTGGTGCACATAGATGCGCTCGACGCCGGCACAGGACTGGCCGGCATTCGAGAGCCCGGCCCAGACCGCGCCCGCCGCGGCACGTTCCAGGTCCGCATCCGCGCATACGATCATGGCGTCCTTGCCGCCAAGTTCCAGCGATACCGGCACCAGTGTACGTGCCGCCTTTTCCGCCAGCAGCTTGCCGACGCGCACCGAGCCGGTGAAAAACAGTTTGTTGACGCCGCCGGCTTCCAGCCACAAATCGCCGCACACAGGACCGTCAATGCGCACGTGCTGGAAGACGCCTTGGGGCACACCTGCCAGGCGCAGGAGGTCGGCGATTTTGAAACCTACCGGCAGGGTTTCGGGCGCCGTCTTGAATACCACGGTATTGCCCGCCAGCAGCGCCGGAATGATTTCGTGCACGGGTATGCCGAGCGGGTAATTCCAGGGTGCGATGATGCCCACCACGCCCCAGGGCACGCGATAGAGCGTGCTGCGCTTGCTGAAGTACAGCAGCGAACCGTTTTTCAGACGTCGTGGTCGCAGGTATCGGCAGGCGTGGCATTCATACCAGCGACTGCCCGCCACCGCGGGCATGATTTCCGTGGCCAATGCTTCCACGCGCGTCTTGCCCACACAATCGGCAATCAGTTGCGCGACCTCGTCGGCTTGATCGAGCAGTGCCTGCCGAAAGTCCGCGATGCGCGTGCGGCGTTCGGCAAGCGGCTGCGCGGCCCAATCCGGCTGCAAGGCGTGCGCCGTGCGTAACGCGGCACGCACATCATCGCTGCTTTGCCAGGGAAAGTGGCCGAGAAATGCGCCGCTGGCGGGAGCGTGCAGCGTAACGCCGGAAGCGGCGGATTCGGCGGGAGCGCTCATGTCAGTTCCGTGGACGGGTTCAGAACACGAACTGCGTGGTCTGCAGCAACACGT
>JAGWLP010000082.1 GCA_028864905.1 Gammaproteobacteria bacterium
CCGCTCACGCAAACGGCGCTGGCGCAAACCGCAGCGCAGGGCAGCAATCAGCTGATGGCGATCACCGCCACCAAGTTGCCCGGCGACCGCGTGCAGTTGCAACTCAAGCTCAGCAGCCCGGCGCACACGCCACTGAGCTTTACCGTCGGCCAGCCGGCGCGCATTGCTCTGGACCTGGATGACACGCGCCTGGCGCTGCAGAACCGCGAAACCCAAATCAACGTCGGTAATATAAACAACGTGGTGGCCGCAGAGGCCGGCACGCGCACGCGTGTGGTAATCGATCTCACTTCCCTGGTTCCGTACCACGTCGCCGCCCAGGGCGACACGGTATACGTGCTCCTCGGCGGCAATCCCGGTGACACTGTCGTCGCCCAGATGGATCCCGCGACGCTCGGCGGCAGTGCCACGGCCGTCGCGGTCGCCACGCCGGCACCGGCCACCCGCGCGGCCGCGGCCAACACTCCCGCGGGTCAGAGCATCACCGGCGTGGATTTTCGCCGCGGCACCAACGGCATGGGCCGGGTGATCGTGAACCTCAGCAGCCCCGCGATCGTGGGCAACGTGCACATGTCCGGCAACAACGTGGTGGTGGACTTCGCCAACACCCGGTTGCCGCAGAACCTGGTGCGGCGCATGGAGGTGACGGATTTCGCCACGCCGGTGCAATACATAGATGCCGAGAACACGCCCACGGGCGCGCGCCTCGTCATCCATCCCAGCGGGCAATACGACAAGCTGGCGTTCCAGAGCGACGACCTGTTCGCCATGGAATTTACTCCGGTGAGCGCACAGGCGGCACAGATCGCGCAGCAACAGCAATACACGGGCCAGAAAATCAGCCTGAATTTCCAGAACATCGACATCCGCGCGGTGCTGCAAATCCTCGCGGACGCCAGCGGCAAGAACATCGTGGTCTCCGACAGCGTGCACGGGAACATCACGCTCAGGCTGCAGGACGTACCCTGGGATCAGGCGCTCGACATCATCATGAAGACCAAGGGCCTGGCCTCGCGTACCTATGGCAACACCTTGATCATCGGTACCGCCCAGGACATCGCCGCGCAGGAACAGGCTGAATTTGCGGCACAGCAAAGCCTGGAGCAAAGCTCACCCTTGCAGTCTGCATTCATCCAGGTGAACTACGCCAAGGCCAGCGACATGGCCGACCTCATCAAGGGCCAGGGCAAGGCTTCACTGTTGTCGCCGCGCGGCAGCCTCAGCGTTGACAGCCGCACCAACACCTTGCTGGTGCAGGACACTGCCGCCAACATTGCCTCCATCCGCGAGATGGTGGCCAAACTGGATGTCCCGGTTAAACAGGTGTTGATCGAGTCCCGCATCGTGGTGGCCAACAACGACTACACCAGTCAGTTGGGTGTGCGCTTCGGCGCCAACGGCATCCGCCAGACCAGTGGCGGCCTGATGAGTCTGAATGGCGACCTGACCGGCACCAACACCCAGCAGAATGCCTTCAATCCCCCGGCCGGCGGTATACCGGTGACCGGCACACCGCTCCTGAGCCTGCCGGCGCTCAACGACCAGTTGAACGTCAACGTGCCCACCGGTGCTGCCTTCGGCCAGCTGGCGTTCGGCGTGTTGCGGCAGAACTTCCTGGTAGATCTCGAACTTTCCGCCATGGCGGCGGCCGGCAAGGGCGAAGTGGTGTCGAGCCCGCGCGTGATCACGGCCAATGCCAAGGAAGCCACCATCGTCCAGGGTATTGAAATTCCCTACACCCAGTCCGCATCCAGCGGCGCCACCACGGTGTCATTCAAGAATGCCGTGCTGTCACTGGACGTGACCCCGCAGATCACGCCCGACAACCGCATCATCATGGACCTCGAAGTGCATGACGACACCGTGGGCCAGTTCGTGCCGACCGCGAACGGCGGCAGCGTACCCAGCATCAATACGCGCAACGTCAAAACCCAGGTGCTGGTGGATGACGGCGATACTGTGGTGCTCGGCGGCATCTACGAGACCACCAACACCACCACCGTCAACAAGGTACCGCTGCTCGGCGACCTGCCGCTGCTCGGCTGGCTGTTCCGCAACACCCAGGCCACCAACAACAAGGACGAACTGTTGATTTTCGTGACTCCCAAGATCATGACCCAGACCGCATCGCTTGGGGAGTAATGAAGGTACGCGACCTCGGTTGAATGCCCGGATACCGGATCGAATTTTTCTTGTCGGCCCCATGGGGGCCGGAAAAACCGCCATCGGGCGGGAACTCGCGCGCCGGCTGGGGCGTGGATTTCTGGACAGCGACCAGGAAATCGAACGACGCACCGGCGTCGATATCGCGCTGATTTTCGAGAAGGAAGGCGAAGCCGGTTTCCGCCGCCGCGAACACCAGGTCATCGAAGAGCTCAGCCGACGTGATCACATCGTGCTCGCTACCGGCGGCGGTGCGATACTGGACCCTGCGAACCGTGCCTGCCTGAAGAGCCGCGGCCTCGTGATTTACCTCAAAACCTCGGTCACCCACCAGATGGATCGCACCGGACACACGGCACGCCGCCCGCTGCTGGCCACGCCGGACCGCGAAACGCGCCTGCGCGAACTCTTCGAGCAACGCCAACCGCTTTACGAAGAACTGGCGCAGCTTACAATCAATACCGATCACGGCCGCGTCGCCGTGCTCGCCGCACAGATCCTGCAAGAACTGGAACAAGTCGCGACGACGCCCGCGCCGGACCAATAGGCATGGAGCAAAAAGCAAATGGGAGTGCTTAATGTCGAACTGGGGAACCGCAGTTACCCCGTGCGCATTGATCGTGGGTTGCTGACGCGTGCGGATTTGTTTCCCGAAGGCCTGCAGAAAGGCGCGGTCTGCATCGTCACGGATGACAACGTCGCGCCGCTGTACCTGAAGCCACTCACCAAGGCGCTCGCGGCCTTCGCACCGGAGCATGTCATCCTTCCACACGGCGAGGAACACAAGAATTGGCCCGCCCTGGACCACATCTTCCGACACCTCCTGCAACATCATCTCGGCCGTGACGCCGTACTGATTGCGCTCGGCGGCGGCGTGGTCGGCGATGTCACGGGATTTGCCGCTGCCTGCTACCAGCGCGGCATTGCCTACCTGCAGGTACCCACCACGCTGCTCGCGCAAGTGGATTCGTCCATCGGTGGCAAGACCGCGATCAACCACCACGACGGCAAGAACATGATCGGCGCATTCCATCAACCGCTGGCGGTGCTGAGCGACCTGGATACGCTCAAGACCCTGCCAACGCGCGAACTCAGCGCCGGCCTCGCGGAAATCATCAAGGCCGCGCTCATTGCCGACGAGGATTTGTTCGTGTGGCTCGAAGGCAATGTCCAGGCGTTACTGGACCTGGAGCCGGAGGCCTGCCTGCACGCCGTCACACGCGCCTGCGAAATCAAGCTCACCATCGTCACCGAAGATGAATACGAACAGGGCCGGCGTGCGGTGCTCAACCTCGGGCACTCCTTTGGTCACGCCATCGAAAACGCGCTCGGCTACGGCGAGTGGCTGCACGGCGAAGCCGTGGGCGCCGGCCTGGCCATGGCCGCCGACCTGTCGGTGCGCATGGACTGGCTCAGGGCCGCCGAGTACCGACGCATTTGCCGGCTGCTGCAACGCGCGGGCCTGCCCAACAAACCGCCGCCTTCGGTTTCACCGCTACAACTGCTCGATGCCATGCGCCATGACAAAAAGAACCGCAAGGGACGGCTGCGGCTGATCCTCCTCAAGGGCGTCGGCAAGCCCGTGATCAGCGATGATTTCGATACGCAATTGCTGGGCGACACGCTGATCGGCAAGCCGTTGTGAAGCGCGAACCCGCCGCGGGATTGGCAGCGTACGCGGCGACTGAATCCACCTCCCGCGGCCGGCGCTACCCGGAACCGCCGCCCCAATACCGCAGCGAATACCAGCGCGACCGCGACCGCATCATCCATTCGACCGCCTTCCGGCGGCTGATGTACAAGACCCAGGTGTTCGTCTATGACGAAGGCGACCTGTATCGCACGCGTCTCACGCACTCGCTGGAAGTCGCGCAGGTGGCGCGCAGCGTGGCCAGCGCACTGCAACTCAACGAGCCGCTGACCGAAGCCATCGCCCTCGCCCACGATCTCGGCCACACGCCTTTCGGCCACGCCGGTCAGGACGCGCTGAATGCCGCGATGCGCGACTACGGCGGCTTCGAGCACAACCTGCAGTCGCTGCGCGTGGTGGACCTGCTGGAAGAGAAATATGCCGAGTTCCCCGGTCTGAATCTCACCTTCGAGGCGCGCGAAGGCATTCTCAAGCACTGCTCGCTCGCCAACGCCCGGGAGCTGGGCGAACTCGGCCGGCGCTTCATCGAGCGCCGCCAACCGGGGCTCGAAGCGCAGCTTGCCAACCTCGCCGATGAAATCGCCTACAACAACCACGACGTGGACGACGGCCTGCGCGCCGGTCTCATCAGCATCGAACAGCTCATGGAAATCGAGCTGTTCCGCCAACCTTATGACGCAGTGGCTGCACGCTATCCCGAAATACCCGCACGGCGTCTGATCCACGAAACCGTGCGGCGCATGATCAGCCGCCTGATCACCGATCTCATCGAACACAGCCGCGCCAACATCGAAGCGGCCGCGCCCGCGAGTATCGAGGATGTGCGAGCGCTGTCGGCTCCGTTGATCGCGTTCAGCGCCGAGGTCGGCACGCAAAACCTGGCGCTGGCACGCTTTCTGCGCGCGCATTTTTATTACCACCCGCAGGTGCGGCGTGCGGCGGAAAAAGCCGATCAAGTCGTCAAGCGATTGTTCAGCGCCTACTTCAACGAGCCGTCATTGCTGCCGAACACCGCGATTGCGGCGGACGACACCAGGGCGCGCGCACGCCGGGTTGCGGATTACATCGCCGGCATGACCGACCGTTTTGCGCTGCGCGCATACCGGCGCCTGACCGGCAGCAGCGTGAATCTGTCGGGGACCGCGTGAGCCGCGTGTTAGAATTGCGCCGCGCTCCACAAACATAAACGCATTCGCATGCTCACCAGCAATATCGTGCCGCGCCGCGAACGGCTGATCTTCGCCCTCGATGTGCCCGATGCCGAAAGCGCGCGCCGCCTGGTCACGCAACTCGGTGACAGCGTGCA
>JAGWLP010000083.1 GCA_028864905.1 Gammaproteobacteria bacterium
ACAAGAGCTGGAATGATTTGTTGTTCGCAGCCGTGGATCAGGTCATCAAGCAGCTCTGGTTGCCTGGCAGTGGGCTAAGCACGCGCACCTGGGGCGAGCGCAATCTGGTGCGCATTCAGCAGCCCATGACGCGCGGGCTGCCGTTTCTGAGCCGCTGGCTGGACATGCGGCCCGTGCAATTGCCCGGCGACAGCAACATGCCGCGCGTGCAGGGCGTGGAATTCGGCGCTTCCGAGCGCATGGACGTGGAGCCCGGGGATCTGGCGCACGGCATTTTCGAGATGCCGACCGGCCAGAGCGGTTACCCGTTCTCGGCGTATTACCGCAACAGCCAGCCTGCGTGGGTACGAGGTGCACCGACGCCGTTCTTGCCAGGCGCGGTGCAACACACGCTGGTATTTCAATCCGTGGATTGAGTCGCGGTCTGGGCTGAAGCGATGGCGGCCACAGCGGCGTCAGTTTGCGCGTGACGCCGTTCCAGCCACTGGACAAGAGGTTCCCAGTCGAGCGCATCCTGGTCAGCACCATGAGCTTCGAGCTCGTGAATGCCGAGGCCCCACTCCGAAGCATGCACATAATTCTGCGTATCGCGCAGGCTCGCCGCAAACGTGATGCCCAGGCTGCTCAGGAAGCGCTGCAATTTTGTGTACACCAGGGTGTTTTTCTTCACGCGATTGGCGATCACCGCCACCCGCTCGCGGCGCTGCTCCACGCGCCCCGCGAGCAGCAGTTCGGCGACGCAGCGGGAAACTGCGTGGATGTCTATGTCGGAGGGCAGCACCGGAATGAGAATGGCGTCCGCGTCGCGCGTCATGTCCTGGAGGCGGGCACTGTCCAGCGCCGCCGGCGTATCCACGATCAGACGTTCGATTCCCGGCGGAACGCGCAGCTGAAAGCTGCGGGTGACGCGCAGGCTGCGGTCGGCGCCGTTGATAGCGGTGATTGCTTTGTGTGCGCCGTCCCGATTTTGCAGCCAGTGCAGGCTGGAGGCTTGCGGATCGGCATCCAGCAGCGCAGTGCGATAGTCGTGCGAGGCATAATAGGCGGCAAGGTTGGTGGCCAGCGTAGATTTGCCGCAGCCGCCTTTGGTGTTGAGTATCACGATGCGCAGCAGCGGTCGCGGCATCTGTGCGCCGGATGCGGTACTCTCCGCCTGCTGGGCCGGCAGCTTCAGCGGTTTAGGGACCCAAAGGTTCAGGTTCAGCATGACGCGGCGGCAGTTTCGGAACGTGAGGGACAGGTGTCAACAAGTTCAAAGGAACCTCTGCAGTATCCAACTCTACGACCTTGAATATACACGATTTTAACCCAGGGTTCGCCCGACCCCGCATCGGGCGGTGGCGGGTGTTCCGTGGCTGAGCCGAATCCGCCGCGGCCGAAGGTCGGGCTGGTTCTGCCCGGGGGCGGGGCGCGCGCCGCCTATCAGTCCGGCGTGCTGCAGGCGATTTCCGAGCTGCTGCCGCCGGATTCCCCATCGCCGTTCCCCATCGTCTCGGGGACTTCGGCGGGGGCCATCAACGCCACGCTGATTGCCACCCATGCACTGCATTTCCGCCGCGGTACGCAGGAACTCGCGGGCGTCTGGGAGCACATCTCCAGCGAACTGGTGTTTCGCACCGACGGCGGCACCATGTTCAAGAACCTCTTGTACTGGCTGATGGGGCTGCTGCACGCCGGCTTCGCGCGGCGCAACGTGATCGCATTGCTCGACAACACGCCGCTGCGCAAGCTGCTGGAGCGCCACATCATCTTCGCGCGCCTGCAGGAAGCCATAGACGCGGGCGTGCTGGACGCGCTGTCGCTGACCTGCTCCGGGTACACCTCGGCGCGCGCCGTGTGTTTCTACAAGGGCAAGCCGGGTCTCAAGGCCTGGCACCGCACACGGCGTATCGGCCAGCCGGCCGAATTGCGTCTGGATCATGTCATGGCTTCGGTGGCACTGCCGGTGATTTTTCCGGCGGTGCGCCTGGGGCGCGAGTATTACGGCGACGGTTCGCTGCGCCAGATGGCCCCGCTCAGTCCGGCCGTGCACCTCGGCGCGGACCGCATCCTGGTAATCGGTGTGCGCAACGAGCAGGCCAACAAATTGCCGGAGCGGGGCGAGGAAGTGCCGTATCCGCCGCTGGGACAGGTAGTGGGCTATCTGATGGACGTGGTGTTCAGTGACAGCCTGTATGCCGATCTGGAGCGCTTGCAGCGCATCAACAACACCATGCGGGAACTGGCGGCAGCGTCCGGCAGGTCGCCGTCGCTCAAGGTGATTGACACCCTGGTGATCGTGCCCAGCGAGGACATGCGCGAGATTGCGCAACGCCACGTGCGGGAATTTCCGCGCAGCGTGCGCATGCTGCTGCGCATGCTGGGCGGCAACCGCAAGAGCGGCAGCCAGCTCGCCAGTTACCTGTTGTTTGAAAGCGGCTTTTGCACTGAACTGGTCGAACTCGGGCGCAAGGATGCGCGTGCACAAGCGGACAAGCTGCTGGCGTTTCTCGGCGTGACGTCACCGCTTGCCGGACAGGACCCGCCGGTCAACTGAAGGTCTGGGGCCGCGACTCATTGTGCCGCACCAGCACCTCGCGACCGGCCGCGCGAAAGTGGGCGGCAAGCTTTTCCGCCAGAAACACCGAACGGTGGTAGCCGCCGGTGCAGCCGATGGAAACCGTCAGGTACTGGCGGTTGGAGTCCTCAAACTGCGGAATCCAGGTTTCCAGAAACGCGGTGAGGTCACGCAGGAAGGCCCGTACCTGCGGACTTTTTTCCAGGAACTCGGCCACCGCCGCATCCCTGCCGGAAAGCGGTCGCAGTTCGGGTTCCCAGTACGGGTTGGGCAGGCCGCGGGCGTCGAACACGAAATCCGAATCGCCGGGCAGGCCGTTGCGGTAGCCGAAGGACTGGAACATCAGCGACAATTGCTTGCGCGCTTCACGCTGGATGCGCGCGCGCACCAGTTCGCGCAGCTCGTGCACCGAGGTGCGCGAGGTGTCGAGTATCAGGTCAGCGTGATCGGCCAGCGGTCCGAGCAGTTTGCGCTCCGCAAGGATGGCTTCGGGCAGTGAGCGGCCTTCGCCGGCCAGCGGATGCGGCCGGTGGCTTTCGTTGTAGCGTTTGATGAGCATACTGTCTTCGGTCTGCAGGAATACGATCCTGCAATCCACCTGCCTGGCTTGCAAACGTGCCACGGCCTGCGGCACCTCGGCGATGTCGTCGGGCAGATTGCGCGCATCTATGCCGACCGCCATGTTGGCGTATGCCGGGTCGCCGCTCAGCAGCGTGACGCGCGCAAAGTCCTCAAGCAATCGCGCCGGGAGATTGTCCACGCAGTAGTAATCCAAGTCCTCGAGCATGCGCAAGGCCACGGATTTGCCGGAGCCGGAAAGGCCGCTCAGGATTATGAGGCGCATGCGCTGGGTTAAAGCCGGTCGACGTGGATGCTCATGCACTCAGCATACCTGCCTATGGCAGGAATGCAAAAATCCGGCGCCGCCCCGCACCCGCACGGGTGGCCGGTTTGCGGGCCAGGGAACTCGCCGCCTAGGGAGCGGCGTCGGTGCGCACGCTCGCGCGGTCGCTGTGATCGCTGAGCTTCTCCTTGTGCTTGGTTACCTGGCGCGCGAGCTTGTCGCCGAGTACGTCAATGGCGGCATACATGTCGTTTTCCACCGCGTCGGCAAACAGCTTGCCGCCGTTGATGCGCAAGGTGGCCTCGGCGCGGTGTTCCAGCTTGGTCACCGTGAGCACCACGTGCATGCCGGTGACGTGATCGAAATGTCGCGCCAACCGCTCGAGTTTGGCGTGCACGTAATTGCGCAGCGCCGGCGTGATCTCCACATGGTGACCGGTGATGTCGATTTGCATGATTTACTCCTTGCGTTCCTCGTGTTGACGCTGCGTTGCCACGCGTTTGCGCTCGTGGGCCGCGGGTATGGCCATGGACTCACGGTACTTGGCGACCGTGCGTCGTGCCACGCGGATGCCGCGGCTCACGAGCTCCCGGGTAATACGGTCGTCGCTCAGCGGCTGTTGCGGATTCTCGCCGGCGACCAGTTTGCGGATCAGGGCGCGAGTGGCGGTGGCGGACAGTGCGCCGCCGTCATCTGTAGACAATTCGTTGGAAAAAAAGTGCCGGAACGCGAGCGTGCCGCGCGGTGCCGCCAGGTATTTGTTGGCCACCACCCGCGAGATGGTGGATTCATGCAAGCCGAGCTCGGCGGCGATTTCCTTGAGCATCAGCGGGCGCATGGCTTCCTCGCCGCGGTTGAGGAACTCCATCTGGCGGCGCACGATGCTCTGCGCCACGCGCAGCAGGGTTTCATTGCGCATGCGCAGGCTGCGCACCAGCCAGCGTGCCTCCTGCAGTTGTCTTCCCAGGTCGGCATTCGCACCGTTGCGCCGCCGCCCGAGGGCCGCGGCATACAGGGCATTGACGCGCAGGCGCGGGGCGGTCTCGGGGTTGAGTTCCACCACCCAGCGGCCGTCGCGCCGCGAAACCACCACGTCCGGAATCACGAAGTCCACGGTGCCGGGAGCCAGCGCGGTGCCCGGGCGGGGATTGAGCGATTGCACCAGGGTCACGGCGGCAGCCAGATCCTGCGGGCCCACGTTCAGCAGGCGCGCGAGCTGGGAATGCGCATGCGCCGCCAGATCCTCGAGGTGCTTGTCCACCAGCTGCAGCGCAAGGTCACGCGCTGGCGTGGCCGGCTGCTGGCGTAACTGGATGCCGAGGCACTCGCCGAGGTTACGCGCCGCCACCCCCGGCGGATCAAGGGCCTGGAGGTGATGCAGCACGGCTTCCATTTCCTCCGGCTCGGGCCGTGTTTCCTGATCGCCGAAAGCCAGGCGCAGTTCCTCGAGGTTGTCGCCGAGGTATCCGTCTTCGTTGATGCTGTCTATGAGCAGGGCGCCGATCGCCTTGTCGCGGGCGCTCAGGTGTGCGAGGTCGAGCTGCGCGCGCAGATGCTCATGCAGGCTGGCGCCGGTCGGCGCGGCGGGCTCGGGCCAGTCCTCTTCGCCACCTTGACCCAGGGCGGACGCGGGGTCGGCACTGTCCAGGTCGGCCAGCGGCAGATCCTCGGCGTCTCCGGTTTCCGCAGTCGCGCC
>JAGWLP010000084.1 GCA_028864905.1 Gammaproteobacteria bacterium
CCGTTGCTGGCCAGGATCGCCTTGACGGTACCGGCCTTGTCGGCCTCGATCTGGTTCATCATCTTCATGGCCTCGATGATGCACAGCGTGTCGCCCTCCTTGACCACGCTGCCGACATCCACGAACGGTTTGGACCCGGGTGTGGCGGCACGGTAGAAGGTGCCCACCATCGGCGATTTCACCTGGTGGCCGGCGGGGATTTCCTTGCCGCCGGGTGTCACCGTCGCGGCCGCAGCCGGTGCCGCCGGTGCGGGCGCTGCCGGCGCAGGCGCGGCCGCAGTCACGGCGGGCGCCGTCATCGCATGCGTGACCGCCGGTGCGGTGCCGCCATAGCGGCTGATGCGTACCGATTCCTCGCCCTCGGTTATCTCGATTTCGGCGATGCCGGATTCTTCCAGCAACTCGATGAGTTTCTTGACCTTGCGTATGTCCATAGGCGTTACCCCGGAAATGCAGGTTCAGTGTGTCTGGGTGCGCAGCCAGCGATCGGCCGCCAGCAGCGCGAGTTCGTAACCCTGGCTGCCGAGGCCTGTGATCGTGCCGAGCGCCAGGTCCGAGAAATACGAATGACGGCGAAAGAGTTCGCGCCCCTGGATATTGCTCATGTGGATTTCGATGAACGGCAGCTTGACCGCAGCCAGCGCGTCGCGTAACGCCACGCTGCTGTGCGTATAGCCCCCGGGATTGACCAGCAGGAACGCGGTGCCGTCCTTGCGTGCCTGCTGCACGCGGTCCACGAGTGCGCCTTCATGGTTGCTCTGGAATGACGCCAGCGTGTGGCCCAGAGCCTTGGCTTGGTTCTGCAGATGCTGTTCGAGTTCCGGCAGGCTGTCATGGCCGTAGAATTCCGGCTCCCGCTCGCCCAGAAGATTCAAGTTGGGTCCATTCAACATCAGGATGCTTGCCACTCGATGCCTTCATTTACGCCTGAATTCCAGGGAGATGACAGCAGGGTTATAGCAATTCCATTTTTGGAATCAGTCCCACCGCCGCCCCGGACCGTGCTCCTGAGACCCCATTGACTGTTTAATTTGAGTTAGCCGGCGCAGTGGGCCGGAAGCTCTTTTGGGCTGGTCGGGGCATGGATTGTGAGGCAGGCAGGACCGTTTGTCCATGTCTAGTTTTGACAGAAGCAGGGAGATCAGCGCAGTTGCCGGCTAGTTTGCCTGGGTTATAGCCGCTGGTTTTGCGGACGGCAGGGCCGGGAGTTTCAGGGCAGCTCTGACCAGGTTTTCGGCATCCATGGGCTCCATGGCGCCCGCATTGATGCGGAACACGCTGCCGTCCGGCTCCAGCACCACGCTCACGGGCAAGCCGATGAACTCGCCCCCCAAGGCATTCACGATGTCGGCGCTGTGGCCACCCCCCATGAGAATCGGGTAATTGACCACCATCCTCTTGAGGAAGTCGCGTACGTCCTGCTCGCTCTGCTCGTCGGTGGCAATGCCCACGATCTGTAGGCCCTGGGCCGCGTATTTGGCCTGCAACTTCACCAGCAGCGGTACTTCCTCGCGGCAGGGCGGGCACCACGTTGCCCAGAAATTCACCAGCACCACCTTGCCGCGCCAGTCATCCAGGCTGTGCGGCTTGCCCTGCAAATCGTTCATGGAAACCGTGAGCGCGTCGGCGGCGGACATTGCGGGTATCGCGGGCGGCGGCGCCGAAGTCTCTGCCACCGATGTGGCCGGCGCAAGCCGGTGAGCCGGCTGCATCCAGGTGTACACGCCGAATCCGGCCGCACCCGCTGCGATCAGGATGACCACCACCAATACCGTGGCTTGAGTGTGTTTCAATTTCTTGTGCCCGTGTTGTCTGCGAATGCTTGGCGCACGTGTAGCGCGAAATCCTGTGGGTCCATGTAACCGACCACGCGCTGCTCCCGGAGTTCCTGACCGCGGTCATTGAAGAACATGATGCTCGGCGGACCGTAAATGCCAAAGTGCTTGAGCAGCTCCTGATCGGAAGCATCGTTGGCCGTGACATCGGCTTCCAGGAGCTGCGTGTTGCCGAGTGCGGCAATCACACTGCGATTGCGGAAGGCGCCCTGTTGCATCTCCTTGCAGGATACGCACCAGTCGGCGTAGAAATCCAGCATTACGGTTTGATGCCGCACGCTGGCCGCCGCCACCGCCTGGTCCAGGTCCGCCACGGTCTTGATGCGCGTGAATTGCAGGCCGCCAATATTGCTTACATCAGACCCGCCCTGTGTGAAGCGCGCCAACGGTTGCAGCGGATCCTGTGCGCCGCTCGCCGCACCCACCAGCATGACCACGCCGTATATCCCGACCAGTACACCCACGCTCTGCCATACGCGCCGCCAGCCAAGCGCGCTGGTTTTTTGCAGCAGCAGAAACACGCCGCAGGCGATGGCGAGTGCCGCCCACAGCGCGAGAGTAACGGCACCCGGCAGGATGCGCGACAGGAACCAGATGGCCACGGCGATGAGCAACACGCCGAGGAAGTATTTGACCGCCGTCATCCAGGCGCCGGCCTTCGGCAGCCACTTGCTTGCGGAGGTGCCCACGATCAGCAGCGGCACGCCCATGCCCAAGCCAAGTGCGAACAGGCTCAGTCCGCCGCGCAGCGGATCGCCGCTCTGGCCAATGACCAGCAACGCGGCCACCAGCGGCGCGGTGATGCAGGGACCGACAATCAGTGCCGAGAGCACGCCCATCACTCCCACACCCGCGAACGCGCCGCCGCGCTGCGTATTGCTGAGGTTCACGAGGCGCGTCTGAAGCGCACTCGGCATCTGCAACTGGTATACGCCGAACATGGAGAGCGCCAGCAGCACGAAGATCAGCGCAAACATGCTCACGATCCAGGGATTCTGGAACCAGGCCTGCACGTTAGCGCCGGCCAGCGCCACGATCACGCCGGCCACGGTATAGGTCAGCGCCATGGCGATGACGTAGGTGAGCGACAGCGAAAATGCGCGCAGCGTGGAGGGTTTGTTTTGCTGACCGGCGATCAGGCCCGCGATGATCGGAATCATGGGTAGCACGCAGGGTGTGAAGCACAGTGCGATGCCGAGGCCCAGGAATACCAGCAGCACCCAGGCCAGGTTGCCGTGGCGGATCAGTTCCGCGAGCCGGTTCTGTTGTGCAACAAGCGGAGGGTTCGCCGCCACCGTTGACGCCAGCCCGGTCGTGGGAGTCGCGGACACGCCGGGCACGGCGAAGTTGATCTCCACGGTCTTGGTGATCGGCGGATAGCACAGACCCTTGTCGGCGCAGCCCTGGTAGGTGACGGCCAGCGGCATTCGGCTGTCGCCGCCGCTGCGCGTCACCGGAATCATGGCATTCACGCTTTGGCGGTAAATTTCCTGCGTGCCGAAGTATTGGTCGCTTTCAATCTGGCCTTGCGGGAAATCCGGCGCACCCAGCGACATGTTTGGATCGGAACTCGCGAAATGGAATTTCTGCCGATACAGGTAATAGCCGTCGGCGATCTGCCATCGGGCCTCGATGGTGTTCGCGTCCTTGGCATAGGCGCTGAAATGAAACACCTGGTCGGGCGGCGGGAAACTGCCGGTGCTCTGGCCCCCCGCCACCACGGCCGCGAGATCCGGCGGATGCACGCCGGCGATTTGTGCTGCGGCCAGAGTCAGGTTGAACGTTTTGGTCTGTGGCGGGTAGCAAAAGCCCTGGTCGGCGCAGCCCTGATAAATCACTTCCAGTGCCAGCGGCCCCGAACCGGTGTAAGGAATGCTCGCCGTCACACCCCCGCGGTAAATTTCCTGGGTGCCGAAGAACCGGTCTGTATGGGTTTCGCCCGCCGGAAACTGCGCGCTCTCAAGGGCCACGCCGGGCGTCTGGCTGACAAACTTGAATTTGTTCCGGTACAGGTAATAACCGGGCTGGATGTCCCAGTGGGCCAGCAGCATGCCGTTCTGCGGCTGCACTTGCAGGCGATACGCCTGATCGGGCGGCAGCGGCTGCCAGTCGGCGTGGGCCAGGGCCGGCAGCAGTGCGAGAGCCGCCAATACCCACACAGCACGCGACAGCAAAGGTCGCAGTGCAAAATCCCCCCACGCGCGGTGCGCGTTCCCCCCTTTGCAAAGGGGGGCGAGGGGCGGAGCCCCGAGCGGGCAGCCATGGGCACAGCGCGCAGCGCTGTGCGGGAGACCAAGGACGGTCTCCCTGGACCTGAGCACGGCGCAGGATGGCAGAGTGTTCAGGACTGCCTTGGACCTTCGGACGAAGCAGGGCGAGCGGCAATGCCGCGAGCGCCCATACAGGATGTATGGGCTGGACTTTTGGCGAAGCAGGACTGCGCAGCCAACAAGCGAGGTCCGAAAGAGGGGGGATTTTGGAGGCCAATGACTGGCGCGCATATTGGGCATGTCGCTCGTCGTCTAACTAATATAGTGTCTTCAGGATCCACGGCTATTCTGCGTCAGCCAGCCGAGATAGTTGGGGTCGCCGTGGCTGACCGGCAGGGCAAGGATTTCCGGAGTCTCATACGGGTGCAGCGCGCGCAGACGCTCGCGCAGGGCCTCGAAGCGCCCGGCCGTGGATTTGATGATCAACAGGCATTCGGGTTCCCGCTTCAGCTCTTCTTTCCAGATATATATGGAGGTGAGCCCCGGCACCAGGTTCACGCAGGCCGCCAAGCGCTCTTTCACCAAAGCCGCGGCGATTTTCTCCGCTGACTTCTGGTCAGGGACGGTGGATAAGACAACCACATGATTCTCAAGCATAAGTTTCCATAAATTTCCAACGCTCCATCCCTTGACTCCGGGGGATTCGACCTTATCATTAGCACTCAGAGCAGCGGAGTGCTAACAGGGTTCCGCTGCATGCCTTTGTAGACCCGTCATCCCTGGAAATCATTTCAAGAAGGAGAGTCTTTCCATGAAGCTGCAACCACTTCACGACCGGGTGATCATCAAGCGCCTCGAGTCGGAAACCAAATCCGCGGGCGGCATTGTCATCCCCGACACCGCCAAAGAAAAGCCCATGAAAGGCGAAGTCGTCGCCGTCGGCAAGGGCCGCACCCTGGACAACGGCCAGGTACTGGCGCCGACCGTCAAGGTGGGCGACAAGGTGCTGATCGGCAAGTATGCCGGTTCAGAGTTCAAGATCGA
>JAGWLP010000085.1 GCA_028864905.1 Gammaproteobacteria bacterium
AATAAGTATGCGACCCCTGAGTTTGCGCTTGTCTCGTTCCTCATTGGCGGCTCGTACCAATTCTGGTCCATGCGTATCCATCGCGGCCTAGTTGGACGCAAGCCCTCGTAAAGGGCAACTTGTGATGACGAAAATTTTACGCGAGTTGGTCCTGAACGAACCCCAATCACTTCAACCTCAGCAAGGAGAAAGACCATGTCACAGCCTGTCAACAAACTTGCGTTCTACAACCTGACGGCCGCGACTATTTTATTTGCCGTTTCCGCGTGGGCTGCGCCGCCCGTCCAAACGCATGCACCGGTTGCAAGCGTGGCACCCGCAGGTGTGCTATTGATTGGAGGTTTCGAGGGCAAGACGGTTCAGAACAAGAAATACGGCACACTCGTCATCAACCACGGTCATGAATTCGGCTGGGGCTGGTCGGTGACCACCGATCAGCGTGCCGGCGGGCATTCCGTCGCCGACATTGCCCTGATTCATCCCGGTGTCGATGGCACGCACGGTGCACTGCAGGTGAGTGGCGAAATCAAATCGGGCTTTCCGTACGGCCCGTGGGCCGGCGCCATCTGGTTCCCGGGGCATGAGCCCATGCAACCGGCCGACCTGTCAGCCAAGAAGGAGCTGACCTTCTGGGCTCGCGGCAAACCCGGCAGCTACAACCTCATGCTGATGTCGGGCAGCCCCGGCAGCATCCCGCTCTACTCCTCGTTCGTGACTACGCCCAAGTGGAAGGAATACCATATTCCCCTGGCCGCCTCCTTCCCCAACGCCGACTGGAAGCGGGTGTATTTCCTGGCTTTCAGCGCCGCCAATCCTGGAAAGTTCGAGTTCGATCTGGACCAAGTGAAGTTACACTGAGCCCATGAGCGGCACCCTGCGAGCGATTTTCCAGCTAGTGACTGGGGCTGCCCTATGGCTCCATCACCGGCTGCTGCCACGCGATTCCTACTTCGGCTGGATGCCGTACTTGTGGCTACCCTACCTGACGTTCTTCTATCTCAATTACACCGACAAGCCCTTCGGCGCGCTGCGCTGGACCTTATATGCGCTCGCGGGAGTGGTATTCCTGGCATTGTATTTTCGCGGCTATCACGCCGCGCACCGCGGTTCGGACCGCGGGCTCGGGGGGATGATCGCCGCCCTCACGCTGCTCGGCTGCGGATTCATGTGGCCGGACGGCAACGGCTTGGTGTTCTTCATCTACGCCGCTTCCTTCTGCGGTTCGCTCGGTTCCGTGAAAAAGGGAGCTCAGGCGCTGCTGCTGGTGGTCCTAGTATTCCTGATCAGCGCCGCAGCCGCGAGATTGAGTCTCTGGGCAATCTTCCCCGGTCTGTTCTTTTCCGTCGTCCTCGGCATCGGCAATCTGTATTTCGGCGAGATGGGCCGCAAGAACCGGGCGCTCAAGCTGTCACAAGAAGAGATCCGCAAGCTCGCCGCCAGTGCCGAGCGCGAGCGCATCGCCCGCGATCTGCACGACCTGCTGGGCCATACTCTCACGCTCATCACCGTCAAGGCGGAACTCGCGGCCAAGCTCGCGGAGCGCGATCTCGCGGGCGCGGCGCGCGAAATTCGCGACGTCGAGCGCATCTCGCGTCAGGCGCTCACCCAGGTGCGCGAGGCCGTGGGCGGTTATCGCAGCGGCGGCCTGATCGGCGAGCTCGTCAACGCGCGCGTGGCGCTCACCGCGGCCAACGTCAGGCTGGCGGAAAAAGTGGAACCGCCGAAACTTTCCCCTTCGCAGGATTCGGTGCTCGCCATGGTGCTGCGCGAGGCCGTGACCAATGTGATCCGCCACTCCGGCGCGCAGCACTGCCGCATCGAACTCGAAAACCGCGACCGCCAGTTGCGCCTGCTGATCGAGGACGACGGTCGCGGCGGCGCCCTGCACGAGGGCAATGGCCTCCGCGGCATGCGCGAGCGCCTGCAAACAGCAGCCGGCCGGCTGGAGATTGATTCCAGTCACGGTGGCACGCGCCTGACCGTAGTCCTGCCGGTGAACCCCTCCGGTCCGGAAATCGGCCCGATAATGGCATAACATGATCAAAGTACTCATTGCCGAAGACCAGGGCATGATCCTGGGCGCGCTGGCCGCCATGCTGGACCTGGAAGAGGACATTTCCGTGGTGGCGCGCGCACCCAATGGCAAAGAGGCGCTCAAACTCACGGCCGAATTCAATCCCGACGTGGTGGTCACCGACATCGAGATGCCGGGCATGACCGGTCTCGAATTCGCCACAGCCCTCAAAGAAAAGCACCATCCGGCCAAAGTCATCATCGTGACCACGTTTGCGCGCCCGGGTTACTTGCGCCGCGCGCTCGACGCGGGCGTGAAAGGTTATCTGCTGAAGGATGCACCCGCGGAACAACTGGCGAACGCCATCCGCAAGGTGCATGCTGGCGGCAAGGTGATCGCGCCGGAACTCGCCACCGAAGCCTGGGAAAACGCGGATCCGCTCAACGATCGCGAACGCCAAGTGCTGCGGCTCGCCGGCGACGGCCTGGCGAGCGCCGACATCGCCAGGCAGTTATTCCTGTCCGAAGGCACGGTGCGCAATTACTTGTCAGAAGCCATCGGCAAACTCGGCGCTGCCAACCGCATCGAAGCTGCGCGCATCGCGCGCCAGAAGGGTTGGTTGTAGCGTGCGCGTAGCGCATACTGCGGCTCTGATAATTCCCAGCTCCACCGCCGAGGTGCGTGATGCTCAAGCTGTCCGATCTGCTGCTTTCCCTCGCCGTTGTGATCCCCGTGACCTCGGCCCTGGCTGCACCGCCGCAGGCATCCAACAGCATGTACAGCGGCATCGCGATTCCGGAATCAAAAACACCGGTGCACGTCGGCGGCTTCCCGCCGCGGTTTGAACCCGCCGACCTCGTGCTGCGCGGCGGCACCATTGAAACGCTGGATCCGGTGCAGCCTGAAGTTCAGGCGCTCGCGGTACGCGACGGCAGGATTCTCGCGGTCGGCAGCGACACCGGCATTGCGCGTTACATCGGCAAGCGCACCCGGGTGCTCGACCTGTATGGCGCCTTCGTCACGCCCGGCTTCATCGAAGGCCACGGGCATTTGCTGCAAACCGGCCGCTCGCTCATGGAACTGAACGTCGGCCAGGCGCCCGATTGGGACGCCATCGTGGCGATGGTGAAGGCGGCGGTCGCCAACACCAAACCCGGCGAATGGATCGTCGGATTCGGCTGGCAGCAGACCAAATGGAAAACCGTGCTGCAGCCGAATGTGGACGGCCTGCCGTTGCCGGCCGGACTGGATGCGGTATCGCCGCATAACCCCGTGCTGCTCGAGCACATCAGCGGCCACGCGGTGTACGCCAACGCCGCGGCCCTGAAGCTCGCCGGCATCACCCGCGACACCCCAAACCCGGTGGGTGGCACCATCGTGCGCGACGCACACGGCAACGCCATCGGCATGCTGCGCGACACCGCCGACGGGCCGGTGCTTGCCGCCTACGCGCGCTACCTCGCTACCCTGCCGCCCGCGGACATCGCCGCGCGCCGTAAACAGGCGCTGCAACTGGCGGTACAAAATGAAATCAGCAAGGGCGTCACCACCTTCGTGGACATGGGCGAGGATTTCGCCACCGTGGACTGGATCAAGCAGCAGGCCGAAAAAGGCCTGCCGCTGCGGCTGTACGTGAACATCGCGGGCGAGTCTGTGGCCGCGCTCAATGCGCATCTCGCCCAGTACCGTACCGTCGGCTACGCCGACAAGCATTTCACGGTGCGCGGCGTGGGCGAAATCCTGTCCGACGGCGCGCTCGGCACGCGCAGCGCCTGGATGCTCGATCCCTACAGCGACGCGCCGGACATCACCGGCAAGAACGTCACACCCATGGATGAAATCCGGCAGATCGCCGAGATCGCCGCACGCGATCAATTCCAGCTCTCGGTGCACGCCATCGGCGATCGTGCCAACCGCGAAGTGCTGAACCTGTATCAGCAGATATTCACCGCGGACCCCGCGGCGCATGCGTTGCGCTGGCGCATCGAGCACGCGCAGCACCTGAGTCCATCCGACATTCCGCGTTTCGCTGAACTCGGCGTGATCGCCTCCATGCAGTCCATCCACGCCTGTTCGGATGCGCCGATGGTGATCCCGCGGCTGGGTGAACAACGCGCGAAAGAAGGCGCCTACGTGTGGCACTCGCTGATCGAGTCCGGCGCCATGGTGCTGGACGGCACTGACACGCCGGTCGAAGACACCAACCCCATCCCGAATTTCTACTGCGGCGTCACGCGCAGTTACGCGCCCGGCAAGTATTTCTTCCCGGATCAGGTCAAGACGCGCATGCAGGAGCTGCGCTCCTACACCTGGAACAATGCCTATGCGCTGTTCGAGGAAAGCGAGCTCGGCTCGCTCGCGCCCGGCAGGCTCGCCGACATGGACGTGTTCTCCGGCAACCTGCTGACACTGCCTACGCACGATATCCTGCGCACGCGCGTGCTCTATACCATCGTCGGCGGAAAGATCGTGTATCAGCGGCCCGGAGCGGAAAACTGGCGCAGTGGCCAGTTATTCGAAGCCATGCCGGAGTTTAACCACGTGCAGTAAACGCATGAGCGCGGCAGCCCGCATCCGCGGCTTCACTCGCCCACGCGCAGAATCTTGAAGCTGTTGGTGCCGCCGGTCACGCCGCTGAGCTCGCCCTTGGTGCAGATCACGTAATCGCCGTTCCTCACCAGCTCGCGTTTGCGCAGTTCGCTCACCGCGCTTTCCAGCACGCGATCGGCGTTCTCGTGCAGCACATCGAAGGCCACCGGGTACACGCCGCGGTACAGGGTCACGCGCCGGCGCGTGGCCTCGTGGCGGGTCATGGCGTAGATCGGGATGCCGGAGCTGATGCGCGACATCCACAGCGGGGTCGAACCGGACTCGGTGAGCGCGATGATGGCCTTCACGTCCATGTG
>JAGWLP010000012.1 GCA_028864905.1 Gammaproteobacteria bacterium
GTGCGGGACGCTTCAACCTGTCATTAAGGGCACTCTAGCCCTCAGGTAGTCTCTGCACCTTCCGGCGGTGTACTGCCGGCTTGGCTCAGGGTTGCCAGCGGCGCTGCCGTGGAGGTTTCCCTGAATTCATCCCGTTTGCATCTGCGCCTCTCGACGCAGAGTCACCAGTTTTGATGAGTCCCCTGCTCTAACCAACTGAGCTACAGGCCCAACGCTTATACACTGACCCATCCGTGGTGGCTCGTCCAGGCCAGCCTCCATGCTGGCCGCTCGTCGGGTGCGAAGCGGTGCTTCGCATGAAGGCCCCCGACTCGCTCCCTGCTCTAACCAACTGAACTACGGGTGCGTACATAAATCTTAACAGCGGTGGTAGTAACCATCCTTGGTGCGCCCGCCAACCGCGACCTCCTGTCGCGTCGCGCGGTCGGAGTGCCATGCCCCCCGGCATGGTACTTAAAGACACCGACCGTGCCCAACTGAGCTACAGGATCAACATCTATACACTGAACCATCCATGGTGTTTCGTCCACTCCGGCATTCCCGCCGGTCCTGGTGGCTTGTGCCGCTCGCCCCCTGCCCTAACCCAACTGGCTGCATGGCATTTCCGACCCGGCCAGCCATAAAAGCAAAGGCCGCGCGAACGCGGCCCTGTTTTTTACACACAACCTTTGCCCTCAGGATGAGGATTCGTCAAGAAAACTGCGCAGCTGGTCGGAACGCGACGGATGGCGCAGCTTGCGCAGTGCCTTGGCTTCGATCTGACGGATGCGCTCGCGCGTGACATCAAATTGCTTGCCGACTTCCTCGAGCGTGTGATCGGTATTCATGTCGATGCCGAAGCGCATGCGCAGCACCTTGGCTTCGCGCGGCGTGAGACTCGCCAGCACCGCATGCGTCTGCTCGCGCAGACTCTCGTTGGTGGCCGCGTCTACCGGCGAAGTCACCGAGGCATCCTCGATGAAGTCCCCGAGATGGGAGTCCTCGTCGTCGCCGATCGGTGTTTCCATGGAAATCGGTTCCTTGGCGATCTTCAGCACCTTGCGTACCTTGTCCTCCGGCATTTCCATCTTGACCGCCAATTCATCCGGGGTCGGCTCGCGGCCCATTTCCTGCAGCAACTGACGCGAAATGCGGTTCAGCTTGTTGATGGTCTCGATCATGTGCACCGGAATGCGGATGGTGCGCGCTTGATCGGCGATCGAACGGGTGATGGCTTGGCGAATCCACCAGGTTGCGTAGGTGCTGAATTTGTAGCCGCGCCGGTATTCGAACTTGTCCACTGCCTTCATCAAGCCGATGTTGCCTTCCTGGATGAGATCCAGGAATTGCAGGCCGCGGTTGGTGTATTTCTTGGCAATCGAAATCACCAGGCGCAAGTTGGCCTCGACCATTTCCTTTTTTGCACGGCGTGCTTTGGCCTCGCCAATGGACATCTGACGGTTGATTTCCTTGAGTTCCTGGATTGAAAGGTGCGTGTCCTTTTCGATTGTCGTGAGGCGGTGCTGGATACGCACCACGTCGGGTTTCTGCCTGGCCAAGGCGGCGGACCACTTGCGCTTGGATTTGATCTGGCGGTCCAGCCAGCGCGTGTTGGTCTGGTTTTCCGGAAAGCTCTTGATGAAATCCTTGCGCGGCATGCCGGCCTTGGTGACGCACAAGCTCATGATTTCGCGCTCGTGTGCACGCACGGTGTCCACCATGTGGCGCAGGCTGCGGATGAGCAATTCGGTCATGCGCGGCGTGAGCTTCAGTTGCAGGAACGCGTCCACCAGCTGTTTGCGCGCGCGCGCGGTGCTCTTGTGGGCGGTGCCGTGCTTGAGGATGGCCTTGACCGCCTTGTCGTGCAGTTTCTTCAGCTGTGCAAAGCGGCGCGCGGTTTCTTCCGGATCGGGGCCCGTGTCCGTAGGATTCGACTCGGCGTCGGCTTCGCTGTCTTCTTCCTCGTCGTCGCCGGGTTTGGCGGATTTGGCCTTGGGCGGGGATTCCTCTTCGGGGGCTTCGTCGCCATCGGCGTCCGTTTCTTCGGACGCGGTTTCAGCCACCGCCGGCGCTTCCGGCGCGCTGGGCGCCTCAGCCGCCTGGATATCGGCGTTCGGGTCAATGAATCCGGTGATGATGTCGCTGAGTTTGTTGCGGCCTTCGGCCACACCCGCATATTCGGACAACAGCAGCGCCGAGGACGCTGGATACGTGGCCACCGACGCCAGCACCTGGGTCAGGCCTTCCTCGATGCGCTTGGCGATCTTGATTTCGCCCTCGCGCGTGAGCAGCTCAACGGTGCCCATCTCGCGCATGTACATGCGCACCGGATCGGTGGTGCGCCCGAATTCTGCGTCCAGCGAGGCCAAGGCAGCGGCGGCTTCTTCGGCGACCTCTTCGTCATCCGGACTCGTGGCCTGCGCATCCCCGAGCAGCAGCGTGTCGGTATCCGGGGCCTCCTCGTGCACCGGGATGCCCATGTCACCGATCATGGCGATGATTTCTTCGATCTGCTCGGGATCTACGATATCGTTCGGCAGATGGTCATTGACCTGCGCGTAAGTCAGGTAGCCCTGTTCCTTGCCCTTGGCAATCAGGAGCTTGAGCTTGGACTGCTTGTCTTCGTTGCGGTCGTTCATGGCGTCTCAGGTGAAAAACGGCGCCCGTTGGGCGCCGGAGGGGAACCGGTAAGTCTATCAGAAAGTCGCATTTTTTCCAGATAAATCAACTGCTTCATAACTTAGGGGCCCCCGGACCCGCGTGCCGGGCTGCGATCAGTCGGGTCAGTTCCGCCTTTTCCTCGTTACCCAGCGGGCGCAGCCGGGAGGTTTCCACCAAGGTCGCCAAGCGCTGTTCGTCGCGGCGACCGGCCAAATCCGCGACCACCGCCCGAAATTCGCTTTCCATGCCATTGTCGGGGGTGAGCAGTTCGGCTTGCGCCAGCTTCATGAGGTAAGCGCCGGTTTCGGTGTCACGCCAGTGCTCCAGCAGTCCGGCCCCCGTGATATGTGGGTGTCCCTGGGTAAATTCCAGTACCGCCTGCAGTGTTTCCACGCCCCTGAGCCCCGTATCAGCCAAATTGGCCGGGTTTCCGGCAAGCGCCGCCAGCGCCGGCTGGTGCAGCAGCAGAGCCAGTGCCTTGCGCACCGGGCCGGTCAACGTCGGTCCGGCTGGAGCGGGCTGCTGGTCCCCTGTGGCCTTGCGGCTGGATACCCGATTAAGCATAGTCAATTTTTCCGGGTTTACCTGCGCGCGCCGTGCCAGTTCCGCACCCAGCATTTCGCGATAAACCCCGACCGGCAGCTTGGCCAGATGCGGTCGGGCGAGCTCCACCAGCCGTGCCCGGCCGTCCAGGCTGGACAGGTCGGTCTGCGCACTGAGGCTGTCCAGCAGGAATACCGACAAGGGCACCGCCTGCCTGAGGCGCAACTCCAACGCCTCGCGGCCCTCCTTGCGCACCAGGGTATCGGGATCTTCGCCTTCCGGGAGAAACAGGAATTTGAGCTGCCGGCCATCGCGCGTTTCGGGCAGTGCGTTTTCCAGCGCGCGCCAGGCCGCAACCCGGCCGGCGCGATCGCCGTCAAAGCAGAATACGACTTCGGCCGTGACCCGGAAGATTTTCTGCAGATGCTCGGGAGTGGTGGCAGTGCCGAGGGTGGCCACGGCGTAGCGCAGCTCATGCTGATGCAGGGCCACCACATCCATGTAACCTTCCACGACCAGCAGGCGCGGAATATCGCGCAGCGCTTGGCGGGCTTCGTACAAGCCGTAGAGCTCACGGCCCTTGTGGAATAGCGGCGTTTCCGGCGAATTCAGGTATTTGGGCTCGTCGTTGCCGATGACCCGGCCGCCGAAGCCGATATCGCGTCCGCGCGCGTCACGGATCGGGAACATGACGCGCTCGCGGAAACGGTCGCGTATCCGGCCGTCCTCAGCGCGGATCACCAGCCCCGCGTCCAGCAGATTCTGCTGCGTCGCCGCGTCCTTGCCGAGCGCTTTCAGCAACTGGTCCCACCCGGCTGGCGCGAAACCAATGCCGAACTCCGCCGCGATCTCGCCGCTCACGCCACGGCGCTTGAGGTAGTCCACGGCCGTGGGCGAATGCTTCAGTTGCGCGTGGAAGAAGCGTTGTGCGTCGTGAAGTACCGCGTAAAGCGGCGCAAAACTTGCGCGGTTGTCGCTGCCGGATTCCACCGGCACTTCCATGCCCACCTGCTCGGCAAGCTGACGCACGGCTTCCGGGAAATCCAGGTGTTCATACTCCATGAGAAAACCCAGTGCGGTGCCATGCGCGCCGCATCCGAAGCAGTGGTAAAACTGCTTGCTCGGACTGACGGTGAACGACGGCGTCTTCTCGTTGTGGAACGGACAGCAAGCGGTGAACTCGCGACCGTGTTTCTTGAGCGGCACGCGCGCGTCAATTACCTCCACGATGTCCACGCGGCTCACGAGTTCATCAATGAAGGACTGGGGAATGCGCGCCATTTTGGGAAGTGATGGGTGAAGCGGGAGGAAGTGAGGAGCCGGCTTGAGCGTGGCGTTACCCCTCGCTTCTCACCGCTCACTCCTCACCTCAACGGGCATTACAAGATATAGAACAGGTTCGTGATGGCTGTGTATTGGCAACGCCGCAATCAGCCGCCGAGCTTCGCCTTGATGCGCGCGCTCACTGCACCCATGTCGGCGCGACCCTGCATCTGTGGCTTGAGCAGGCCCATGACCTTGCCCATGTCGCGCATCGAAGCGGCGCCGGTTTTTCGGATGGCATCGGCAATCAGCTTGTCAAGTTCCGCCTCTCCAAGCTGTACGGGCAGGTAAGACTGGATTACGGCGACCTCCGCCTGTTCTTGGGCGACGAGATCCGCGCGCCGGCCTTGCTCGTATTGCGCGATGGATTCGCGCCGCTGCTTGAGCATCTTGTCGAGCACCGCGAGCACCTGGGCGTCGTCCAGCTGAATGCGCTCGTCCACTTCGCGTTGTTTGATGGCGGCCAGCATCAGGCGAATAGTCCCGAGGCGCGGCTTGTCGCCTGCGCGCAGCGCATCCTTCATGTCGGCAGTGATGCGGTCTTTGAGTAGCATGCCTGTACTCCTGTGAGCTGCTGAGCTTCGCTGCCCGGCGTGCGCTGGCGGCAATCAGCATGACGGCGGGGCGCAAAAACAAACGGCGCTTGTCGCAAGCGCCGTCGTTGAAACCATCGGAACCCGTGAGCGCTCGAATCAATATAAGCGGATGTGACGGGACTGCTCGCGGGACAATTTCTTCAGATGGCGCTTTACGGCGGCCGCCTGCTTGCGCTTACGTTCCTGCGTGGGCTTCTCGTAGAACTCGCGGCGGCGCAGCTCGGTCATGACGCCGGCCTTCTCGCAGGCGCGCTTGAAACGCCGCAGGGCGGCATCGAAATGTTCGTTTTCTTTCACGCGTACGCTGGGCATGCAGCCATCACCTTGAATTTGCTTGGGTTCTGCGGTCGCGGAGCGGCCGTAAAGGGCCGGAATTCTACCGGCCGCCGTGTAGAATTGCAAAGTCATGCGCGTGCTCGGCATTGAGACTTCCTGCGACGAAACCGGAGTTGCCGTCTACGACGGCAGCCGCGGGCTGCTGGCACACGCGCTTTACAGTCAGGTTCGGCTGCACAGAGAGTACGGCGGCGTGGTGCCGGAACTCGCCTCCCGGGACCATGTGCGCAAGCTCTTGCCCATGATCCAGCGCGCCCTGGGGCAAGCCGGATCCAGCCCGCAGCAGATTGACGGCATTGCCTACACCGCCGGTCCCGGATTGGTGGGCGCGCTGCTGGTCGGGGCCTGTCTGGCGCGCGGCCTGGCGTTCGCCTGGCGGGTGCCCGCGGTCGGTATCCATCACATGGAAGGCCATCTGCTCGCCCCCATGCTGGAAAACCCCGCGCCTGCGTTTCCCTTCGTGGCATTGCTGGTTTCCGGCGGACACACCCTGCTGGTGGAAGTCCGCGGTGTTGGCCGTTACACCACGCTCGGCGAGTCGCTGGACGACGCGGCGGGCGAGGCGTTCGACAAGGTCGCCAAGCTTCTGGAGCTGCCGTATCCGGGCGGGCCGGCGCTCGCCAAACTGGCCGAGAGCGGCGTCACCGGGCGTTTCGAGTTTCCGCGGCCCATGACCGACCGGCCGGGCCTGGACTTCAGTTTCAGCGGCTTGAAAACCGCGGTGCTCACCGCACTCAAACGCACGCCGCAGGACGCGCAAACCAGAGCCGACGTGGCACGCGCTTTCGAGGAGGCGGTGGTCGAAACGCTCGTGATCAAATGCGAACGCGCTCTGCTGCAGACCGGAGAGCGGCGCCTGGTGGTGGCCGGCGGTGTGGGGGCGAACCGCAACTTGCGTGCGCGGCTCAAGGAGCGCGTAGCCGAACTGGGCGGCGAAGTGTTTTATCCGCGGCTGGAATTCTGCACTGACAACGGCGCCATGATCGCGTACGCGGGTTGCCTGCGCTTGCGCAACCTGCCGTCCTCGGCAACACCTGCGGCAGTGCGCACGCGCTGGCCGCTGGATACCCTGGTGGCTCCGTGACCCGCGGGACTCCCACGGACACCGTGTTCATACGCGATCTGCGCGTGCCAACCGTGGTCGGCATTTTCGATTGGGAACGGCGTATCAGGCAGACGGTCGTTCTGGACCTGGACATGAGCGCGGATATCCGCCGTGCCGCGCGCAGCGATCGCATCGAGGATACGCTCGACTACAAGGCGGTGGCCAAACGCGTCACGCAATTCGTGAGCGCGGCGCAGTACCAGTTGGTGGAAACACTCGCGGAGGAGATTGCCGGGCTCATCCTGCGGGAATTCCGGGTCGCGCATGTGAAAGTGACGCTGCACAAGCCGGGCGCGGTCAGCGGCAGCAAGAGCGTCGGTGTGAGTATCGAAAGGGACGCGCCTTCCGCATGACCACGGTGTTTGTCGGCATCGGCAGCAATGTCGAGCCCGAGCAGCACGTGCGCGCGGCTGTGCAACGGCTGCGGCAAGGCTTCGGCACCCTGCAAATTTCGCCCGTGTACCGCAACCCGGCGGTGGGTTTCCAGGGCGACGATTTCCTGAATCTGGCCGTGGTGTTCGAAACCGCAGCCGGTGCTGCGGAGGTACATGCGGCACTCGATGCCATCGAACTGCAGTGCGGGCGGGTTCGCGGCGGTCCGCGCTTTGCGCCGCGCGCGCTTGATTTGGACCTGCTGCTGCATGGCGCGCTGGTTACCGAATCTCCGCTGCGGCTGCCACGCCCCGAAATCCTCAAATATGCCTATGTGCTCAAGCCGCTGGCTGACCTCGCGCCCGGGCACCGTCATCCCGGGACCGGCCGGAGTTTTGCCGAGCATTGGCGTGAATTTGCCGGCAAGGATCAGCCGCTTGTGGCGGTGACGCTTGAAGGTCTATAACGTTCACGGGTGCATTTCGCGGAGACGGCGATGCGCAAGCTCTTGATCGGTGCGTTCACGTGCGTGCTGGTGCTGCTGGTGTCGGGCTGCGGCGGCTCGGGCAGTGTCTCCCAGGCACAGACTGCCGGCGCGTGCTCGGTAACCGGCCAGAACCAGCAGATTCTCGCCATCATGCAGTCCTGGTACTACTGGAACCAGTACCTGCCCACTGACGTCAATCCCGCGGCTTACAGCGATACCACCGCGTTTCTGGATGCGCTGTTGTACCAGCCTCTGGACCGTTTCAGCTATATCACCACGCAGGCGGCCAACCAGGCGTTTTACGGCGCCGGCCAATACGTGGGCATCGGTTTCAGCCAGGAAATTATCAACGGCAATCAGCTGCAGTTGACCAATGTGTATCCCAACAGTCCCGCCGCCGGTGCCGGGTTCGTGCGCGGCGGCTATATCCTGTCGATTAACGGCACTCCGGTCGCGACCCTCATCGCCGACAATCAACTGGATTCCGCTTATGGTCCCGCAGACGTGGGCGTGGTGGTGACGCTCGAGTATCAGTCACCGTCCGGCGCGACCCAAACCGTGACGCTCACCAAGACCGTCGTCACCCAGCCCAATGTTTCGCTGGTACAGAGTTTCAACGCCGGCGGCCGTAACGTGGGTTATTTCTTTTTCCAGAATTTCATCACGCCTTCCACCGCTGAGCTGCAGCAGGCGTTTACACAATTGCAGGCGGACGGCGACAACGAATTGATCATCGACGAGCGCTACAACGGCGGCGGGCTGCTGTCGGTGGCGCAGTTTCTCGGCTCGCTGATAGTCGGCAACGGCGATGCCGGTCAGACCTTCGCCACGCTGAATTACAACAGCCTGCACACCGACCAGGACCAGGCGCTGGCCTTCCAGAACGTGAGCAATTCCCTGAACCTGAACCGCGTGGTGATTATCACCACCGGCGGCACCGCTTCCGCCGCGGAATTGCTGATCAACGCGCTCAAGCCTTACATAGACGTGGTGACCGTGGGCGGCAGCACGTTTGGCAAACCGGTGGGCGAGAACGGTTTCGATTTCTGCAGCAGCGTGCTGTATCCCATGACCTTCAACATGCTGAACGCCGCGGGCGCCGGCAATTACTTCAGCGGCATTGCCCCCACCTGCCCGGCGGTGGACGATCTGAGTCATGCGCTCGGTGACAGCAGCGAAGCCTCGCTGGCCGGAGCCCTGTACTACATCGCCAACGGCAACTGTGGACCGGCTGCGCCCGCCGCGGAACGCGCCAATGCACGTGCCGCAGCATGGCGCCCGTTACCCGAGCGCTATGGCTGGCAGACTCTGGTCAACGCACATTGAGACGCCGGCCGTTTGCGGCCAGGTCGTGATGCTTCGCCACCCGATGCCGCATCCGCCGGTCCGCGCCAGACTCTGCCCGGTCGCGAATTCCGCGTCGCGCACCGGATAGACAAGCGCGTCGGCGATGTTGGCGGGCGCGCCAACCAGCGGACGGGTCCGGACGCGAGTGCGATTGTGTCTGCGGGCTTTCCGGTATTCTTCCGGTCTCCGCTCCGCATTTATGCGGGTTGCAATAATCCGGAAACTCACATGCGCAGCCGCCAGCCGCTAGCCGAATTGCCGTCGCCTTCGCCGGACGCGCTGGTGCACAGCGCGCGTCTCCAGGAGCGCATCCGTGCTGAAATCCAGGCGCACGGCGGCGCCATGAGCTTCGAACGTTACATGGATCTCGTGCTCTACGCGCCGGGGCTTGGTTACTACAGCGCCGGCGCGCGCAAGTTCGGTGTGGCCGGCGACTTCGTGACCGCGCCGGAGCTTTCACCCTTGTTTGGCCGCTGCCTTGCGGTGCAATGCGCAGAGTTGCTGAAGGTTCTGGACGGGGGCGACATTCTGGAGCTCGGCGCAGGTTCCGGCGCAATGGCGGCGGATATGCTGGCGGAACTCGCGACGCTCGGCGCGTTGCCGGGGCGCTATTTGATTCTGGAAGTGAGCGCGGAGCTGCGCGAACGCCAGCGCCTGACCCTTGCAGAACGCGCGCCCGCATTGTTGCAGCGCGTGCATTGGCTGGAGCGTCTGCCGGCGGCATTTTCCGGAGTAATCCTCGGCAACGAAGTGCTGGACGCATTGCCCGTCAGCCGTTTCCGGCGAGCGACGCTGGGGTTCGAAGAATATTGCGTGGCGGACCGGGGCGGGGAATTCGTCTGGCAACTCCAGCCCGGGAGCGCGGATTTGCAGCACGCGCTCGCGGCTCTGGAAGCCGATCTGCCGCAACCGCTGGCCGCAGGCTACAGTTCCGAAATCTGCCTGCGACTGCCCTTGCTCATCGCCAGCCTCGCCGATGCTCTGACTCACGGCGCACTGTTGTTCACGGACTACGGTTATGCGCGCGCCGGCTACTACCATTCTGAGCGCCACATGGGCACGCTCATGTGCCATTACCGCCAGCGCGTGCACGCCGATCCGTTCCTGTACCCGGGCCTGCAGGACATCACCGCGCATGTGGATTTCACCGCGATGACGCAGGCCGCCACGCAGGCCGGACTCACGCTGGCCGGATTCACCACGCAGGCGCATTTTCTGCTGGCGCTCGGCATCGCGGAACGGGCCGTGGATCTGCACACCGCGCGTGCAGTGAAACTGCTGACGCTGCCGGAAGAAATGGGCGAGCGTTTCAAAGCCATCGGCTTTGTGAAAGGCGTGGATCTTGCGTTACGGGGATTCAGCCTGCGCGACTTGAGCCACAGCCTGTAAACCACGCGCCGCAACGCGCGGCGCAATATCCCTCACGCCGGCTTGTGGGTGAGCGCTGCGCGCACGGCCAGCAACCGTGCCTGGTTGAGCCGCTTGCCGATTTCAGCGCCGGATGCGCCGCCGGGAATGTTCACCGCCGCGGCTGCGGCGCGCGCGCGCCACAGCAGTTCCGCCTGCGGATAAGGTCGCGCCTCAAGGCCGCTACGGCCGCGCGCATCGGCCTCGCAGGCCAGCAATAACTGCTCGAAGCGCTGTGGCCGGCGGAAGGCATCGCAGTCCTGCAGCAACCGCAGCACCGTTTCAGGACGCAGTTCCGCCGCGCGGTGCACTTTGCCGTGGAAACGCGTCGCGAGCAGCGCGAGTTCGCGGAATTCGCGCGGTACCCGCAGGCGTTCGCACAGCGCATCCACCAGTTCCGCGCCGCGCTCCTCGTGGCCGTAATGGTGAGGCAGCTTGTTTGCAGGAGTCGTGCCCTTGCCGAGATCGTGGACCAGCGCCGCGAAGCGCACCGCCGGATCGGGCGACAGGCGCGCGGCCTGATCCAGCACCAGCATCACGTGTACGCCGGTATCAATTTCGGGGTGATGTTCCGCCGGCTGCGGCACGCCGAACAGGCGATCCAGTTCGGGAAACACCCTGGCGAGCGCACCGCAGTCGCGCAGCGTGTGAAAGAACACCGAAGGTTTGTCCGCGGCCAGCGCCTTTGCGGTTTCCTGCCACACGCGCTCGGCGACCAGTGCGTCCACTTCGCCGTTGCCCGCCATCTCGTGCATCAACGCCAGCGTCTCCGGCGCAAGCCTGAAGCCGAGCGGCGCGAAGCGTGCCGCGAAGCGTGCCACCCGCAGCACGCGCACCGGATCCTCGGCAAACGCCGGCGACACATGGCGCAATACGCGCGCCTCGAGGTCGCGCTGGCCGCCGTAGGGATCAATCAGCTTGCCCTGTGCGTCTTCGGCCAGCGCATTGATGGTGAGATCGCGGCGCTTGAGGTCATCGGCCAGTGTCACCTGCGGCGCGCTGTGAAATTCAAAACCGTGATAACCGCGGCCGGTCTTGCGCTCGGTGCGCGCGAGCGCATATTCCTCGTGCGTTTCGGGATGCAGGAACACGGGGAAGTCCTTGCCCACCGGCCGGTAACCGAGCGCCAGCATGTCATCGGGCGTCGCACCCACCACCACCCAGTCGCGCTCCTGGACCGGCAGGTCCAGCAGCTTGTCGCGCACCGCACCGCCGACGAGATAGATCTGCATGTGGTCATGGTAGCAGAGCGCTTTTGCTATGCTGACTCGCCATGCGGCGTGCCATGCGCATGTTCCCCTTGATGCTGACGCTGGCCCTGGGCGGCTGCGCGTTGCCCGGCTATTACGGTCAGGCCATGAACGGCGAACTCAGCCTGCTGACCGCGCGTGTACCCATCCGCCGTCTGCTTGCCAGTCCCGAGACTCCGGCCACGCTCAAGGCCCGACTGCAACTGGCCGCAGAAATCCGCCGCTATGCCAGCGCGCAGCTGGGACTGCCGCGCAACGGCAGTTACACGAGCTACGTGGCGCTTGACCGGCCTTACGTGAGCTGGGATGTGTTCGCCACCAAACCCTTTTCATTGCAGCCGCTAACCTGGTGCTTCCTGGTCGCGGGTTGCGTTCCGTATCGCGGCTATTTCAGGCAGGCGGCCGCGCAGGCGTTCGCTGCCAAACTGCGTGCCCAGGGTGATGACGTGTACGTCGGCGGCGTGCCGGCATTCTCCACGCTCGGTTGGTTCGACGATCCGTTGGTTTCGAGCATGCTCAGCTGGGGCGACACCATGCTCGCGAATTTCATCTTCCACGAACTTGCGCATCAGGAGCTCTATCTGCAGGGCGATGCCGACTTCAACGAATCCTTTGCGGTCACGGTGGCGGACGTGGGTGTGCACCGCTGGCTTGCAGCCACGGGACGCGAATCGCAACTGCCGGCTTATGAAGCCGGGCAGCGTCACGGGTACATGATCGTGCTGCTGGTGGACACCGCGCGCGGCAAGTTGACCGAGCTGTATGCCTCGGGCTCGCCAAAGGCGGTGATGGCGGCGCGCAAACGGCAGATTTTTGTGCAACTGCGCCAGAGCTACGCTGTGCTGCGCCCGCAGCTCGGCAATGACACCGGCTACGACAGTTTCTTCAACGGTCCGCTCAACAACGCGAGCCTGCTGACCGTGACCACCTACACCCGTTGGGTGCCGGCGTTCCGCGCCCTGCTCGCGGAAAACGGCGGCAACCTGCCCTTGTTCTACGGCGCGGTGAAATGCTTGATGCGTCTGCCGACGGCACAGCGCGACGCCGCATTGCAGAAACTCATGGTCAAGAGCGCCGCTGACTCGGGCGGGTGAAGCGGCGCCCTCCGGGCGTCACCGTCAGGGCACGATCGCGGTCCATTCCGGAGTTTTGAATTTATTCTCCGCCAACTCGCGCGCCTGCGCGAGTTCATTTTCCGTCAGGTGATCGTCGGTCAAGCCGTGGAGCCGGCGAAACGTTGCCACCATGCGCTCAATCACCGCGGCGCGCGCCAGACCCGTCTGACTGCGCAGCGGATCCACGCGTTTGACGGCGCTCGCGATGCCCTTGTCGGAAAGTTTCTCGCGGCCGATGCGCAGCACCTGCAGCATTTTTGCGGCATCGATGTCGTAGGCCATGGTCACGTGGTGCAGCACTGCACCGTGACGGCGCGCCTGGGCGGCGCCCGCGATTTTGCCGGCCGGCGAGGTGATGTCGTTGAGCGGCTGGTAGCGGGCTTCGATGCCGAGCGTGCGCAGCGCCTCGATGACCCAGGCATCCAGAAACGCATACGCTTCCTGGAACGACATGCCCTCGACCAGCGATACCGGTGCGTACAGCGAATAGGTGATGGTGTTGCCGGGCTCCACGAACATCGCGCCGCCGCCGCTGATGCGACGCATCACTGTGATGGCCTCGCGCCGGGCCGCCGCACCATCCACTTCGTTGCGCAGCGACTGGTAGCGGCCGATGATCACGGCGGAGGCTGCCCACTCCCAGATGCGCAGCGTGGGCGCGCGCCGCCCGCTGCCGACCGCGTCGGTCAGGGTTTCGTCGAGTGCCATGTGCAGCGCGGGCGCCTGTGCGGGCGCGTGAATCAGACGCCAGCCGTGATCCTCCCATCGGCTGCGGCTCACCGCGCGTGTCCCAGCGCGCGCCGTACTGCGCGTGCAATCGCTTCTTCCGAAATGCCGTACATCGCTGCACGCCCGCCGAGCGCGGCTTTCAGATGTGCAGCCAGTTCCGCTTCGCCGCTCTGCGCCGGCTGGCCGTTGAGTGCCGCGTCAATCCAGTCAAGCGCACTGTCGGGCTCGAGAAAAAAATCCCCGCTCACCCGCACATGACACAAGCGCCCGCCGCGCACTTCGAGGTCCGCCACCACCAACTTGCCGCCCGGCATCTTGTATTCACCGTGCATCACCGCGCTCCCCGCTGCAGGCGGTAAACGGCGGTGGAGAGCGTGTTTACTCCCGCCTCCTTGAACCCGGGCTGCGACGCCAGAATGTCGCGCCGCTCAAGGAGCTCGAGCTTCCGCTCGGCGTCGAACAGGCGGTAGAGTTCGGTTGCGTCCACCGAAAACGGCGGTCCCGGCATTTCAGCTTGCGGATATTCGAGCGTGATCATAAGTCCGCGGCAATCCGGCGGCAGTTTCCCGTAAACCTCGTGTGCGTAGCGCTGGCGCAGGGGCAGGGGCAAGGCGATGATCGCGGCGCGGTCATAGACCGCGGGGCAGGACTCGAACACGCGCGCCGCCACCTTGAAGATGTCGCCCTGGATCACTTCGATGCCGGCGGCGGAGTAATGCATGCCGTCCACCTCGCGCTGCGACTGCGCCACGAGGTGGTTTTCGGCGAAGAACTGCTTGACTGCGAGCGGCGAGAGTTCCACGCCCAGCACCGAAAATCCCTGCTGCGCCAACCACAGCATGTCGAGCGATTTGCCGGCGAGCGGCACCAGCACGCGGCTGCCCGCAGGCAGACCGAGCGCGGGCCAATGCTGCATCAGCAGCGGCATGGGTTCGCCGTGGTGCCAGCCGGTACGGCCTTCGCGCCAGCGCTGCGACCAGTCCGTATCCGGCACCTTGGGCATGCCTGTTCCCATCTGATTCGGAGCCGCTGCGCCGCTCACGGCACCAAGCCGCGCATGCGCCGGTATTTGTCGAGTTCCGCCTGGGCGGTGAAGCGGCCGAGGTACGTGGGCAGCACCGCCTCCACGGCCACGGGGTGCATGCCTAATGCGGCAAAGCCGTTGTCGGTGCACACGCCGGCCACCTGCAGCGAATGATAATTGTCGAGTGAAAACGGTTTGCCCGGCAGCCATTCCATGACCAGCGCCTGCAGCCACGACAGCGGCCGCGGCAGACCCAGAATTACGCGTTTGTGGCCGGTGAGGCGGCGCAAGTAGCGCAACAATTCGCGCAGCGTGTAGACCCTTGGCCCGCACAGGGAATAACGCTGACCGAAACAGGCACGCTCATCCAGGCTGCGCAGCATGGCTTCGGCCACGTCTCCCGCGGACACCGGCGCCAGCTTTGCGTTGGGACAAGGCAGGGGGAAAACGCCGGGCGCGAGGCGCAGGAAGCGTGCAAAGCGGTTGAGGAAACGATCACCGGGGCCGAATATCACACTCGGCTCGAACACCGTGACCTGCAGATCTTTCGCAGCCAGCACCAGTTCGGCGGCCTCGGCTTTGGTGCGCAGATAATGACTGGGCGCGTTGCGCGCGGCGTTGAGCGCGCTCATGTGCAGCAGCCGTGGCACGCCTGCCGCGCGACAGGCTTCGATGACCTTGCGCGGCAGTTCCACGTGTACCTGCCGGAAGCCGCGTCCGCGGTGGCCGCGTTCGTTGAGGATGCCGACCAGATTGACCACCGCCGCGCAGCCGGCAAATTCGCGCGCCAGCGTTGCGGCGTCGTGCACGTCGGCCTCGACCAGCGTGATTGTGGGCAGCACCACGAGGTCGTAATGGCGCGCGCGCGCACGTGTCAGGATTTTGACGTTGTAATCCCGTTGCGCGAGGCGTGCGGCCAGGTGCCGGCCGACAAAGCCGGTGCCGCCCAGCAGACAGATAGTGGCTGTTGGCATTTGTATTACCGTCCGTGAAACGAACTTACCCCGCGGTCGGCGCCAGGCCACAACGGGATAAGCTGTACTCCATGTTACCGCAAGGCCGGCGGCACCGATGCTCCGGCACTCGCGGCTGCCGGTGCCGGAATGGTTGCTGCCGCGGCGGGCGCGGTCGCACTGCTTGCACCCGGCGCCGTGATCTGGCCGAGGCGTGCACTCAAGCGTTCGGTGCGGTGGTGCAGGCGCCAGTCAAAGATGACCGCGGCGCTGAACACATTGCGCACATAATTGCGGGTTTCCCAGAACGGGATGGAATCCACCCACACGTCTGCGGGCAGGCTGCCGCTTTGCGGTAGCCACGCCAGCACGCGGTCGGGACCGGCGTTGTAGGCGGCGGTGGCCAGCAGCTCGTTGCCGTCAAAACGCTGCAGCAGATGGCCGAGATAGGAACTGCCGACGGCCAGATTGGTGTCCGGATCGAGCAGCGGTTGCTGCCCGTCGAGCGTCAGGCCGAGTCGCACCGCCACGCGCCGGCCGGTGGCCGGCATGAGTTGCATGAGTCCCAACGCACCAGCGGCGGAAACGGCGTCCGGACGAAACACGCTTTCCGAGCGGATCAGGCCGTACACCCACGGCAGATCCAGACCGAGCTGCTGGGCACGGGGCGCGAGCGTGCCAACGTACGCCAGTGGATAACTGATGCTGAGATCGCCCCAGCAGCCGGCATTCGCGAGCGTCTGCATGGCGCGACCCGACCAGCCCCATTGCTGCGCCATGAGTGCCGTCTGACAGCGCGCCGCTCTGGAGAGCATGGTACTCGCGGCCACCCATTCAGCATTCGCATAGCTGTACAAGCCGGCGTAAAACAGTTCGCGTGCGCGCACGAAACCCGGGCGCAGGCCCAACTGTGCGATGACTTCCGGCGCCGGCTGACTGGCTTCCTGGGTGATGTTGTAGGTGAGATTCAGCCGGTCGGCGGCGAGAAATGCGTAATAGTCCATGCCGTCCGCCAGCGACTCATACAGGGCAACGGCCCGGTCATCCTGCCCGGTGGCCGCGAGTGCGCGCGCTTTCCAGTAGCGCCATTCGGGCTTGCTGGCCGCAGGTCCGAGCGCCGGCAGGGTTTTCAGCACGGTTTGCCATTGCAGGTTGCGCAACGCAGTGCGCACGCGCCACTCGGCGACGCGCACGTCGCCGAAGTGCCGTACCTGCGCCAACAACTGGGCGGCATCCGGCCGCAGGTTCCGGGCCGATTCCAGCGCCAGCATCATCTGCGTGGCCCGGGTATCGTCCGCCCCGAAGTGATAACGTTGCGCGAGCACGGTCCACAGATGGCGCGCACGATCCGGATCGGCGCGCGCCACCAGTTGTACGCCGTTCAGCAACATGGTCTGGTAACGCGGCTCGTCCGGCACCTGCATGTTCTCGAGCACGTGTGCCGGATCCTCCGCCATCGCCAGCCAGATGCGTGCCCAGGGCCGGTCCACGGCGGCAAGTTGCGGCACGAGCGTGCGCGCCAGCGCATAATCGCGTGCCTGCAAGGCGCCTTGGATGCGCTGCATCACCATGCCGTTGGTGATGCGGTGATGAGTTTTCAGGTATTGAAACGCCGCGTCACAGGTGGCCGGCTGTACCTGCGGCGCGAGCCACAGATGCTGGGCCACCACCACCCAGGCACTGCGATCCTCGCGATCGCTGCCCGCGAGGTGCGCGCTCACCGCGCCACAGCGCACCGGTGGGTCGGTTTCGTCGCGGTACTGGGCCAGAAAATCCTGCCAGTCCTGCTGTTTGGCGAGCTGCACCAGCCAATCGCGCTGCAGGCGCTCGGCCACCGGCAGGTCGGCCTGCGCGTTCAGGAAGGCCTCAATCGCGCCCGGCGGTTGGTTCGCGAGCGTGCTGTCGAGGTACGCGTAGCGCAGATACGGATACAACGGGTAATCGGTCAGCTCGTCAAGATACGGCGTGAGCGCGGCGAGGTTCCCCTGTTGGGCCGCGACCCAGGCCCGTTTGAACGCCGCGCGTTGCGCCGCGAGATCCGCCGCGGAGACCGGCGACAACACACACAGCAACAGGCAGAAAACAACGAGACGCGACGTCCAGGTCATGCGCATAGATTAACGCGAAGCGCGAATTCGGCGCTATGCTCGCTGTTCGAGGCCTGCCAAATATTTTTCATCCCGCGTATTTTCCGGAGTGCAGCATGAATTTCACCGCCATCAATCCCGCCAACGGCGAACAGCTCAAGCAATATCCGATGTGGGACGCAGCGCGTCTCGATGCGGCACTAGTGTTGACCGCAGCGGCCACGCCCGCGTGGAGCACGCGGCCGCCGGCGGAGCGCGCGGCATTGCTGCACCGGGCCGGCGAAGTGCTGCTCAAGCACCGCGATGACTATGCCGCGCTCATGAGCCGTGAAATGGGCAAGCTCATCGGCGAAGCGCGCGCCGAGATCGAGAAATGCGCGCGCTGCTGCGACTACTACGCGCAACACGCGGCCGGATTTCTGGCCGACGAACCGTCAACCAGTGACGCGGGGAAAAGTTACGTCGCCTATCAGCCGCTGGGCAGCGTGCTTGCCATCATGCCGTGGAATTTTCCCTTCTGGCAGGCGATCCGTGCGGCCGTGCCGGCGCTTGCCGCGGGCAACACCGTGGTGCTGAAACACGCCGACAACGTGCCCGGTTGTGGATTGGCGCTCGAAACGACATTCCGCGAGGCCGGCTTCCCCGCCGGCGTGTTCCAGACGCTCATGATCGGCATCCCGCAGGTCGAGTCGGTAATCAAGGACCCGCGTATCGCCGCGGTCACGCTCACCGGCAGCGCGCGCGCCGGACGCGCGGTAGGCCGGGAAGCCGGCGAGGTGCTCAAGAAATGCGTGCTGGAACTCGGCGGTTCCGACGCCTTCGTGGTGCTGGAGGATGCCGATCTCGCAAAGGCCGCGGACACCGGCGTGAAGTCCCGCTATCAGAACGCCGGCCAGAGCTGCATCGCCGCGAAGCGTTTCATCGTGGTGGACAAGATCGCGGAAGCGTTCGTGCAGGAATTCAAGGCGCGTGCCGCGGCGTTGCAATGCGGCGACCCGCTGAATGAAAACACCACGCTTGCGCCCATGGCGCGTTTCGATCTGCGTGACAGCCTGCACACGCAGGTTGCGGACGCGGTGCAGCACGGCGCCCAAGTGCTGCTCGGCGGCGAGCCGCTCGCCGGCCAGGGCGCGTACTACCCGCCCACGATTCTCGACGGCATCCAATCCGGCATGCGTGCCTGGACCGAGGAACTTTTTGGCCCGGTGGCGAGCGTGATCCGGGTGCGCGATGAAGCCGCGGCGCTCGAAGTGGCCAACGGCAGCACTTACGGTCTGGGCGGCAGCGTGTGGACGCGCGATCTGAAGCGCGGCGAAGCTTTCGCGCGGCGCATGCAGTCGGGCAGCGCCTTCGTCAACGGTCTGGTCAAAAGCGATCCGCGATTGCCCTTTGGCGGCATCAAACACTCGGGCTATGGCCGGGAGTTATCCCGCCACGGGATTCACGAATTTGTGAATGTGAAAACGGTCTGGATTGGCTGAGACGAGCACGGAACCTTCCCTGGTGGGCTGACCAGCCAGACCATCCCCGGCCCGTCGCTCGCCGGCGCCAAGCAGTGTTTGGCGCCAGCTCGCCCCTTCAGCGCGTGAATAATTCCGGCCACGGCTGCGAACTCGCGCGCCAGGACCTCCACGGATTCACCAACGTGAAAACCATCTGGATCGGCTGAAAAACTGCGGCTGTTCCGCGATGGCCGCAGACGGGTATTGCTCGGCAAATAAAACGGGGCCGCTTGCGCGGCCCCGGTGACGCACCTGAATTCTGTCGGCACTCAGGCCGGCATTCCACCGTCAGTGGTTGCCGAGGGCGCCGGCGTCTTGGTAGTGCTTGTAGTCGTGGGCGACACCTTGTGCGTCGCACCCGGCTGGACCTTGTGCGTGGCACTGGATGTCGCTGTGTTGGTGGTGCTGGGTGGCGGCGGCGTTTGTTGCGCCCAACCGGCATTTGCCAACAGCAGCAGTCCGAGGCAACCTGCAATCATCAATATTTTTTTCATGACGTCCATGGCAAACTCCCAAAAAAGTTGAATTGACTGGCGGGATATCACTCCCGGATCATTTTGTAAAAACCGTTATCCGCTATCCGCCACCGTGAGTGACGGCCGCCGGTGCCGGTGTCATCGGCTTGGTCGTCGCCTGCGGCTGGACTTTGTGGGTCGCGCTGGGGGTGACGCCCGCAGCGGCGGTGTAATCCAGGGTCTTGGACGCCAGCACATTGCCGCTGCCGTCCAGCACTTCCACGGTCCAGGTGCCGGTCTGGCTGGGCAACAGCATCTTGCTCGACCACACACGCCAATGATTGGCCTTGGGCTCGAACTTCACTTCCGCCATGGTCTGGCCGTTGTATTCCCAGCGATGCGTGATGGTCTGGCCGGCGGCGTCTTTGAGAGCCGTGAAAAAGAATACCTGGTTGTGGCTGTTGTCGAGGCTGGTGATGTTGTCCGCGGGTGCGCGGTTAGTCACCGCCGTAGTGAACTGCGCTTGGCTTACGCTGGCCGTGGCGGCCGCCGGCGTGGTGGCGGTGGCAGACGCTGCCGCCGGCATGGCGGTGGTACTCTGAGCCTGAGCCGTCCCCACTGCCAGCACCAGGGCTCCGCCCAGCAGTGCGGCTAATGCTTTGTTGATTGGATGCATATGGATACTCCTTGGTAAGCGCCCGCAAATCTGCCGGGTGGCTGGAGTATATATCCTCCCGCAGACTTGATGGCCTGCACACCATTACCGGATAGCAGACATAATCCTGATAATCGCGTGCCGCAAATAAAAAACCCCGCACCAGCTCAGCTGGTACGGGGTTTTTGGTTTTGATCCCGTGGCCGTTATCCGTTCAGCACCAGATAGAAGATCTGGTCGTCGCGGCGCACGCGCAAGGCCACTGTACCGCCCGCCTGAGCGAGCGCCTTGCGGAATTCGGCTACATCGCCCACCGCTTCGCGGTTGACCGCGGTGATTACGTCGCCTTGGCGCAGACCGGCACTGTAGGCTTCGCTGTTCGGATCCACGCCCGTGACCAGCACGCCCTTCACCTGGCCGTAGAGCGGCGAACTTTCGTTGAGATTGCTGACCGTCATGCCGCGCAACTGCGGATGCTCGGCCGAAGCGACCTGCTCGGACTGGGTATTGCCGATCTTGGCGTGGATGGTGATCTGCTGGCCGTTGCGCAGTATGCCCAGCGTCACCGGCGTGCCTACGCGCAGCAGACCGATGACATTGCTCACGTCCTGAGCGCTGCTCACCGGATTGCCGTTGACACTCACGATCACGTCGTTGGGTTTGATGCCGGCTTTCTGGGCCTGCGAACCCAGCACCACCTGCATGACCACGGCGCCCTGGTTTTGCGAAAGCTTGAGCGCCTGCGCCAGCTCCGGCGTGAGCGTCTGGACCTGCACGCCCAGTATGCCGCGCTCCACCTTGCCGTACTGGATGAGCTGATCCATGACGTTTTTGGCCATGTTGATGGGAATGGCAAAACCGATGCCGATGTTGCCGCGGCTGCCGCCGCTGGTGACGATCATGGTGTTGATGCCGACCAGCTGGCCTTCGAGATTGACCAGCGCGCCGCCGGAGTTGCCGGGATTGATGGCGGCATCAGTCTGGATGAAGTCGGTATATTTGCCGTCCTGCACCTGCGGACCGGTACGGCCCATGGCGCTCACGATGCCGGCGGTCACGGTGTGATTCAGGCCGAAGGGGTTGCCGATAGCGATCACGAAATCGCCGACCTGCAGGGTGGAGGAATTGCCGAGCGGAATCTGCACCAGGTCCTTGGCGTCAATCTGCAGCACCGCGATGTCGGTATCCGGATCGCGGCCCACCACCTTGGCCTTGAAGCTGCGGCCGTCGTAGAGCGTGACGGTGATCTTGTCGGCATTTTCAATCACGTGGTTGTTGGTGAGGATGTAGCCCTTGGCGGCGTCCACGATCACGCCCGAGCCGAGCGCCTGGAAATTGCGCTCCATCGGCTGATTGGGCATGCCGAAAAACTGTTGGAAAAACGGGTCGTTGAAGAATGGACTCTGCTGCACCGTCACGTGGCCGCTGGTGGAGATGTTGACCACCGCCGGCGACACCCGCTTGACGATGGGCGCAAGTGACGGCACCGGCTGGCCCGCCACGAACGGCGGCGGCATGTGCGCGAATGACGCGAGCGGAGCAAATCCAAGCAGGGCCGCACACAGGACGGCCGCGAGACTGATGGAACGTTTCATTTTCTTCCCTCTTGCTGACACGATGAACAGCACCCACGCCACAGGGCCGGAGTGCCGGTTTTTTCCAATCTCGCTTTGCGCGGAGTGGATGCGAAAGTTGTTGCTGCGTGGCCGCGGTAAAAACACCCTCGGCTTGGGAACGCGTGGCGTGCGCGCGCAAATCCGGGATATGCGGCTGTCACTCTCTACAGACCCGCATACGCGGAAAAGTTCCGTAACGCCATGTCAGACAACGCGCCGCGCACCTTGTGCAAGGTGCGCGGCGCGGGGTTTGGGTTGCGGGGCGTGCTGAAAAATTCTCAGGACGCCTTGACCGTGATGCGGCGCGGCTGGGCCTTGGGCTGCTTCGGAATGCTGATTTCCAGTACGCCGTTCATACCCTTGGCGCTCACGCCTTCGGCATCCGCGGTGTCCGGCAGCGTGAAGCGGCGGAAAAACTGGCCGCTGACGCGCTCCACGCGATGATAGCCGTCGCGTTCCTCGCGGGTTTCGCTCTTGCGCTCGCCCTTGAGCGTGAGGATGCCGTCTTCCATGGTGATTTCAATGTCTTTGGGATCGACGCCCGGAACATCGGCGTGGATCAGAAAGCGATGGTCCTCTTCCTTGATGTCCACGGCCGGGATCCAGTCGCTGGCGGTGAGGCCGGACTCGCGATCCTGGCCGGGATAGCCGCGGTCGAACAGCCGGTTGATTTCGCCGTGCAACTGGTTCACGAAGCCCCAGGGCTCATAACGGATAAGATTCATGTTGGATTCCTCCACACAATTGGGTTGCAGTTGTTCCTTAAGTAGGTCCGCCTGCGCATTTCTCAAGAGCCGCAATCGCCGCCGTGGCGAATTTCGGGCAGCGGCGGGCGGTCACTTTCCAACCCCGAAAATTTGTGATTTACTCCCGCCGTCCCAGATATTGTGTTTGCCTCGGCCCTCGGTTCTGCCTGAGATTCGGCTAGAACCAGGTCGAGTTGTGTCCTGTAACTTATTGATTCACAAATATAATATCATTTGACAAAAACGAGAACTGGGTCTAGGCTTTAACAGGGTTTCGCCGGGTGCCGCCAGCACAAGATCTTGTGATCTGAAGTACCCAGCTTTCCCACAAGTTATCCCAAGGATTTACCCATGCCGGGGCGCGGATTCCGGCAGGCTTGGACCCTTTTCAACAGAAAAAGCAATAGAAAACACGGAGGACCGGACCCATTATGAATACTGTGTTGAAAGCCCACGCCGCTGCAGCGGCCGAGATTCCCGTGCAGGAAGCCTCCGTCGATATCTGGGACAAGAAGTACCGCCTCAAGGCCAAGGACGGCACGGTTCTGGATGTGACCGTGGACGACACCTGGAAGCGCGTGGCCCGGGCGCTGGCGGACGTCGAGGCGCCGGAGAAGCGCGAGCTCTGGTACGAGAAATTCCTGTGGGCGCTGCGCCACGGAGCGATCCCCGCCGGGCGCGTGACCTCGAACGCCGGCGCACTGGAACACAAGCCTGCGACCTCCACCATTAACTGCACCGTGTCCGGCACCATCCGGGATTCGATGGATGACATCCTCAACAAGGTGCATGAGGCCGGTCTGACGTTGAAGGCGGGTTGTGTGGCACCCGGTACTTGGGTGCGGACCGAACGCGGCTTGGTCAAAGTGGAACAGGCGGTGACTGAGGGTCACCGTGAAATCCTGAGCTATGACCGCGAGACCAACCGCTTCGAGATGCGCCAGATTCTCCAGCGTCTGACCGTCAATGTGCCGCGCGAGGAAAACATTGAACTCGTCGCCAACGGCGTGTCTCTCAAGACGTCCGTCAAGCATCCGGTGCTGGTGTACCGCAACGATGCACTTGTATATGTGCGTGCCGACGAGGTGCGTCGCGACGATGCACTGGTGCAACACCGTTTGCCCTGGCAGGCGGATCGGGACGGTGCATTGCCCGCTTGGTTCGCGGGCGCGCATTTGGGTGACGGCAGCGCTTACGACAAACACATGGCCTACAAGCCGACGCGCGCCGCTTGGGCACGACGCGCAAACGAATTGGGGCAACGGCTGGTGTTCAAGATCCGCGCCGCGGAACGGGAAGTGGTGGAGCGTTACGCCGAATTCTTTCAACGATTCTGCGGAGCACGCGCTAAAGTCGTGGGCACAGTCACCCCCGGCGGAACGCCGGTCTGGGATTACTGTGTCGCGAGTTTTGCCGCAAGCCGTGCCGTGAGTCTGATTGACCATCAGACCGGCGCCAAAACGGCTCACTTGCGTGTGCCTGCTTGGATCAAAACAGAACCTGAGAAATACTTCCTACCCTTCCTCGCTGGGCTGCTGGACACCGACGGCACGGTCAGCCGCGAAAGCGGCAGCGCCACGCTCGCTACTCAGAACCCGGCCTTCGCGCAAGAGCTGAAAGCGCTGCTCGGCCTGTACGGCGTGCATGGCACCATTACACTGCGGCAACCACGCAGTCACACGCTGAACGGCCATGAGGTCCGTGACAGCGGCGGTGCCATGCTCAAAATTTCGGATTCCCAGTTTCTGCTCAAAGTGGCGGAGTACATGGCAGACAGCGGCAAGCGCCGGCGCATCATCGAGTGCGCGAGCCAGTCCGGCCATTACGACCAATACCGTGTGCCGCTCGCCCTCCGTGCAGCGCTAACGGCGGAATGCGCCGCACTTACCCACACCGAGCGCCAGACACTTGGCTTTTACCACGGCTATCACCTGAAAGATGTGGTATGCCGCATCTGGCTGGACCGCTGGGAAGCGCGGTTTCCGCATCTCGAACCGCTGGTTACCTTGGCGCGACGGCTGCGGCCGGTGGAGACTATCCGCCGCGGGTTGCCGCTGCCGGAAACCTTCTACGATTTCCATGTGGAAGACCACAACAATTATCTGGCCGGTAATGGCGGATTAGTGGTCATTCACAATTGCGGAATCGGGTATGAATTTTCCACGCTGCGTCCGCGCGGCGCCTACGTGGCCGGCGCCGGCGCCTATACCAGCGGGCCGATGTCGTTCATGGACATCTACGACAAGATGTGTTTCACCGTGTCTTCGGCCGGTGGTCGGCGTGGCGCGCAGATGGGCACGTTCGACGTGGGCCACCCGGACGTCATGGATTTCATCCGCGCCAAGCGCGAGAACGGCCGGCTGCGGCAGTTCAACCTGTCGCTGCTGGTCACCCACGATTTCATGGAAGCGGTCAAGGCCGACGGCGATTGGCCGCTCGCTTTTCCGCTCAACCAGAAAGAAGCTGAAGCCGACGGCATTGATTTGAATGACGCGTCAAAGGTGATCTGGCGCGAGTGGCCGGTCACTACAGGCTACGTCCTGAACGCCGCCGGCCAGGTGGCCTGCAAGATCTACAAGACCATCCACGCACGGCGCCTGTGGGACGTGATCATGTCATCCACCTATGACTTTGCCGAGCCGGGCTTCGTGCTCATCGACAAAGTCAACGAGATGAACAACAACTGGTGGTGCGAAAACATCCGCGCCACAAATCCGTGTGGTGAGCAACCGCTTCCGGAATATGGCTCGTGTCTCTTGGGATCCGTGAATCTCACGCAATTCGTGCGCGAGCCGTTCACGCCTAACGTGCATTTCGACTGGGACGAATACCGCGAAGTGGTGCGGGTGTTCACGCGCATGCTGGATAACGTGGTGGAAATCAACGGTCTGCCGCTCGCGCGCCAGCGCGAGGAAATCCTGCGCAAGCGCCGGCACGGCATGGGTTATCTCGGCCTCGGCTCCACGCTCACGCTGCTCGGCATGAAGTACGGCGCGCCGGAATCGGTGAAATTCACTGAGGACGTGTCGCGCGAAATGGCAGTGGCCGGCTGGGAAGAGGGCCTGGAACTGGCGAAGGAGAAAGGCCCGGCGCCCATCATGCTGGAGGAATTCGAAGTCACCGCCGAGATGCTGCGCAAACGCCCGGAGATGAAGCGCGACGGCTGGAAGGCCGGCGATCGCATCAAGGGCAAGGACCTGCACGCGAGCTACAGCCGCTACATGCAGCGCGTCGCTGGCGTGGCGCCGGACCTTGTCGAGCAGCTCGCCAAGACCGGTGCGCGCTTCACGCACCACACCTCCATCGCGCCCACCGGCACGATCTCCCTGTCGCTCGCCAACAATGCCTCGAACGGCATCGAGCCCTCGTTTGCGCACCACTATTTCCGCAACGTGATCCGCGAGGGCCGCAAGACCAAGGAAAAGATGGACGTGTACTCGTTCGAACTGCTCGCTTACCGCGCGCTCGTAAATGCCAAAGCCGCGCCGGGCTCGGACAAGCCGGAGGAAAAACTCCCGGAGTATTTCATCACCGCCGAGAACATCACGCCGCGCGAGCACGTGGACATCCAGGCGGCGGCGCAGAAGTGGGTGGACTCCTCGATTTCCAAGACCGCGAACGTGCCCACGAATTACCCCTATGAGGACTTCAAGAACATCTACCTGTACGCCTATGAGAGTGGCCTCAAGGGTTGCACCACCTTCCGCTTCAACCCGGAGGTGTCCTCGGGCGTGCTGGTGAACGAAAAAGACCTCAAGAACACGATTTACGAGTTCACGCTTGAGGATGGTTCCGTTATCACCGCACGCGGCGATGAAGAAATCGAGTATGACGGCGAGATTCACACGGCGGCGAACCTGAAAGACGCCTTGGCCGAAGGCTATTACGGAAAATTCTAACTTCATATTTCTCTCGCCCCTTCAGGGGAGAGACTAAAGTGAGGGGTGGATGAATTTTCACTCCCGAGCCTCCATATAGAGGTTATGGGAAGTGGGAGAAACAAGGAGCGGGACGCGGCGCCGAAAGCCCAAAGTCCCGCGGATTGAGAGGAATACAGACATGAGCATCAAGATCGAAAAGAAAATCGTGAAATACGCGGTGCAGAAGCCCGAGGCACCCACCGCGCCGGCCAAGCCCAGCCAGGCTGAAGTCAAAGCGGCGGCGCTCGCCGTGTCCGCCAAACCGGTGGAGAAGATCATCGCGGAGAAGCGGCCCAAGGCCGAAGTCATCCGCATGCATGAGAAGCTGGAGCGGCCGGACATGCTCATCGGCTCCACCTACAAGGTGAAGACGCCGGTGTCCGACCACGCCATGTACATCACCATCAACGACATCCTGCTGAACGAGGGCACGCCCTACGAGCAGCGCCGGCCGTTCGAGATTTTCATCAATTCCAAGAACCTGGATCACTTCCAGTGGATCGTGGCCTTGACGCGCATCATCAGCGCGGTGTTCAGGAAAGGCGGCGACGTGACTTTCCTGGTGGAGGAATTGAAGGCCGTGTTCGATCCGCG
>JAGWLP010000086.1 GCA_028864905.1 Gammaproteobacteria bacterium
TCTCGCTGAACCGTGAAACCGCGCGCAAACCTGATGACAAGCATGTAGAGTGCAATTAGGACGGCCGCTTCGATAACTTCGAATGGCAACTGAGTGTTGGGAGTGCGATTGGCTCCCGCGTTGTCACAATACTTCAAAACCCAAAGCATGATGGCTGCGAGTGGAATAATGGCCAACGCGTGCCACTTGCCGTTCCAGCGGATTGCGCGCCACGGCGGCCATATCACACAGACCACGAGAGCACCGACTGTTACGAGTTCAAAGCCAAGCATGATTGCCGTGCCGCTAATTGGCACAGTCTTGCACGATTTCACCTTTGTGCAAGGTTGCCGGGATCGTCGGGTTCAAGTCCGAGACATTCAAGGCGAAATGAAGGCTTCGGGCTGCACGCACCGTGTCGCCGCAGATCAGTAAGGTGATAAGCGACAGAAAAATGCGGTGCACGCTCAAGCAGGCCTGCTGCGCCGGCTTTCCAGCCATTCGACCAGCGGCTCCCACTGTTCCTGATCGGGCCAGGAAAGATATTCCGGCAGTTCGTGGATGCCGAGGCCGCGCGTGTAGGCGCGGATGTAGTTCTGGGTGTCGCGTAAGGTAGCGATCACCGGCACCTTGAGTGTGTCGAGGAATTTTTCCAGCTCCTCGTAAATCAGAAGATTCTCGCGCACGCGGTTGGCCACCACCGCGACTTTCACTTCGCGGCGTTCCACCTTGCCCACGTCCAGCAGTTCGGTGACGAATCTCGCCGCCGCGCCGATGTCAATCGGTGACGGCAGCACCGGCACCACGACGGTTTCCGCATGCCGCACCATCTGCGTAAGTTCCGAGCCGTGCGAACGCGCCGGCGCATCGATGATGAGGAAATCGGTGTAGCGATCGAGATGCGTGAGGCCGTGCTTGTGCGCATCCACGCCGTGGATCTTGTCGCGTTCCGGCGGGCGTCGCGCCAGCCAATCGAGGCTGGAGGCCTGCGGATCGTAATCCGCGAGACTCGTGACCGCGTCCCAGTTGCTGGCGAAATAACCCGCGATGTTGGTGGCGAGTGTGGATTTGCCGCAGCCGCCCTTGGCGTTTATCACCATGATCGTGCGCATGTGGCCTCCTCAAGACGTGTCCCTGTTAGCCGTTTTTTGCCCCCTTTAGCCGAGTTCAGTATAGACGGCGGTTGCCAGCGCGGAACGCCGGCCGGGCGGGTTTGCCCGCCACCAGGCCCGCGTGTTGCCATGCCTATAATGGGCAAATCCCGCAATCTGATTCGGTACACGCATGAGCTTTCGCAACCCGCCGGCCGAGGAAATCCGGGCACTGTTGCAACGCGTCCGGCGCATCGCGGTGGTCGGCCTGTCGCCCAACCCCGCGCGGCCGAGCCATGGCGTGGCGCGGTCCCTGCAGGGTTTCGGTTACCGGATCGTCCCGGTGCGCCCAGCGGTGGACGAGGTGCTGGGTGAGAAAGCCTGGCCGGACCTGCGCTCGGTGCCCGGCCCGGTGGACCTCGTGGACGTGTTCCGTGCGCCCGAGCATGTGGACCAAATCGTGGACGACTGCATCGCCATCCGCGCACCGGCGCTGTGGCTGCAGGAAGGTGTGGTCAACGAGCCGGCCGCGGAGCACGCCCGCCAAGCCGGTATCATGGTGGTCATGGACCGCTGCATAGACAAGGAATACCGCGCACTCATGAGCGGAGCACGGGCGTGAAAATCCCCTTCAGCAAGATGGAAGGCCTGGGCAACGACTTCATGGTGATTGATGCCCTGGACCGGCCGCTGCGCCTGGACACCCGGCGCGTGCAAGAGCTCGCGGACCGGCGCACCGGCGTGGGCTTCGATCAATTGCTGCTGCTCGAAGCGCCGCGCGCCAAGGCGCATACCGCGCACTACCGCATCTATAACGCCGACGGCGGCGAAGTGGAGCAGTGCGGCAACGGCGCGCGTTGCGTCAGTCGCCTGCTGGTGGAAAATGGGCGCGCGCGCGGTCCCGAGCTCAGCCTGGAATCCGCCGGCCGCGTGCTGATTGCGGATGTAAGCGACCTCGACAGCGTGCGCGTCAACATGGGCGTGCCGGAATTCGAGCCTTTGCGCGTGCCCTTCGAGGCGCGCGAGCAGGCGCTCACCTATGAGCTGGAAGTGGACGGGCGCAATTACGAGATCGGGGTGGTCTCCATGGGCAATCCGCACGCCATCCTCGACGTGCCGGACGTGGACATCGCGCCGGTCGCGGAGCTCGGTCCCAGGATCGAGCGCCACGCGCGCTTTCCGAAACGCGTGAACGTCAACTTTGCGCAATGGCTGGACCGCACGCACGTGAAGCTGCGGGTGTTCGAGCGCGGCACCGGCGAAACCCTGGCGTGCGGATCGGGCGCATGCGCCACCACCGCCTGGGGGAGACTCGCCGGCTGGCTGGACGAGACCGTGGAAGTCGCACTGCGCGGCGGGCAGCTCGTGATAAGCTGGCCCGGAGAGGGTCAGCCCATGTGGATGCGCGGCCCGGCCAACCGGGTGTACGACGGAACCATCGAATTATGAGCATCGAGCACAAATCCGGTCTGCCGGATCATGCCGAACAGGAAGATTCCGTCACGGATTATCTGGTCCAGCATCCGGAATTTTTCGAAAGCCACGTGGACGTGCTCGCCAAACTCAAGGTGCCGCACCCGGCCGGCCATGCAGTGTCGCTCATCGAGCGCCAGGTCGAGGTACTGCGCCAGCAGCACCGCCAGATGGAACGCAAACTCGTGGACCTGATCGAAGTGGCGCGCGGCAACGACGCGCTCATCGAGCGCATCCACCGGCTGGCGCTGGCGCTGCTCGAAGCTCAGACCTTCGCCGACCGCCTGTATGCGGTACAGGAGGAATTGCGCAACCGCTTCGGTGCCGACGAAGTCAGCCTGTTCCTAGTCAGCGAACGCAGCGACAATCCCGATGCCGGCCCGGCGCGCTGGCTGCAGCCCGGAGATGCGGGTCTCGAGCAGCTTCACGAATTCCTCAAGGCCGGCAAACCTCATGTCGGGCGGCTGCGCGCCCCGCAACTCGAATTCCTGTTCGGTACGCAGGCCGAGCGCATCACTTCGCTCGCGCTCATGCCGCTCGGCGCGCAGGGCAAGCTCGGCATCCTCGCGGTCGGCAGCCATGAGGCCGAGCGTTTCGGCCCGACGCTCGGCACCGCATTTCTCGCGCGCATCGGCGAGCTGGTGACGGCGGCCATCCAGCCGCTTTGGCCGGAATGAGCGCGCCGCTCAGCGCTGCAGTCGGAAAATTCATCGGACATCTTGCCCACGAGCGCCGTCTCTCGGCGCACACGGCGGCGGCCTATACGCGGGACCTCGACAGCTTCCGACGTTACTGTGAACAGCAGCAGGTGATCGACTGGGGCGCGGTGGACATCCACCACGTGCGCGCGTTCGTGAGCGCACGCCATCGCCAGGGCCTGTCGCCGCGCAGCCTGCAACGCCAGTTGGCCGCGATCCGCAGTTTCTACAATTACCTGCTGCGCGAACGGGCGGTGCGCAACAATCCGGCCAACGGCGTGCCCGCGCCCAAGGCGCAAAGACGCCTGCCGGCCACGCTCGATGCCGACCAGATGGCGCAGCTGCTGACCATCCAGGGCGACGACCCGCAGGCGGTACGCGACCGCGCCATCATGGAGCTGTTGTATTCCTCGGGATTGAGGCTCGCGGAATTGCTGTCGCTGGAGCGGCACGCGATTGATCCGGGTGCCGGCGAAGTGCGCGTCACCGGCAAGGGCGCGAAAACCCGTATCGTCCCGGTCGGGCGCAAGGCCCTCAGCGCACTGCAGACCTGGCTCAAGGTGCGCAGCCAGTTGGCCAAGCCCGAAGACCAGGCGTTGTTCGTCGGTCCACGGGGCGGTCCCCTGAGCCCGCGCACCCTGCAGGCGCGCCTCAGGCGCTGGGGCCGCGCCCAGGGCGTGGCCCAGGGCATACATCCGCATCTGTTCCGGCATTCCTTCGCCAGCCACCTGCTGGAATCGAGCGGCGACCTGCGTGCCGTGCAGGAACTGCTGGGACACGCCAACGTCAGCACCACGCAGATTTACACGCACCTTGATTTCCAGCACCTCGCCCGCACCTATGACAAGGCGCATCCGCGCGCGCGCAGGAAGGTGACACGCGAGGGTTAGTTCGGTGAGCGTAAAATCCCCCCACCGCTGACTTCCCGTCCCCCGCCGGCTGCAAGCTCGCGGGGACCGAAGCTTCGAACCTCCATCCGCCATCAGGTCGCAACCACATGCAGCAATTCCACGGCACCACCATTCTTTGCGTGCGCCGCAATGCGAGCGTTGCCATGGGCGGCGATGGCCAGGTGACGCTCGGCAACACGGTGATGAAACCCAACGCCCGCAAGGTGCGTCGCCTGTACAACGATCAGGTGCTTGCCGGTTTTGCCGGCGGCACCGCCGACGCCTTCACGCTGTTCGAGCGCTTCGAGGAAAAACTCAGCAAACACAGCGGTAACCTGACGCGCGCCGCGGTGGAACTTGCCAAGGACTGGCGCACCGACCGCATGCTGCGGCGGCTGGAAGCGCTGCTGTGCGTGGCCGACAAGAGCGCCTCGTTGGTCGTTTCCGGCAACGGCGACGTCATCGAGCCGGAACAGGGCCTGATGGCCATCGGTTCGGGCGGCATGTACGCCCAGGCCGCCGCGCGTGCGCTGCTTGAAAACACCGAACTCGACACGCGCGCCATTGTCGAACGTGCGCTCAACATCGCGGCGGATATCTGCATTTACACGAATCGTAATTTAACGATTGAGGAGTTGAAATAGCGGGTTCCCGCACCCGCGGGCGTGGCACTTTCGTTTCGGCGAAAGTG
>JAGWLP010000087.1 GCA_028864905.1 Gammaproteobacteria bacterium
AACCTCGGCCGCATCCTCACTGCCATCGGCGAATGCGGGATCATGGTGGATCACATCACGCTGATGCGCCGCGCGCAAGACAAGAGCGTGTGGGAAATCACCGTGGAGATGGACGAAGCTGCGCGCCAGCAACTCAATGCCCGGCTCGCGGATCTGCCGTACGGCAAGCTGCTCGGCCGCTCCGACCGGGTGTTCAACCGCCATCGCGGCGGCAAGATCGAGGTGGTCTCAAAGGTGCCGCTGGACTCCATCCAGCAGTTGCGCGATGTTTACACGCCGGGCGTCGCGCGCGTGTGCCTCGAAATCCAGAAGCACCCCGAGGAGGTCTGGGACTACACCAACATCGGCAACACCGTGGGCATCGTTACCAACGGCACGGCGATCTTGGGCCTCGGCAACATCGGCGCGATTCCCGGTCTGCCGGTGATGGAAGGCAAGGCGATGATTTACGCCAAGTTCGTCGGCATTTCCGGCGTGCCGATTCTCCTGAATGACACCGAGCCCCGGAAGGTGATTGACGCGGTGCTTGCCATCGAGTCCTCGTTCGGCGCCATCCACATCGAGGATATCGCCGCTCCCGCCTGTTTCGAGATCGAGGAAACCCTGGCCGCGAAGATCGCCAAGCCGGTGATGCAGGACGATCAGCACGGCACCGCCGTGGTCACGCTGGGTGCGCTGCTCACCGCCACGCGGCGCGTCCAGCGTGAATTACAGGATTCCATCATCGGCCAGATCGGCCTGGGCGCGGCTGGCATCGGCATCTCGCAATTGCTGTTGCGTTACGGTGTGAAACAGCTGCTTGGCACCGACCTGCGCGAGGAAGCACTGGCACGCTTGGAACGTATGGGCGGCAAGCGTGCCACGCTGGCCGAGGTGATGCAGAAAGCTGACATCGTGATCGCCACCACCGGCGTCAAGGGGTTGATCAAGCCGGAGACGGTGCGCAAGGGGCAGTTGATTTTCGCGCTCTCCAACCCGGAAGCCGAGATCGAGCCGCGCCTTGCGCTGGAGCACGGCGCGGTGTTCGCCACTGACGGGCGCAGCGTCAACAATGCGCTCGGCTTCCCGGCGTTGTTCCGCGGCGCGCTGGATGCGCGCGCAAAGCACTTCACCCAAGAAATGTACCTGGCTGCGGCACAGAAACTAGCGGAACTGGCGCCGCCCGATGAACTCCTGCCGCACGTGCTGGACAAATCCGTGCATCTGCAAGTGGCGGAAGCCGTCAAGGCCGCGGCAACGAAATCCTGATTCCGGCGGCGGATGGCAGTACCCCTTAATGCACATCCACACTCGCGCCGAGGCAAGCCTTATGCCATGCACAACATTCCCGGAAAATGCCCGTCAAATCTCTGTGGCTTTCATCGTTTGCGCCACGCTGTTGCTCGCCGGTCTCGCCCCGGAAACCGCGGCACGCGCCGATGCGCTGAACGATTTGCGCACGACCCTGAGCAAGTTGAGCAGCCAAGCGCCGCTCCAAGCAACGTTGGACGTGAAATCGAGTACCACCAGCAAGAAGGAGAATGGTGGCAAGCCGGAACTGGCTGAGGCGCACTTTACTATTCAGGTTGGCGACGGACTGAGCGTGCACGTCGGCAACACAACCTTGCAACTGGCAGATACCGAGCTGCAGGCCGCGGTCGGAGACGCCGACTATCCGACGCCCACCGCGGAACTGCTCGGCAACAGCGTTGATCCGCTCACCATTGAGCATCTGGTGGCGCGCGGACCTGCCTTGCTGCGTCTGCTGGCAAGCGCCACCGTCGCTGCCGCCAGTTCCACCACCCTCTGGGGCCAGCCCGCGCGTGAACTCGTCATCCAGTTGCCACCGCCAAAATCAAAAAACGTCAGTCTCAAGGATTATCAGCGTACGGTCAGCGTATGGCTCGACGCCGCGGGCGTGCCACGCGCGTATTCCGATCACACTCAATTCAAGGCCTGCCTGCTGTTCTTTTGCGCCACGGCCGACAATACCGAATCGGACCGGCTGGAAGTCGTCAACGGCAGGCTGGTTGCGTCCATGACGACGCGCGATCGAAAGATGTCCGGCCTCGGGCAGGATTCCGATACTCACATCGTTTACTTGCTGAACGTGAGAACGGTAAGCCCCGCAGCCGGGACCGCAGAATCAATCTCGAAACCAAGCTCGAATCAGTAAGCCAGATTAAAGCGTCGGTAGCAGAACGCCAGCAGCCACAGCGGGCCGATCAGCAGGAACAGCAGGTCCTTGAAGAAGGACGGTTTTTTACCTTCGATCTTGTGGCCGATGAACTGGCCAATCCAGGCGATCACGAATACGATCAACCACACCAGCCAGGAGCACGCAGTCAACAGGCTCACGCCATAGACAATGAACACAAGCGCGGCGGTCACCAGCGTCATGCCGAGCGCCAGCCGCCAGGTCAGCAGGTAGTAATAGATCAACACCAGGATCACGAACAGTACGCCCCAGTTGAAGAATGCCGAATGCTCGCCCCAGCCGCGCGGCACCGGTATCAGCCAGATCAGGCCAATGATGGACAACATGATCGAGGGCACGCACACCCAGTGAATGGATTTGTTCGCACGCGTACGATGGCTCTCGCCGTATTCGTCCAGCCAGCTTTGTACGGAACGCATGCGCTTGCCTCTGTCAGACAGGCATTAGAATAGCGCGCTTTCACGGGAGCGGACATGGGGTTGCTCGGATTCATCGCTAAGCTCAAGTTCCTGCCGGAAGCGCGGCGGCTGGAGCTGTATCCTCCGTTCTTCAAGATGCGCATCAAGGTACTGGAAGTGCGCGATGACTGGCGGCATGTGCGCGTCAAACTTCCGCTCACCGCGTTCTCGCGCAATCTTTCCGGCGACATGTTCGGCGGCTGGCAGGCGGCGCTCGCCGATCCGATCGCGGCGCTCGCCTGCGCGCGCGTGTTTCCCGGCTATTCCGTGTTCACGCGCGCCATGAGCATTGACTTCGAAAAACCGGGGCGCACGGATCTGGAATTGCGCTTCGACATGCGGCCGGAACAGGAAGCTGCCATCGGCGCGGAACTCGAAGCCCAGGGCCGCGCCACACCCACTTTCGAGTACGGCTATTTTCTCGCCGACGGTGCACAGTGCACGCGCATCGTCAATACCGTTGCCATCCGCCCGCGCGGCTATGCCAAAACCAGCGCGGAACAGCTGGACCTCAACAGCGCGCGCCAATAAGCCCGGATTTGCGCCGGGATTGCAGGCGGCCGGTGCCGGCCGGAAAATACCGCCATTGCTCTTGCGAAGGAAGCCGCCATGAACACACATCGCCCGCTGATTTTCACGAGCGTCATCGCGCTCGCCGCTTGCACGGCGCTCGGCGCCTGCACCACCCTCAACCCCTACACCGGTCAGCAGCAGACCAGCGGCCTCGCCAAGGGCGCCGCCATCGGTGCGGTCGGCGGCGCAGTGGCCGGCGCGCTCATCGGCGGCGGCAGCGCCCGCAAGCGCGCACTCATCGGCGCCGGCGTGGGCGCGCTCACCGGCGCGGGCATCGGCTACTACATGGATGTGCAGGAAGCGAAACTGCGCCAGCAGTTGCAGGGCACCGGCGTGTCGGTGACGCGCAACGGCAACGACATCGTCCTCAACATGCCAGGCAATATCACCTTCCAGACCAACAGCTCACAGCTCAATCCTGCGTTCACCAACGTACTGCATTCCGTGACGCTGGTGCTCAAGGAATACAACAAGACGCTGATCGACGTGGACGGTTTCACCGATAGCACCGGCAGCCCGCAGTACAACCTCATGCTGTCGCAACTGCGCGCCCAGGCCGTGGCCAGCAATCTCGAAGCCCAGGGCATCCTGCCGGCGCGCATCGCGGTGCAGGGATTCGGCGAGGCCAATCCCATCGCCAGCAACACCACGCCCGAAGGCCGGGCCCAGAACCGGCGCGTGGAATTGCATCTCGCGCCGTTGACGGCGAATTGATTGTCTGTGCATTTGTGGGAGCGGCTTTAGCCGCGATGCAGGATCATCGCGACTGAAGTCGCTCCTACATCAGAATCAAGGCCTAAATCTCGATCAGACCGTCGGGCAGCCCGTCGACGTAGTCCGGGTGACGCGCGTAGTGCCTGATTACGGCTGCAGTGAGCCTATGAGTTCTGTCTTTGCTGCTTGTAGTAATGATCGCGTGACTTTCCCACGGTTCCCAAGCAGTCAAAAATAAAAGCGCTGATTCGCCTGGACTTTTGTCCGGGGGAACCGGATATTTCAGGAGTCGTACAGATATTTGAGGCGTTGGCTTGGACAATCTCTCTTTGGAATTCGGATGATTGCATAAAGGTCTCAGCCTCCTGCTGCCAGGCATTCAGATTGACATAAATGTCATTGATTAAGTTTACTGTCTGCGCTTCGTTTTGATTCCAGCCAAAAATTTTGGAATTGAGGCTGAGAATTCGCGCCGCAAGCTGCGCATTCTTATCGAGAAGCGAAGCGGTGTCTCTGAGATCCTGCAACGTTTTATCGTTAGAGGCGGCAATTTTGGCATTGCAGTGGCGCACATAACCGGGGGCTTGCGCAGAATTGGTAATCATGCTGCCGTTGTTACAAAAACCACTGCAGCCTGACGACAGTGCAGCGGAATCCGCATTTTTCGCTAATTGTTCCAGACGGTTGGGTCCTCCGTATTGGTTACATTGTTTGCGCACCGTCTCAAGCTCATGCTTGTGCTCGTTAGTTTGTTTGTTATGTCGCTTTAAGCGCTTTGCGTACTCATCTTGATCTTTCGATAGCCGAGCGCTTTCAGCATCGAGCTGTTTTTTTTCTCCCATCAACGTCTGTTGTTTGCTCTGCGCTTGTGTCAATTG
>JAGWLP010000013.1 GCA_028864905.1 Gammaproteobacteria bacterium
GGCGCCGTGGTGAGCATTCGTCTGCCGGTCACCGAGGGCGGCCGCAGCAACGCATTGTTTGGCGGCCTGCAACGGCGCTCCGGCGCCTAGGAGAGTAGTGCATGCGAGCCTCGCAGATTCTGGTGGTGGACGATGAAGCGGACATCCGCGCCATGGTCCAGGAAATCCTCACCGAGGAAGGCTACGAAGTGAAAGTGGCGGGCAGCGCCGCGGAAGCGCGCAGCGCGCGCCGTCAGGGCGAACCGGATCTGGTGCTGCTCGACATCTGGATGCCGGACATGGACGGCATCAGTCTGCTGCGGGAATGGACGCGCGAGCAGCGCCTGCCGTTCCCGGTGGTGATGCTGTCGGGTCACGGCACCGTGGATACCGCGATGGAAGCCACGCGACTCGGAGCGCTGGATTTTGTCGAGAAGCCGCTGTCGCTGGCCAAGCTCTTGCGCACCGTGGAGCAGGCGATTGCCGGCGGGCGCGAGGCGCGCAATGCCCCGGCGGCGCATGGCCAGCCGGCGTCGCTGGAGCCGCTCGGCCGCAGCCGCATCATGCAGCGACTGCGCGAACAATGCCGGCGCGCGGCCGGTCAGGACAGTCCGGTGCTGCTGCTCGGCGAAGCAGGCAGTGGCCGCGAAAGCGCGGCGCGCTACATGCATGCTCTCAGCGCACAGTCCGCCGGACCATTCGTGAGTGCGGTGCTCACGGGGGTGCCGCAGGCGGAAATCGAAATGCGCTGGCTCGGGCGTGAACACGCGGGGCAGATCGAACCCGGCTGGCTGGATGCGGCGCGCGCCGGCACGCTGTTCCTGAACGAACTCACCGGCATGCCGCTTGCGGTGCAGGAGCTTTTGTACAACGTACTGCAACAGGGCGGTTATACGCGCGTGGGCGGGCAGGCATCCAACCGTCTGGAAATGCGCCTCATGGCTTCCGCCGATCCGGCGATCGAGCCGCAACTGGCGGAAGGCCGTTTCCGCCGCGATCTCTACGAGCATGTGAGCAGCGTAGTCATCCAGGTGCCGCCGCTGCGCAGTTATCTCGAGGACGTGCCGGAACTCCTGCGCTATTACAGCGACGCGCTCGCCGACAGCGAGCGGCTCGAGTACCGGCGCTTCAGCGTGGCGGCCCAAAACCGCCTGCGCAATTATCCCTGGCCCGGAAATCTGGCGGAGCTGCGCAATCTGGTGCGCCGCCTGCTGGTGCTGGGCGAGGATCGCGAGGTGTCGCTGGAAGAACTGGAAACCGCGCTCGCGCCCTACAGCGCCGACGGACCGCTGGTGAAGCAGGACCTGCTGGCCTTGCCGCTGCGCGAAGCCCGCGAGCATTTCGAGCGCGCCTATCTGGAACAGCAGTTGCAGCTGTGCGGCGGCAAGGTCGGCAAACTCGCGGAGCGCGTCGGCATGGAGCGTACGCATCTGTACCGCAAGCTCAATTCGCTGGGAATCGATTTCCGCAATCTGGCCGACGACGACGGCGCCTGAAGTCTTCAGTTGGTCTTGATGACCAGCGGCTCGATGTGGTGCTGGGCGAGTTGCGCGCGCAGGGCGTTGAGTTGCGCAAGGTTCTGGATGGGACCGATGCGCACGCGGTTCCAGGTGCTGCCGTTGGAGACCTTGACCGTCTGGATGCTGGATTCGATGCCGAGCAGCGCCAGATTCGCCTTGAGCTTGTCGGCTTCGGCGTAATCCTGGAACGAACCCACCTGCAGGATATAGGTGCCGGGCTGGCTCACCGGGCCGGGCACGTCGGCGGAACGGGTTTCCTTGTCCTGGCTGGGGATCACCACCTGGAACGACGGCAGCATTTTGTAGAAATCAAAATGTGGCGCGGTTGAAGCGTTCGGCGCCGGAGTCGCGGATTTGCCCGCGGTTTTCGCCGCGTGCTCGGTGGTCGGGTGCAGGTGGTGCTGGACGCGCTGCCAGACCCTGGGCGCGCCTTTCATCACGATCACCGCCACCAGGATGCCGATGATCAGCCAGCCCCAGCCGGGCAGGCCGCCGTTTTTTTTGGCTACCTTGTCTTTCGGCTTGGGCGAATTTTTATAGTCTTTTGCCATTACATAGACTCCGGCGCCGACACGCCGAGCAGTGCCAGACCGTTCTGCAGCACCTGGCGGGTGGCGGCCACGAGCATGAGGCGCGCGTCACGCAGCGCCGCGTCCTCGACGATGAAAGTGTGGGCGTCGTAATAGGTGTGGAAGTCGTTGGCGAGCTCGCGCAGATACTGGGCAATCAGATGCGGTTCCAGATTGCGCGCCGCGGTCTCCACCAGCTCGGGAAAGCGCGACAGGCTCACCATCAAGGCGTGTTCGTGTTTCTCGCTGAGGCGCGCGAGATGGCTTGCGCCGTTGCGCGCATCCCAGCGCAAACCCTTTTCCGCCAGTTGGCGGAACACGCTGGCGATGCGCGCGTGTGCGTACTGGATGTAGTACACCGGATTTTCGTTGCTGCGTGAGCGCGCCAGATCAATGTCGAAGGTGAGCTGGGAATCGCCCTTGCGTGCCACCAGAAAATAACGCGTGGCATCGCGGCCGACTTCGTCGATCAGCTCGCGCAGCGTCACGTAGTCGCCGGCGCGCTTGGAGATTTTCACTTCCTGGCCGCCGCGCATCACGGTGACCATCTGGTACAGCAGGTAGTCGGGGTAGCCCGCGGGAATGCCGCAAGCGAGCGCCTGCAGGCCGGCGTGCACGCGCGCGAGCGAGCCGTGGTGGTCCGAGCCCAGCACGGTAATGGCTTTCCGGTAACCGCGCTGCCACTTGCTCAGGTGATAGGCCACGTCCGGCACGAAATAGGTGTAGCTGCCGTCGGACTTGCGCATCACGCGATCCTTGTCGTCGCCGAATTCCGTAGTGCGCAGCCACAGTGCGCCGTCCTGCTCATAGGTGTGGCCGCGCGCGACGAGTTCGCACACGGTCGCTTCCACCTGGCCGCCGGTGTACAGCGAGGATTCGAGAAAATACACGTCGAAGTGCACGTCGAAGGCCTGGAGATCCAGGTCCTGCTCGCGGCGCAGCCAGGCCACGGCAAACGTGCGGATGGCGTCCAGGTCGTCCGGGTTTTTTGCACCGTGCACCGTGTGACCCTCGACGCTCACGCTCTCGCCCGCGAGATAGGCACGCGCCACTTCCGCAATGTAATCGCCGCGATAGCCTTCCTCGGGCCAGCCTTTGCTGCCTGGCGCCAGACCGCGGGCGCGCGCCTGTACCGAAATGGCGAGATTGTGGATCTGCACGCCTGTGTCGTTGTAGTAGAACTCGCGTGTCACCTTCCAGCCGGCGGCCTGCAGCAGCCGGCCGAGGCAGTCGCCGAGCGCCGCGTTGCGGCCGTGGCCTACGTGCAGCGGGCCGGTGGGGTTGGCGGAAACGAATTCCACACCCGCGCTCCGGCCCTCGCCCAGCTGGTTGCGCCCGTACGCCGCACCGGCCTGCAGAATGCGTTGCAGCTCGGCGTGGTAGGCGGAGGCCGACAGGAAAAAATTGATGAATCCGGGTCCGGCGATCTCGACTTTTGCGATCAGTTCCGATTTCGGCAGCGCCGCGATCAGCGCCGCGGCCAGCACGCGCGGATTCTTGCCGGCGGGCCGCGCAAGCGTCAGCGCCACGTGACTCGCGAAATCGCCGTGTGCGGGATCGCGGCTGCGCTCGAGCAGCGGCGTGGAGGGCAGCGCCGTCTTCGGAAACAGCTCGCCGGCCAGGTGTTTGAGGGTCGAGCGCAGCAGATCTTCGAGCGGCTGTTTCAAACGCGGCGTCCGGTACGGCGGGAAAACCAGGGGCGAAATTCTACAGGCTGGCCCTGCGGCATTGAAGCCGAACGTGGATTTTCAAAAGGTTTCGGCGGGATCCACGTCCAGCGACCAGCGCACGCGGCGCGCCTGCTTGAGTGCATACAGCGCCGGCAAGGCCGTGGCCAGCGCCTGCTGCAGTAACGCGCGTTGCGCGGCGATCAGCAGCAGTTGCGCGCGGTAACGGCCCGCACGCCGTTCCATAGGGGCCGGCGCCGGACCCAGCAGTTGCACCTGCCGGCCGCAGGCGGGCGCGAGCTTGCGCCGCGCGGCGTCCAGAAACGCCAGCGGGACGGCGCGCGCCACGGCTTCCGCGCGCAACAGCGCCATCGCGGCGTACGGCGGCAGGCCGGCGGCGCGCCGCTCGGCAAGCAGAGCCTGGGCGAAGCTCGCGTAACCTTCGCGCACCAGATGCGTGAGCAGCGGGTGCTCCGGGTGGTGCGTCTGGATCAGCACTTCACCGCGGCGCTCGGCGCGTCCGGCGCGTCCCGCGACCTGCATGATGAGCTGGGCCATGCGTTCGCTGGCGCGGAAATCCACGCCGAACATGCCCTGATCGGCGTCCACAATCCCGACCAGCGTGACCCTGGGGAAATCGTGACCCTTGGCCAGCATCTGCGTGCCCACCAGGATTGGATATTCGCCGCGCTGCATGCCGTCGAGCAGCGCCTCGAGTTTGCCCTTGCGCCGGATGCTGTCGCGATCCAGCCGCGCGATGCCGATATCCGGGAACAGGCGCGCCAGTGCGCGTTCGATGCGCTCGGTGCCGTAGCCGTATTGCCCGAGCGCGCCCGCACCGCACTCTTCGCAACGTGCCGGCAATGGCCGTTCGGTGCCGCAGTGGTGGCACTGCAGACGACGGTTGGCGTGCAGCGTCAATCGCGCATCGCAGCGCCGGCATTGCAGCGTTGCGCCGCAGACGTGGCACATGACCGTAGGCGCGTAGCCGCGGCGGTTGAGAAACAGCAGCACCTGACCCTCGGCCTGCAGGTGCCGGCGCATGGCGTCGAGCAGGAGATCCGACAGGCCGTCCTCCATCGGACGGTCGCGGATGTCGAGCAGATGCAGCGCCGGGTGCTGCGCCGCGCCTGCGCGCTCCGGCAGCGACAGGTGTGCATAGCGCAGTTGCGCGCAGTTGTGCAGTGATTCCAGCGACGGCGTGGCCGAGCCCAGCACCACCGGGATGTGGTGGCGTGCGGAGCGCACCACCGCGAGATCGCGTGCCGAATAGCGGAAGCCGTCCTGCTGCTTGAACGAGGCGTCGTGTTCCTCGTCCACGACTATCAGTCCGGGATGCTTGAGCGGCAGGAACACGGCCGAGCGTGTGCCGACCACCACGGGCGTGCGCCCGGTACGTGCCGCCTGCCAGGCGGCCAGCCGCTCGCCCGCGGCGAGCGCCGAATGAAACACCACGGCCGTGGTGAAGCGGCGGCGCACGCGCTGCAGCAACTGCGGCGTGAGGCCGATTTCCGGCACCAGCAGCAGTGCCTGACCGCCGCGGCGCACGCATTCGGCCATGGCCTCGAGATACACCTCGGTCTTGCCGCTGCCGGTGACGCCGTCCAGCAGGAACGCCTGGAAACTTCCCAGCGCCGCCTGGATTTTATGCACTGCTGCGATCTGCGCGGCATTCAGACTGAGGCCCGCGGCCACCGGAAGTGCCGCTGGCGTCGGTGGTACGTGCCGGACTATCTCCACCCAGCCGTGCTGCAGGAGCGCGCGCATCGGCGCCTGCCAATGCGCGAGCGCGGCATCCAGCGCCCCGGATTCCATGCCGCCGGCATGCTGCGCGAGCAGGCGCAGCAACGCCGCCTGTTTGGGTGCGCGCTTGAGCATATTCATATCGGCCGTGGTCCCGACCGCAGTCAGCCGCCACATGCCGGTCGGCCCGGCCGCGCCGGATTTTCCCGCGCGCAGTGTCGGCGGCAGCAGCGCACCGACGACTTCGCCGATCGGATGGTGGTAATAGTCGGCGGACCAGTGCGCCAGTGCCAGCAGGTCCGCCGGGATCAGCGGCGCCTCATCCAGAAGCGCGGACACGCGCCTGAGTTTTGCCGCAGGGACGTCGCTGTGCGCGGAGGTGGCGAGCAGCACGCCCACCGCTTCGCGCTTGCCGAAGGGCACGCGCACACGCATGCCGGGCGCAATCGTGGCTTGGTCCGCATGCTCCGGCGGCAGGTAATCAAACTGCCTCGGCAGCGGCGCCGGCACCGCGACATGCAGGATCAGGGGTGCGGAGGATTTCATGGGCGCAGCGTCTTATTCCCAATATCTGTGGATAAGCTTGTGGATGTTCTGTCGGAAGCTGCCGCCATCGCCGATTCCCCGTGCGTGGTTTTCTCTTTGGGCAATTTTTGTCCGCGGCCAAGCGGTACGCCAAACGACATCATGGTTTCACGCTATGCCGGATGCCGCGCCCAGCCGCTCTGGCATGATAACCTTCGGCCCCGGTGGCACGCCCGAACCGCGGGCGGTGCGCGGGGGTTTTCTGGATACCACAGCCAGTCTGAATGCGTTCCTGTCCGGGGTGGAGCGACGCGCTTTCCGCATCGCGCAGTTTGCGCTGCGCAATCCGGACGATGCGCTGGACGCGGTACAGGACGCCATGCTGCAGCTTGCCAAGCGTTATGCGGGGCGTCCGCAGGGGGAGTGGCCGCCGCTCTTCTACCGCATCCTGCAAAGCCGTATCCGTGACTGCCAGCGGCGCCGTGCGGTGCGCAACCGGTTCCTGAGTTTCTTTGGCGGCCAGCGCGAGGCTGAGGACGACCCGCCGGACCCCATCGAGGCGGCCGCCGATCCGGCCGGGCGGGAGCCTTCCGAGCAGGTGGCCCAGAACAATGCCATGCAGGCCCTGAATGCCGCGTTGCATGCCCTGCCGGGGCGTCAACGGGAAGCCTTCGTGCTGCGTATATTGGAAGGTCTGGATGTGGCGGATACCGCCAAATCCATGGGCTGCTCCGAAGGCAGCGTCAAAACCCATCTGTCGCGGGCGGTGCACAGCCTGCGCCAAAGTCTGGGGGAACACTGGTCATGAACGAGGAAATTGACAATCGCCTGCTCGCGAAAGCCCGCTTGGCTTTCCGGGAAAGCGTGGCGTCACTGGATATCGCCACCCTGCAGCACCTGCGGGAGGCGCGCGCGCGCGCCCTGCAACACGTCCGAACGCCGCCCGCCTTCTGGCGCCGTCCGGCCTGGGGCGCGTCGCTGAGTGCCGCCGCCGTCGTGGTTGCAGCCGTGGTCGGCGGCCTGGTGTGGTGGAACCTGAATTCCCAGCCGAGCGTGCCGTTCGCCGCCAATAACGGCGAGGACATGGCCATCGTGCTGTCGAACGACAATCTCGACATGTACGCCGACATGGACTTTTACCGGTGGCTGCAAGCTCAACAGCAGCAGTCGCCCAAGACGCAAGCTGAGAGTGGAGGCAACAACAATGGCTAAGTCCGCCGCGTTACTCCTGGCCGCGCTGCTGTGTGGCAGCGTCGCGTACGCCAAGACCCCGAAACCCGCCGCGTCGCCGCCACCCAAGGCCGATCCGGCACTGTTGGAATTTCTAGGCTCCTGGCAGGCCAGCGACGGCACCTGGGTCGATCCCATGACCTTCGCCCGCATTGACCCCGACAAACTCGCGGCCGAACATGCACGTCACACCGGCAAGCCGGTGCCACCGTCCAAGAAGGCGAATCCGGACGGCACGCCGCCCGGCGCCGAACAGGGCCGCGCCTCATGGCACGCAGGCTGATCACTGTCCTTGCGGCTTTATATCTGGCGTGCGTCGCGGTTGCGGCGTTCGCGCAGACAAAGGTCGCGCCAGCGGCGGTCGTGCCGCCCGCTGCCATACCGGCTGCGCAGGTGCCTGCGGCACCTGCCGCACCGGTGGCATGGTCGAACCTTACACCCCAGCAGCAGCATCTGCTGGCGCCGATGCGCAACAAGTGGGCAACGCTGCCAGCTGACCGCCAGCAGCGGCTGATACGCGGCGCGGACCGCTGGGCCCAGATGACACCGGCGCAACGCCAGCAGGCACGCGTGCGCCGCCAGCATTGGCGCGATCTGTCACCGGCGGAGCGCACACAAATCCGCAAGCGTTTCGATACCTTCCAGAAACTGCCGCCGGCCGAGCAACAGCAGATCCGCGCGGAATTCCAGAAATTCCAGAAAATGTCGCCCGCCGAACGCAAGGCGCTGCGCGAACGCTGGAAAAAGATGACACCCGCCGAGCGCGCCGCATTCCGCGCCCATCATCCGCCGGGGTGATTTACTGAATGTGTCGAACACAACCCCGCTGGCTGGGGGTTGTTTTTTTGCGCGCGCTCATTCCAGCGATTTGATGCCCTGGATCAGGCGCGTCACGGCTTCCTGGCCGTCGCCGTAGAGCATGCGCGTGTGGTCCATGTAGAACAGCGCGTTTTCGATGCCGGAGAAGCCGCGCCCCTGGCCGCGCTTGATCACGATCACGTTCTTGGCCTTGTCCACGTTCAGGATCGGCATGCCGTAAATCGGGCTGTCCTGCTTGTTGCGCGCGTCGGGGTTCACCACGTCGTTGGCGCCGATAACAAGCGCCACATCGGCGGTCGGGAATTCCGGATTGATTTCCTCGAGGTCGCCGATCAGGTCGTAGGGCACACCGGCTTCGGCCAGCAGCACGTTCATATGACCGGGCATGCGGCCGGCCACCGGGTGGATGGCGAATTTTACCGTCACGTCGCGATGCTGCAGCAACTGCGTGAGCTCCCAGACCTTGTGCTGCGCCTGCGCCACGGCCATGCCGTAACCGGGCACGATGATGACCTTGCTTGCATACGCCATCATGGTGCCGGCATCGGCGGCATCGATGGGCTTGAGGCTGCCGGTGATTTCGCCGCCCGCGGCCGCGACCTCGCCGAAATTGCTGAACAGCACGTTGGCGATGGAGCGGTTCATGGCCTTGGCCATGAGTTGCGTGAGCAGCGTGCCGGCCGCGCCCACCAGCATGCCGGCGATGATCATCGCGGCGTTCTGCAGCGCAAAGCCCTCGAAGGCCACGGCCAGGCCGGTGCAGGCGTTATAGAGCGAAATCACCACCGGCATGTCGGCGCCGCCGATCGGCAGCGTCACGAGGATGCCGAACACCAGCGCCACCGCGAAGAACGGCACCACGATGTACCCCGCGGGATTGCCGTGTATCACCATGATCCAGATGCCGAGTGCCACGGTGACGGCGAGCAGCAGCGCATTGACGTATTGCTGCGCGCGGTAGCGCAATGATTTCTTGATCAATCCCTGCAATTTGGCGAAGGCGATGAGGCTGCCGCTGAACGACACCGCGCCGATGATGGCGCCGATCACGGTGAGCACCACTTCGGCCGTGGCGAAGGGCTTGCCGCGGATCAGCTCCTGACAGGCGATGGCCGCGGCTGCGCCGCCGCCCATGCCGTTGTAGAGCGCCACCATCTGCGGCATGGCGGTCATCGGTACCACCCGGCCGCTCCACCACGCCGCCACCCCGCCGATGAAGATGGCGACGATGATGAGGATATAGTTGTGGATCCCCGGCCACAGGAAGGTGATTAGCCCGGCGATCAGCATGCCGACGCCGGCCCAGATGATGCCGTTCTTTGCGCCCTTGGGCGAACTCATGCGCTTCAGGCCGATGATGAACAGCAGCGCGGCGATGAAATAGATCGCCTGGATCAGATCGGCGGTGATTTTGGGCGAGAGCATATGACTCATGTGCGGCTTTCCGGTTTCTTTTTCTCGCTGGTCTTGAACATCGCGAGCATGCGTTCGGTGGAAACGTAGCCGCCCACCACGTTGCCGGCCGCGAGCAGCACGCCGATGAAACCGATGACCTGCTCGGCGGTGGTGTGCGCGTTGCCGAGCGCCACCATGGTGCCCACCAGCACGATGCCGTGCACGAAGTTCGAGCCGGACATGAGCGGGGTGTGCAGGATCACCGGCACGCGCGAGATCACTTCGTAGCCGGTGAAGGCGGCGAGCATGAATATATATAGAGCGAGAAAACCACTGATCATGACTGTCGTCTCATGAGTTTCTTCATCCGGCCCCGTCATCCCCGCGCGCGCGGGATTCCAGGAATATTTCAGACTGGATACCCGCTTCCGCGGGTATGACAAACACATGATGATGTTGCCTAGCCATCAAGCAACTTGCGCGTGGGCTCGTGTTTGATCGCGCCGTCGTGGGTGAGCACGCTCCTGGCGTACACCTCGTCGTTCCAGTCGATGTGCACGCCGCCGTCCTTCACCAGCGGCGTGAAGAAATTCAGCAGATTGCGCGCGTACATGTCGCTCGCATGTTCCGCGAGCAGGCTGGGCAGATTCAGCGGACCGCTCACCAGCACGTGACCGTGCAGCAGGTCTTCACCGGGTTGGGTCAGTTCGCAGTTGCCGCCGGTCTCGGCCGCCAGGTCCAGGACCACGGCGCCGGGCTTCATGGCTTCAACCATGGCTCTGGAGATGATGCGTGGTGCCGCGCGCCCAGGTACCGCGGCGGTGGTGATCACGGCATCCGCCTGCGCCACATGCCTGGCGAGCGCATCCTGCTGCTGGTGTTTTTCCTCGGCGGTGAGTTCGCGCGCATAACCGCCCGCGCCTTCCGCCGATACGCCGGTGTCCACGAACTTCGCTCCGAGGGACTCGACCTGCTCACGCGCCGCGGCGCGCACGTCGTAGCCTTCGACCATGGCGCCCAGCCGGCGCGCGGTGGCAATCGCCTGCAAACCGGCGACGCCCGCGCCGATCACCAGCACTTTCGCCGGACGGATGGTGCCGGCGGCGGTGGTCAGCATCGGAAAGAAACGCCCGAGTTTTTCCGCGGCGAGCAGTGCTGCCTTGTAACCCGCGGCCGCGGCTTGCGACGACAGCGCATCCATTGCCTGTGCACGCGAAATGCGCGGCACCAGTTCCATGGCGAAACTCGTGACCTTGCGCTCGCGCAGCGCCTTGACCGCTTCGAGATTGCGGTGCGCGTTCAAAAGACCAATCAGAATTGATCCCGCTTTCATGCGCACGATGTTTGCGGGCAGGGGTGCGAGCACCTTGAAGACCACGTCCGCGGTTGCGGCGCCGTCCGCGGCGCTCGTCAGGTGCACGTCCTTGAACAGACTGTCGGGGAAACCCGCCGTTGCACCGGCACCGGATTCCAGCAGCAGCTCCGCGCCCAGGGCCTTGAGTTTGACCGCCACCGGCGGACTGATGGCCACGCGGCGTTCGCCCGGGGTTTGTTCCTTCGGTACAAAGACCCTTATGGCCATGTGCTTCTCGTGTGGGCTGGAAATGGCCGCCGGCCGGCCGCGTTCGCAAGCCGGCGCCGGGCCGCACGCAGTTTAGAGTGCGAGAACTTTTTTTACCACCCTGAGCGGGAGTAAGATGCTTTACCGCGACCTCTGGTATTTGCCTTCCAGACCGGTTTTTGCACTAACCTCCGCCACTGGGCAGGAGTGAACGTCACGTGTACGACTTGACACAAGAAGTTCTGCGCACCGACGCGGCCGGCATGCCGCTCGAGTGGATTGATTATCAGGATGCCGTGCGCCTGTATCACCTGGAACAGGTGGCCTACAGTTGCGGCATGCTGCTGTACCGGCTGCACGGCGGCATCTGTGCGCGCACCGGGCGCCAAAGCCGCGTGGAAGTGAATTCCATCATCGCCACTTACGGCAACAACCATGCGCTCGCGAAGGCCCGCGAGCATTACGTGCCGCCGCTCAACAATCACACCCTGTTCCGGCGTGACGCCAACCTGTGCATGTATTGCGGCCACCGGTTTGCGGCGCGCGAGCTGTCGCGCGAACACGTCACGCCGTTGAGCCGCGGCGGCACCGACACCTGGAACAACGTGGTGGCCGCCTGCAAACGCTGCAACAATCACAAGGCCGGACGCACGCCGGAGGAATCCGGCATGCAGCTGCTGGCGGTGCCGTTCACGCCCAATCACGCGGAATACATCTTCCTCAAGGGCCGGCGCATTCTTGCCGACCAGATGGAATTCCTGCTCGCGCATTTCCCGCGTTCCAGCCCTTTGCACCGCAGGGTCAAGCAGCTGCTTGCCTGACTGCCACATTTTCAGTTTACAAACGGGCGCACTGCGCCCGTTTTCTTTTAGAGCATCTAACAAAGTGTGCGACGATGACTATTCGTTGCACCTGAAATCCCCCCACACCCCCCTTTGCAAAAGGGGGGGCTTTGCGCGCGGGTGGATTTGTCACGGGTGTTCATTTTGTCCGTTGCTCTCGGGCTGTTGTTTATGTCGGACGCAGAACTGCGTAACGTCGTTGATCATCGTTTAGCGGCGGATCATGCCGGCCCGTTCAGCTGGCAAGCCGTCGGCCGTGGCGTCGGCGGCAGTGTGTGGCGCGTGCAGGCTGCGGACGCCGACTGGTGCGTGAAGACCGCTGCCGACGAGCCGCAGATGCTGCTTGCGGAAGCCGACGGGCTGCAGGCACTTGCGGAGTGTGGGGTGGTGCGCGTGCCTCAGGTGCTGGCGGCGGAGAGATCTGCTGGCGGAGCGTATCTGCTCATGGAATGGCTGGAGTTCGGCCGCAAGACCGGACAGGCCGCAGCGCAGCTTGGCGAACGGCTCGCCGCACAACATCGTAACTTCGGCGCGCGCTTTGGCTGGCGGCGCAACAACTTCATCGGCGCCACACCGCAATTCAATGCGCCCGGCGATGACTGGGTCAAATTTTTCCGCGAGCACCGGCTGGGATTCCAGTTGCGCCTCGCGGCCGAGAACGGCTATCGCGGCGAATTGCAGGGGCAGGGAACGCGGCTCATGGAATCACTGCCGGAATTCTTTGCCGGTTATGCGCCCAAGGCGTCACTGCTGCACGGCGATCTCTGGGGCGGCAACTGGGGCGTACTCACAAGCGGCGAGCCGGTGGCCTTCGATCCCGCGGTGTATTACGGCGACCGCGAAGCGGACCTCGCAATGACCGAATTGTTCGGCGGCTTCCCGCCGGAATTCTATTCAGCCTACGAAGCGATCTGGCCGCTGGATGCCGGCTACCGCGTGCGCCGCGATCTCTACAACCTTTATCACGTGCTTAATCATCTCAATCTGTTCGGCGGCGGCTATGCCGCCGATGCCGGGCGCCTGCTTGAACGACTGCTGGCTGAAACCAGGTAGCGGCGTTCCCTGGGGCATGATCTCAATGATCCGTTCGCCCCCGGATCAAGTCCGGGGCAGGCTCTGAGCCCTTCGGCAAGCTCAGGACAGGCGTAGCGCCGCGGGCGCGAAGTCGAAGGGCGCCAGGAACGTGAATGTTCCGTGTTTCGACTGCGCGCAGCGATGCTCCGCTACGCTCAACACGAACGCTGAAGTAATTCGAGATGCGGCCGATTCAATTCTGCGTGCGCAGCGTCACGACCGTGCCGGCAGCCAGATGCTCGCCATCAGGCCGCCGGTCGCGCGATTCGCAAGACTGATGCGGCCGCCGTGCGCTTCCACGATCTCGCGGCACAAGGGCAGGCCGAGGCCCGAACCGGACTGCTTGGTCGAATAGAACGGCAGCAGCGACTGTTCCAGTACCTCGGCCGGCATGCCCGACCCGGCATCGCCGATGTCGAGGCGCACGCCCTCGGTGTTCTGATGTACCTGCAGCGTGATCGCGTCCGGCGGTGAACCGGATTCATGCGCGTTCTTGAGCAGGTTGATGAGCGCCTGCTGCAGTTGTGCGGGATCGAAGCGCGCAGCCTGCGCGGGCAGGGTGCCGCGCCGCGTGAAGGGCATGAGCATGTGCAGCGAGGCGAGAAACGGCGCCCACTCGACCGGCTCGATGCGCGGCGCGGGCAGCTTGGCGAAGCGCGCGTAACCTTCGATGAATTTCCCGAGGTGGGCGGCGCGTTCCTCGATGTTGCCGAACACCTTGTCCAGCTTGTCCGGGTCCGGCTGCGCGGCCAGCAGACGCCCGGAATGCGCCAGCGACGAGATCGGCGCCAGCGAGTTGTTGAGTTCATGGCTGATGACACGGATCACCTTCTTCCACACCGCGACTTCCTGGCGGTTCAGCTCGCGGGTGAGCTGCTTGAAGATGTAGAGGTGATGCGGCTGCGCGTTGAGCGTGAAGCGTTCGCGGCTGAGGTAATAGATTTCCTGTTCCTCGCCGTGCGCTACGCTGAACATGCCTGCGTTGCCCCCGGCGACCGCCGCGCGCATCGCTTCCGGCGCCTGTTGCAGCAGGCTTTCGAACACATGGCCTTCCAGCTTGCGCCCGGCATTGAACAGACGGCGCGCGGCGACATTGCTGTAGATCACCCGTCCGCCATTGTTGGTGAGCAGCAGCGCCCAGGGCGTGTTCTGGATCACGGTGTCGAGCAGCAGTTCGCGCTGGTAGAGGTTGTAGCGTTCCTGGCGCAGCATGCCGCCCGCCAGATTGTACTGACGCGCGAGTTCGCCGAGTTCGTCGCCGCGCGCGGTGTTCAGGCTGAGACTGAAATCGCTGTCCTTGAAACCGGACACGCCGTCGCCGAGCGCGGTGAGCGTGTGATGGATCGGGCGCATGAAGCCGCGCACCGCATACACCACCACCGGCGCCATCAGCGCCAGCGCGACAATCAGGGTCGCGATCAGCGAATCAAAGAGCTGCGCCAGGAATACCGCGATCAGGATCGCCGCCATCACCAGCCCACCCGCCAGCAGCGCGAACTTGCCTTCGAGGGATTGGCGCAACTTCACGGTTTGCCGATGCCGAATTTTTCCATGCGGCGGTACAGCGCCTGACGGCTGAGTCCCAGGTCCTGTGCGGCGGACGCGATCACGCCCTGGTGACGTGCGAGCGCGGCTTGAATGTCGGCGGCGTCAGGTTCGGCGGCTGCCGGTGAAGCAGCGCGTGCGGCCGGCAGGCCCAGGGCTTCGGCCGTTACCACGCTGCCGCCCGCGAGCAGCGCCGCGCGTTTCATGCAGTTCTGCAGTTCACGCACGTTGCCCGGCCAGGCGTGCGCGAGCAGCACCTGTTCGGCTTCGACGCTCAACTGATGGGCTGCGCCGAGGAAGGCGCGCGCCAGCGGCAGGATGTCCTCGCGCCGCTCCGCGAGCGGCGGCACGTGGATTTCGATGACGTTGAGCCGGTAGTACAGGTCCTCGCGGAAGCTGCCGGCCGCGATGGCGGCGCGTAAATCGCCGTTGGTGGCGGCCACGATGCGCACCCGCACGCGCCGCGTCTGGCTGCTGCCGAGGCGCTCGAACTCGCCGGTCTGCAGCACGCGCAGCAGTTTGATCTGGCCGGCCGGCGGCAAATTGCCGATTTCGTCGAGGAACAGCGTGCCTTGATCGGCCGCCTCGAAACGTCCGGCACGTGCTTTTTGCGCGCCGGTGAACGCGCCGGCCTCGGCACCGAACAGCTCGCTTTCCATCAGCTCCGCCGGCAGTGCGCCCATGTTCACTTTTATATACGGCCCGGCGCGGAACGGCGAATTGGCGTGGATGATGTCGGCGATTTTTTCCTTGCCCGCACCGTTGGCGCCGGTCAGGATCACCGGCACGTCGGCGTGCGCGATCTGCGTGGCGATGGCAAGCACCTGCTGCAGGGCGTCGCTGGCATAAACGATGCCGCACAGATCAAAGCGCCCGGCGAGTTCGCGGCGCTGCTGCTCGCGGGTCTGTGCGCTGTGGCGCTGCTCGCGGCGCAATTGCCCGAGTTGCAGCAGGTTCGCGACCGTAGTGACGAGTTTCGCGTCGTCCCAGGGTTTGGCGAGGTAATCCGCGGCGCCGGCCTTGACCAGCTCCACGGCGTGCTCAAGGTGCGTCCAGGCGGTGAGCAGGATGATGGGCAGATCGGGATGGCGGCGGCGGATTTCAGCGAACAGTTCCGCGCCCTCGCCGCCGGAAGTGCGGTTGCCGGTGAAATTCATGTCCTGGATCACGAGGTCCACCGGCTCGCGTTCCAGCTGCGCGAGGCCCTCGGCGGGCGAGCGCGCGCTGAGCGCGCGCAGGCCGTGCAGGTTGAGCAATACCGTCAGCGCTTCGCCGATGGCGCGGTTGTCGTCAATGATGAGAACGGTTGCCATGCGATCCCGGAACGGTAACCAATGCGTGCGGCTGGTGGCCTGAATGGCAACCGAGTTTACGGGTTTTCCGCAGGCGCAAACAGCCTCACACGCTGCGCGTGGCTTCCACCGGCGGCACCGCCGCAGCGCGCAGCGCAGGGGCGAGCACCGCGAGCTGGCCGAGCAACCAGAGTGCCACGGCACCGATGGGCAGGTAGTACAGCGGCAGGCGCGGCAGTTCGTAGTGTTTCATCAAGAGAAGGTTCAAGCCGACCGCCAGTATCACGCCCAACAGCACACCAAACGTGACGATCAGGAAGTTCTCGGTCTGGAAGTAGCGCAGGATGTCGCCGCGGGTGGCGCCGATGGCGCGGCGAATACCGATACTGCGGTGCCGCTGCTGTACCCAGAAATTGGCGAGGCCCGTGATGCCCAGTGCGGTGACGAACAACAGGCCCAGCATCGAGGCCAGGAGCAATCCAATCATGGTGCGATCACGTTGGAAATAATGGTTGCGCAGCTGCGTGAATGTTTGCGCATTCTGGAGCACACGGTTGGCATCGAGTTTCTTCAACACGTCACTTGCAGTTTTCAGCAGCTGTTCGCGATCCTGCGGTGCCGTACGCAGCACATAGGTCACATCGTTTGAATCAGGCAGCATCGGGAACAGCATGCTGCGTTCGACACTGTCCGGTTGGTTCAGAGATGGCCGTAGCAGGTGATCGACAATGCCTACGATCGTCGTGGGGCCTGCTCCCACATAAATAATCTTTCCGACGGCGTTTTCACCGGGAAACAATTGTTTAGCCAGTGAACGGGTAACGATGGTTGCCGACACATGATCGATGCCCGTGTAGCCATGTGCGCTGTCTTCCGGAATATATTCGTCCGGTAGAAAACTGCGGCCGGCAATCAAATGCAAGCCTAAGGTTTCCAGTTCTTCGGGCGTACCGTTGAAAGCGCTGGCGCTGAGCTGTGGCGGTTCGTTCGGCTTGGTTTGTATGCCGTTGCTCCAATCGTTGCCACTGAACGGCAGCGCATCAACCGCTGCTGCCGACTTTACACCGGGGATGTCACGCAACGCGGCGAGATCCTCCTGGTGACGAACCAGGGGATTTGCCCCGGACGCGAGATCAGTACTGTCGATCATCACCAATTCGCTTTCGGCCAACCCGCTGGGCAGGTTCATGCGCGCCATGCGTAGCGAAGTGACAAACACCGTGTTGCAGACGATTGCACAGGTCAACGCCACCTGTAGCGTCAGCAATGACGCGGTAAGCTTGTGGCGACGCAGTGTGGAAAGAATGGGTCGGATTTCCACCGTCATCTCCTCACTGCGTCTTCAACTGCAAGGCCGGCGGTACCCGGCAGGCACGCCATGCCGGCAATAGGCCGGCCAGCACGCTGGCGACGATTGCCAGCGCCAGCGTGCCGAATAGCATTGGCGCGTCCATCTGTGCCAGATGTGCGTAGGCATCCGGGCGCTGGCGCACGCTCCACAAGCCAAGTTCCGCGACCAATAATCCGAGCGCACCGCCCGCCATGCCGATAAGCGCCGACTCGATGCCAAGCTGCACGAAAATATCGCGCCGCCGCGCGCCCATCGCGCGTCGCACGCTGATCTCACCGCTGCGGCGCAGGAACTTGGCGAGCAACAGGGCGACGATGTTGATCATACAGACCAGCAGAAATCCCAACGCCAACCACAATTGCATGCGCACGTCGCCCGGCACCACGCCTTTGTACGCAAGCCAGCTCATCAAGTCGTAAAGTCTGGCGTCCACCGGACGGGGAAAGCGCCCGTGATCTTGTTGTTGTCTCCAGTAATCGTCGAGGAACTGCCGGTACGCCTGTGCCTTCGCGGGAGTCGCCAACTGCACCCAGAATTGCAACCAGGTGCAATCGGGGCCTTTACGTGAATCACCACCGCTACCCCAACAGGAGAGCTGACCACGGAAGGCCAGCGACAAGTCCAACGCAGTCTGCAATGGCAGGAAAAATTGATCGTCCTTGTCGAATGCGCCGTGATCCAGGTCGGCATAGAACTTCGGTTGCGGATGCCAAGCGCCCAGCACACCGATTACGCTGAAATCAGCGTCCTTCAGATGTACTGTCCGGCCAAGCACGGGCGCGTCGCCGAAAAGTTTGCGTTTCAGATCGGCGCCGAGCACCACTACGCGGGCGCGTTGCTGGTCCTGCTCCCGTGTCCAGCCGCCGCCGGCGCGGAACGGCACATCGAACATCGGGAAGAAATCCGCGGTCACGTAATGTCCGGGTACGAAGAAGGGCTGCCCATCGCCCGACACCGGGTAAACAGCCGCGGAGCCCGCCGACATTGCCGCCTGCCGCTCCGCGCGATTGGCCCGCAACAGGTTCTGTGCGTCCGGCCAAGTCAGATTGTCACCGGAATGTGGATTAGTATCGCCGCGACCGAGCGGTTGTGGGTCGATGCGCGGGTAATACAACTGCGTGCTGCGTCCCGGCAACGGATCGTCGGACATCACGTGCAGCACCGTGATCATCGTCATGCTGGCGCCGATGCCGAGCCCGATCGCCAGCACCATCAATCCCGTCAGCACCGGGCTGCGCTTCAGACTGTACAACGCGAGATTGAGGTAATAGCCAAACATTACACGCTCCGCGTGGCTTCCACCGGCGGCACCGCCGCGGCGCGCAGCGCCGGTGCTAGCACTGCGAGTTGGCCGAGTGCGAGCAGCGCGATCACGCCGGTGAATACGTAGAGCAGCGACATGCGGTCCATGGCGAACTGCTGCATCATCCACAGGTTCAGGCCCACGGCGAGGATCGCGCCCAGCACCACGCCGGCGCCGGCGATCATCAGGTTCTCGGTCTGGAAATAACGCAGGATGTCGCGCCGCGTCGCACCCAGCGCGCGCCGGATGCCGATCTGCTTGTGCCGCTGGCCGACCCAAAAGCTGGTGAGGCCCACGATGCCTGCGCCGGTGACGGCCAGCAGGATCACGCAGATCACGCCCATCAGGATCGCCATGCCGATATCGGCGCGGTAGGCGCGCGCGCGGATTTCCGAAAACGGAAAGATACCGATGCCGATGTCAGGCTGATTCTCCATCACGCGCATCGGGTTTGCATCGAACAACGCCTTGCGCGCCTCGCGCATCGCCGCGTTCAGCCGTCCCGGCTTGGCGCGTAACGCGGTGCGCGTGTAGCTAGCGTCAAGGCGCACGGGTTGCAGCACTGAGTTCCACGCGAAGCTGTTGCCCCAGCGGCCCGTCGCGGGTATCTGCATGCGCGCAACTACGCCAATGATGGTGGTCGGTGTGGCGCCGCCGTCGAGGTAGACCGTCTTGCCGAGTGCGCTGTCGTTTGGGAACAGCTTGTCCGCGAGCGCCTTGGTCACGATCGCGATCGGCGGCTCACCTGTGCCACGAGAGCCACGGTGGCTGATTTCGCCGGCGGCGAAGTTGCGGCCCGCAATCAGGTGCAAGCCCAGCGTTTTTAGCATCTGGTTGTCACCGAAATAATAGGCGGCGTTCGCGGTGCCGTGTTGCTGATCCGGCTTCAGGCCTACGCCACCTGTCCACGATGAATTGAGCAACGGTAGCGAGCTGATGGTCGCGACCGATTCGACGTCGGGCAGGTTGCGCAAGGTGGCAAGATCGCTGCGTTGCATCGCGTCGAGCTTCTCTATGGAGGCAGGATCGTCGGCGCTCGGCGCGCCGATCCACTCCTGCTCGATCAGGAACAGGTTCCTTTCGTCCATTCCGGTCGGCCGGTTCACGCGCTCCACGCGCTGCCCGATGATGAATACCGCGTTGCATACGATCGCCAGGGTCAGCGCGATCTGCAAGGTGATCAGGGTGACGCCGGCCTTGTGGCGGCGCAGCGCGGCGAGGATGGGATGCACGGTCATGGTCGTACCCTCATGTTTGTCATTCCGGCCCCCGCCTTCGCGAGGGCAGGCTCCAGCCGGAATCCAGTGTCATTTCCGTCCCTGGGACTGGGTCCCGGCCATTCCCTGGCCGGGATGACGTTGTTTGTCAATTCGATTTCAACTGCCATGCCGGTTGCACAGCAGCGGCGCGCAGCGCGGGATACAGGCCTGCCAACATCGTGGCCACGATCGCCACCACCAGCGTGGTGATCAGCAGCGACACATCCAGGTGCGCGAGCGCGGCAATGTCGCGCGGCAATACCCAGCCGATGCCGGCAATGCCGAACCCGGTCAGCACCAGTCCCAGCGCGCCGCCGGCCAGTCCGACCATGCCGGCCTCGATCAGGAACTGAGTGTAGATTTCACGGCGCGACGCGCCCAAGGCGCGGCGCACGCCGATTTCACTGCTGCGGCGCAGGAACTTGGCGAGCAACAGGCCGGTGGTGTTGACCAGGCACACCAGCAGCAAACCGAGCGCGACGTACAACGAAATCCTGGTGTCAGGCGGAACTACATGCTCGTAATCCATCCACGCCATCAGGTCGCGCAAGCGGTTGTTGGGCGGCCAGTTGAAACGCCCCGCCTGCTGTTGCTCGGCCGTGTAGTTATCGAGGAATTGCTTGTAGCGTTGCGCTGCCGCCGCATCATCCAGTTGCACCATGAATGCGATCCACACGCATTCGGATTTTTGCAAGCCGACGAAACCCGCCTCCTTGGGCGTGTCGACGCAATTGGTGTTGCCGTTGTTGATCATGTTCGTCGCGATCGCGGTGTTGAACGGAACGAACAGATTCCCGCCGCCGGCGCTGAAGCCGCCAGTGTTGACCACGTCGTAGAACTGCGGTTGTGGATTCCAGTCACCCAGCACCCCGACCACGCGATACTCGTGCCCGTCGATGTTCAGCGTCTTGCCGACGCTGTCGCCGCCGCCGAAAGCCTTGTCGTTGAGATGGCTGCTGATCACCGCGACCTGCGCGCGGTGCTCGTCGTCGGCTGCGCTCCAGCCGCTGCCGTACTTGAACGGCACGTCCAGCATCGGGAAGAACTCGCCGTACACCGCTTCGCCGATGGCGGTGATCGGATGCTGGCCAGGGTTCTGCGGCAGCACTGGCGCGCCGATCTGGTACATCGCCGACTGGTATGTCGCACGATGTGCACGCATCAGCGCCACGGCGTCGGTGTAGTCCATCGCATCCGGTGGTTCGTTGCTGGTGTCCTTGGGCCCATGGCCTGCCGGGCCCCAGTTGTCGATCTGCGGCACGAACAACTTCGATGATTTCCACGGGATCGGATCGCCCGACACCGCGCGGAATACCGACCAGGTGGTCATGGAGGCGGCCACGCCGAAAGCGATGGTCAGAATCATCAGCGCGGTGAGCGCGGGATTGCGTTTCAGGCTGCGCAGTGCGAGATTGAGGTAGTAGCCAAACATCACGCGCTCCGGGTTGCTTCCACCGGCGGCACCGCCGCGGCGCGCAGCGCCGGCGCCAGCACTGCGAGTTGGCCGAGCAGCCACAGCACAATCGCGCCCACCGGCAGATACCAATACGGCAGGCGCGAGACTTCGAACCACTTCATCAGCGCGAGGTTGATGCCGATCGCCAGCACCACGCCGAGCACGATGCCGAAGGTCACGATCAGGAAATTCTCGGTCTGGAAATAACGCAGGATGTCGCCGCGCGTGGCGCCGAGTGCACGGCGGATGCCGATCTGTCGACGCCGTTGCGCGACCCAGAAACTTGCAAGGCCGATGATGCCAAGCGCGGTGACCAGCAGCAGGGCCGCGATCACGCCGACCAGCAGGCCGGCCATCGCGCGGTCGTTACGGAATACGCTGTTGCGGAGTTCGGTTAGGGTGTGGCTGTTGTCGCGATCAATCACCACGTCCGGCAACGCTTTTGCAACCGCTGCCAGCGCGTCGCGCATCACGCGTGGCAAGACTCTCGGATCGGCGCGCAGCAGATAACTGCCGGTGAATTGCGGCCCCGGTTGCGCTGGCACAAACACGGACCATTGGCGCTGGTTTGCGGGCCAGCCTGGGGGGTCGGGTCTAACCAGGTTCTTCAGTACGCCGACGATGCGAAAGCGGTATTTGTCCAGCCAAATCTGTTTACCGAGCGGATTGGCGCCGGGCCACAGATGTTCCGCCAAGGATTGTGTGATCTGGATGGGCGCTTCTTCCGGCAACAGTCCTGAAAATGGATGGAAATCATCCGCCTGCGGCGCGCGTCCCGCGATCACTTGCACGCCCAATGCCCGCAAGCTGCCTGGACTGCCGATGTAGAACTCGATCACGCCGCCGAAGTGCTGGCCCGCGGCATCGGTGGTGATGCCGGCTGTACCCTGGCGCAAGCCGAAGGGAATCGAGTAGAGCAAGCTGGCCGATTGCACGCCGGGCACGGAGCGTAAAGCGGCCAGCGCCCGCGCGTCCACGTCTGCTGATTTGGTGAGGTCGTAGCCGGTCAAGTGTACCGTCGCCAGCGCATTTTCGTCCACACCGCTGTTGATGTGCATTGCTGCCAGCCGGTCGGCAATCATCGAACAGGCGTTGCAAAGGACCGCGCAGGCCAAGGCGATTTCCAGCGCGATGAGCACAGTGGCGAGACGGTGGCGGCGCAATGCGGCGAGGATGGGCTGGATTTGCATCATCAACCTCGTGAGATTCGAGACTGGCCATCCCGGCTAGGGAATGGCCGGGATCCAGCGCCAAGGATGGCAATGACACTGGATCCCGGCTTTTGCCGGGATGACATTCTGTTGGCTCGTGACGTCGTCACAGCGATTTCAGTTGCAGCGCCGGCGCAATGCGGCTGGCGCGCAGCGCGGGCAAGGCGCCCGCGATCAGGCTGACCAGGATCGCGAGCGCGAACGTGATCAGGAACATGGAGGTGTCGAGATGCGCGAGGTCGGCATACGGAGTGGGCCGGGTGCGCACCAGCCACAGCCCCGCCAGCGTCAGCAGCCAGCCGCCGATACCGCCCAGCAGGCCGATCAGCCCGGACTCCACCAGGCATTGCATGAATATCTCGTACTGCGCGGCGCCCAGCGCGCGGCGTATGCCGATTTCGCCGGCGCGGCGCAGAAATTTGGCGAGCAGCAGGCCCACGGTGTTGAACAGGCAGATGGCGAGGAACGCGAACGCCAACCAGGTCTGCAGCTTCACGTCACGCGGCAGCACATGGTTGTAGTCGAGCCAGCCCATCAGGTCCAGCATGCGCGTGTCGGTTTTCGCGAAACGCCCCAGCGCTTTCTGTTGTTGCGCATAGTTGGCAATGAAGCTGCGGTAGTCCGCGGCCTTCGCGGCGCTGTCGAGTTCCACCCACAGGCCGATCCACACGCACGGCGCGTTCACTAGGTGGCCCGGCTTGTCCGGCATGTGCCAACAGGTGAACTGCTGGAAATTGCCGTCGTTGATTTCCAGCCCGGTGTTGAAGGGCGTAAACACGTCTTCCGGCTTGCCGTAGAAATCCGCCGTGTCGCCATTGGCATAACGACCGCCGCGCACGTCGTAGAACAGCGGCGACGGCCGCCATGGCGCGAGCACGCCGACGATGCGCACGTCACTGTCCCTGAGCCGCAGGGTCTGGCCGACGCTGTCCTGGCCAGCAAACAGCCGGTCGTTCAAATCCGACGAGATCACCACCACGCGCGCATGATTTGCGTCATCCTGCGCCGACCAGCCCCGGCCGTATGCGAACGGCACGTCGAACATCGGGAAGAAATCCGCGGTTGTGGACAGCATGTTCAGCATCAGCGGCGGCAGATTGGTCGCCGGTGCACGCACCTTGATCTGGCTGTTGACGATCAGCGTCTGGCGGTCGGCGCGATGCGCGCTCCACAAGTCCACCGCCGACTGATAGTCCATCATGTCCAGCGGATATTTGTTGTGCCAGTCGGCAGGCGTCGCATCCACCTGTGGGTAATAAATGTGCGCGCTCCTGCCCGACAGGGGATCGCCTGACAGCAGGTGCATTACCGTGAGCGTGGTCATGCTCGCGCCGATGCCGACCGCGATGGCCAGCACCATCAGCGCGGTCAGCGCCGGGTTGCGCCTCAGGCTCAGCAGCGCGAGCCGCAGGTGGTAAAGAAACATTCAGGTTTTCCGTCAGATCCGGGCCGCCATGCCCGCCGGCTCCGGCTCGTGCGTCGCGGCGGCCTGCAGGTCCATGACCTGGCCGTCCAGCACGTGCACGCTGCGGTGCGCACGCCGCGCCAGTTCCGGATCGTGCGTGACCATGACGATGGTGGTGCCGCTCTCGTTGATGTTCTCGATCAGGTCCAGCACCTGGCGCGCCATCAGCGAATCCAGGTTGCCGGTGGGCTCGTCCGCCAGCAGGATGCGCGGATCGCCGGCGAGCGCGCGTGCAATCGCCACGCGCTGCTGCTGGCCGCCGGACAGCTGCGAGGGCAGGTGCTTCATGCGCGACGCGAGCCCGACCACTTCCAGTGCCTCGCGGATGCGGCGCGCGCGTTCCGCGGCCTTGAAGCCGCGATAGCGCAGCGGCACGTCCACGTTGTCGCTCACGTTGAGGTCCGGGATCAGGTTGAAACTCTGGAAGATAAAGCCGATTTTCTCGTTGCGGATTTTCGAGCGCGCGTTGTCGTTCAGGCCGCTCACGTCCTCGCCGTCGAGGTAGTACTCGCCGCCGCTGAAGCTTTCCAGCAGGCCGGCAATGGTCAGGAAGGTGGTCTTGCCGGAACCCGAGGGCCCCATGACCGCGACGAACTCGCCTTCCTTCACGTCAATGCTGAAGTCGCGCAACGCGTGGGTTTCCAGCACGTCGGTGCGGTAAATCTTGGACAGGTGGTTCATTTTCAACATGGCGGATTCCTCGTTGTGAACTGAATTGGCTAAGAGCGTCTAACAAAATGTACGGTGGTCGTCATCAGGCACACGTTAAATCCCCCCTCTTTCGAACTTCGCTTGTTGGCTGCGCAGTCCTGCTTCGCCAAAAGCCCAGCCCATACATCCTGTATGGGCGTTCGCGGCGTTGCCGCTCACCCTGCTTCGCCCGAAAGTCCAGGGCAGCCCTGAACACTTTGCTTTCCTGCACTGTGTACAGGTCCAGGGAGACCATCCCTAGTCTCCCGCACATCGCTTCGCGATGTGCCCCTGGCTGGCCGCTCGGGGCTTCGCCCCTCTTCGCAAAGGGGGGAGCGCGCTTTGCGCGCGTGGGGATTTATCAGAAATGGTCATTTTGTTTGGTGCCCTGAGGGGTCGTCAGTGGCTGATCACGACGCGCGCCGCGCCGTTGAAATTGTCGGTGCCGGAAATCACGATCCGGTCGCCGGCTTTCAGGCCCTGCAGGATTTCGACCTTGTCGATGGAGCTCGGGCCGAGACGCACCGGGGTTTTCACCGCGATGCCGTCCTGCACCACGTAGGCGTAACGCCCGCCGGATTCGTCCACGAACGATCCGCGCGCCACGGTGAGCACGTCTGCGCGCTTGTCGAGAATGATGCGCACCGAAAGCCGCTGGTTCTGGCGCAGGTTCTGCGGTTTATTGCCGACGAAGCGCACACGTGCGGCCACTTCGCCGTTGACCACTTCCGGCGAAATCGCGCCGACTGTACCCTGCCAGGTACTGCCGTTGCCGCTGATTTCGGCGGGCATGCCGCTGGCCAGATCACGGGCGAAGCTTTCCGGCACCGTGACTTCGACCTCCAGCGCCGACAGGTCCACCACGGTCAGCAGTTGCGCGTTCTGCGCGACGGTGGCGCGCGGCGCGATGAATACCTGTCCGACCTGGCCGTTGATCGGTGAGCGCACCGTGAGATCGTTGACCTGGCGCTGCAGGTCCTGCACCAGCAGTTGCTGGCGTTTGACCTGCAACTGCTTGGTGCGCACGTCGAAATTCAGCACATCCTTGTTGAGCTGGATGCTGGCCTGGGCATTGGCGAATTCGATCTTGGCCGCGGCCAGATCATCCTGGGCCTTGGCGTAGTCCTGGGCGCTGATGACGTGATAGCCCCAGGCCGCCTCCGCGCGCTTCAATTCGCGCGTCGCGGCTTCCAGTTTCACGCTGGCGAGATCCATGGCTTCCTTGTTGTTGAGCGCCGCGATCTTGATGTTGATGCGCTCGCGCTCGAGATCCACCTGCATGCTGGAGAGCGTGGATTGCTCCTGGCTGAACCGGCTGCTCAGCTCGGGACTGGCGACGACCGCCAGGGTTTCCCCGGCTTTCACGGTGTCGCCGGCGTTGACTTTCAGGGTCACGGAGCCCGCCGATGTCGCATACAGCGTCGGGCTCACGGCCGCGACCACGCGTCCGTCCGCGGCGATATCGCGCACGAACGGGCCCAGTTGCACGGTGGCAAAGCTCAGGCGCGAGGCGCTGACCGAAGCTTCGGCGGACAGCAGGCGGATGACCGTCGGCACCAGCAAGGCCAGCACGATCAGCACGGCGATGCCGCCGCCGATCAGCATGAGGCGCTTGCGCCGCCGGCGCGGGCGGTTGTCGAGCGCCACGTCCTGGCTGGCGGTGTCGCGGATGCTGACGATTTTCTTGGGGCTGTTGGTTTGCATGCCAGTGAATGAGCAAGCGGTATGCCAAGTTTCGCCAAGTGACGTTTGGGGTGTGTGCGCGCACGGATTCCGCGGCGCGCAGCCGGTCAATCCGCGAGCACGGCGAAGCTTCCGGCAGCGCACGCGCGTCCGCGGACACCGCGATGTGTCCGCCCGGACACCGCCGCAGTGCGACGCCGCAGTCAGGTAATTGGATACCGGCCGCAGGGCGGGGGTTTACACGCGGCAAAAAAAGCGGCGGCCGAGTGGCCGCCGCG
>JAGWLP010000088.1 GCA_028864905.1 Gammaproteobacteria bacterium
TGCGGATCGAAGCTGCGATCGGCAAAGTCGTTCATGATGCAGCCCGCGGAGCGCATCACGAACACGCCGATCACGAAGATCGCGAACATTTTGGGCGTGGGCCGGCCCTGGCTCGCCAGCCACAGTGCCCACAGCGTCGGCCACAGCAGCAGGAAACTGCCGATCGGACGATGCATGCGCATCAGCCTGAGATATATCCAGGCGCGCCGCCCGGCCGCCGGCAGCCAGTTGCGCAGCAGGCGGCTGTAACGCAGTTTGTTCCACAGCGGGCGCAGGCGTGGATCCATCAACGCTCCGGTACACTGAAAAAACATTCATAGATGAGCAGGCGGCTGTCGCCCAAGCTCAGCACCGAGCGCCGCGCCCAGAGAATTGCCGGCGCATGTTCAATATTCCTGACGGCAGCACGATACAACGGCTGGGTATTATCCAGGCGCGCTACCTCGATCGCGCTGCGCTGCGTATCGGCCGCGGTAAACACCCGATCGCCGAGCGGCTGGGAATTGAGGTCTTTCAGCCAGCGCGCGGCTTTTGACGCTGCCAGGGTGCGCGCATAAACCAGCGGAATCGCGCCGCACAACTGCACTTCGCGCTGGCGTGCAGCGGTACCTGGGAGGGTGTGCAGCAGCACGGCATCTTCGGCGCTGAGCTGCGTCACACCCTCATGCAGCACCCTGACATGAAACGCATCGCCCACGGCCGCGCGCAGCTTTTCCGTGAGCGAGCCTGAATGACTCAACCACGACCACAGCGTCGTGAGCTGTGGTTCGCGCCGCCAGGCATCCGCCGGCCGCCAAAGCGGCTGCCCGTCAGTCGGAAGCGGATTCGCGGTCAGCTCAGGCATGGGTGTTCAAACCTCGCGGTAACGGCCGCCGTCGGCCAGCCAGCGCGTAACCAGTGCGCTGGCGCGCTCGGGATAGCGCTCCAGCAGCAGCATTGCGGTCTGCTGCACCTGCGGTATGAGCGGCGCATCGCGGGTCAGGTCGGCGATGCGCAAGTGCAATTCGCCCGCCTGGCGCGTGCCCAGCAGTTCTCCGGGGCCGCGCAGTTCCAGATCGCGGCGCGCGATTTCGAAGCCGTCGTTGGTGGCGCGCATGACCTCGAGGCGTGCACGCGCCGCCGCCGACAGCGGCGCATGGTAGAGCATCACGCAACCCGACTCCAGCGCGCCGCGCCCCACGCGCCCGCGCAACTGGTGCAGTTGCGCGAGCCCGAGGCGCTCGGCGTTCTCGATGATCATGAGGCTCGCGTTCGGCACATCCACGCCGACTTCGATTACCGTGGTCGCCACCAGCAGCTGGATATCGCCCACGCGGAAGTGCGCCATGGCACGCTCCTTGAGCCGCGCCGGCATGCGTCCATGCACCAGTCCGACGTGCAGCTCGGGCAGCGCGGCAGCGAGCACTGCGGCAGTATCCTCGGCCGCCTGACATTGCAGCACTTCGGATTCCTCGATCAGTGGGCACACCCAGTACACTTGGCGACCGGCACGGCAGGCGTGGTGCACGCGTGCCACCACCTCGGCGCGGCGCCGCTCGGCGACCGCCACGGTTTTCACCGGAGTACGCCCCGGCGGCAACTCGTCAATCGCCGACACATCGAGGTCGGCGTACGCGGTCATGGCCAGGGTGCGCGGAATCGGTGTCGCCGTCATGATCAGCTGGTGCGGATGGCCACCGGCTTGGGCGCCCTTTTCACGCAGCGCCAAGCGCTGATGCACGCCAAAGCGATGCTGCTCGTCAATGATGACCAGTCCGAGCCTCGCGAAGGCGACGTCGGTCTGAAACAGCGCATGCGTGCCAACCGCGAGCTGGGCCTGACCACTGCGTATTTTCGCTAGGCTCAGTGCACGTTGCGCGGCCGACAATCGCGCCGTGAGCCAGACGGGCTCCAGGCCCAGCGGCGCAAACCAGGCAAGAAAATTGCGGTAGTGCTGTTCAGCCAGAAGTTCGGTGGGCGCCATGAGCGCGGCTTGCCAGCCGGCGCTGATGCAATGCAGCGCGGCGAGCGCCGCCACCACAGTCTTGCCGCAGCCCACATCGCCCTGCACCAGCCGCATCATGGGGTGCGGCCGGGAAAGATCCTGCAGGATTTCCCGCGCCACGCGCTGCTGCGCGCCGGTCAACCGAAACGCCAGCGCTGTCAGGAATTTTTTCGCGAGCGCGCTGGCGCCCGCGATTACCGGCGCGCAGCTGCGATCCGCTTTCTGTCGCAACTGGCGCAGACTCAGGTGGTGTGCCAGCAATTCCTCGAAGGCCAGGCGCTGCTGCGCCGGGTGCGAACCGTCCATGAGCGCGGCCACCGGCGCATCGATCGGCGGCCGGTGCACGTAGCACAGCGCCGCGCTCAGTCCCGGCAGGTGTGCCTGCCGCAGGAATTCCTCCGGCAGCAGATCCGGTAACAGCGCAGGATCGTCGCTCAACCACTGCAGCGCCTGGCCGGCGAGCGCGCGCAACTTCGCCTGACCGATGCCTTCGGTAGCGGGATAAATCGGCGTGAGCGCGGTCTCCTCGGGCGGCGCACCGGATTCCTTCAGAATCCGGTATTCCGGATGCACCATTTCCAGACCGGCCGTACCGGTGCGCACTTCGCCGTAGCAACGCAGGTGCACGCCGCGCGCAAACGCCTCGGCCTGCGATTGCCTGAAATGAAAGAAACGCAGCGTGACGGCACCGCTGCCATCGCTCACGTGCACCAGCAACACGCGGCGGCGGCGGATTACGGTGTCGGCGAGTTCCACCACTCCCTCGATCATTGCCGGTTGTCCGGCACGCAGCGCGCCGATGGGCGTAACCCGGCTGCGGTCTTGGTAGCGCAGCGGCAGATGGAAAAGCACATCGGAGAGCGTGCGCACCTCGAGGCGTGCGAGCTTGTCCGCGAGCTGCGGTCCTACGCCTCGCAAATAACGTACGGGCGTGTCACCGCGCAGGCTGTGCGCAACCGGTTGCGGGGCAACGGATCTCACACCGCCATTACCGCATCCACTTCCACGAGTGCGCCGCGCGGCAGCGCCGCCACGCCCACGGTCACGCGCGCCGGATAGGGCGGGTGGAAATACTCGGCCATGATTTCGTTGACCTTGGCGAAGTGCACCAGGTCGGTGAGATACACCGTGACGCGCACCACCTGCTCCAAACCCTTGCCCGAAGCTTCGGAGACCGCCTTGAGGTTGGCGAAAACGCGACGCGCCTGCGTGTCGATGCCGCCCCTTACCAGCTCACCGGTTTCCGGATCGAGCGCGATCTGGCCGGAAAGATATACGTTGTTGCCGGTACGGATCGCCTGTGAATACGGACCGATGGCCTTGGGGGCAAGGTCGGTGTGGATGGCGGTGCGGCTCATGGGCGGCTCCTGACGGCGTGGGGACGGGGGCTTATAGTAGCCGCTTGGCCTTTGCCATTCATGGCCTTGACGCAGCCCCGGCATCTCCCCGGTTTCGGCTGTATTCGGTACGAAAGACGGTATATATTCAAACGGCAATACACGCACACGCGGTTCACCCTCCGGCCCTGGCCACTGTAATCACCGTCGCCAGAAGGGAGCGCTCACATGAACATCCGTCGCCGGTTCAAATATCCAAATACTATCCTGCTTGCTTTCGCGTTGTGGCTGCCGTTGGCGACGCTGGCTGGCGGCGAAACCGCGCAGAGTCCCACATCGCCGAGCGAGCAGGATGGTGCACCCGTCATGCACCTCGGCAAGGTGGAAGTCAAAGGAGAAAAGCAGATCATCCAGACCCTGCAACTCATCAAAGTGGCATTGCGCACGCCGGAATCCTCGGACCCGAAGCTTGCGAACGTGGTGATCTGCCGCCTCCACAATGAGATCGGCAGCCATGAAAGACAAATATTGACGTGCGGCACCAACGCGTCACTGGCCGCACGTCGCGATGCAACCCAGACTGCCATGCGCTGGGCGCTTTCCAATCCCGGCCCCCCGGGCGGCACTCCGGATTCCGCGGCGTTTGAATTGAACCAGATGCTGGCAAATCAGCCGGGCAACATCTTGCATGCCCCGGTCAATGGTCCGGCGTTCCGCGCCCTGCTGGAGAAAATTCCCCTGCCCGTATCCCCCAGCCAGGCACCGCATGCTGCGACCAGGCCCTGAGGCCCTATACTGAAGCGGGTAAAGTTCCAAAGGAGAGGAGCTTCGATGAAAACCGACAGCCTGAAATTTGCGCTATGTGCGCTCGCGATTGGCAGTGTTTTCTGTTTGAGTCTTCCGCCAGCCTCCGCAGATGACTTGATTACCAACAAGGGCGACGATCAGGTCCTGCACCTGGGGCCGATCACCGTGACCGGCACACCGATGGTGCTCAAGGTGCTGCAGATGATCAAGATCGGCCTGGACGAACCGCTGTCCACCGATCCGCGCATGGCGAACGTCGTAGTGTGCCGCATGCACGACGAGACCGGCAGCCATTTCACCCAGACGCTGATCTGTGCCACCAACAAGGCGTGGTCGGGCGTGCGTGAAAGCACACAAACCGGCATGCTCAATGCACGCGCCAATGCAACCAATACCGCAGGAGGGGATAATTCCGCCCCCGGTACCACCGCATGCGCATCCAGCGCCTGCTATGGCCAGGCGTTCATGGCGCTCAACGAGGCGCTGTCCGCCTTGCCCGGCGGGTACCTGCATACTTCCGTGGATGGCAGCGCGCTGCGCAAGGCATTAAAAGACATCCCTTACCCGACGCTTCCGGGAAAACCCGTGACGCCCGCTCCCGACGCCACCAGCGGGCGCTGAGCGTTGCAGAGCGCAAGGAGGGCG
>JAGWLP010000089.1 GCA_028864905.1 Gammaproteobacteria bacterium
GGAAGCCGCCGGGGCTGCCGTGGACGCCGCGGGAGCCGATGAAGCGGCATTTTCAGTCTTGCTGCAGGCGGCCAGGGCACAGGCCAAAGCGGCAGCGGAAAGGACAACCAGATACTTCTTCATGTTGATTACCACCAGAATGTGCGGGGAAGACGTAAATTCATGATACTACTCGACGATTTGAATGCAAACCGTGCGATCGGGCGCGAATTTTAGCGAATCTGCGCAAAATTCATAAGGTTTGCAGCGGATATTTTTATTTTATTATTGGAATCATCGGGTTACATCGTGCGGCAAAGTTCAGGGCGACAGCCCGCAGGCAAACGTTGAAGCGGCCAGTCTCGGGCTCAAACAACGACTCAGCCGATGAGCGCGTAGTAACGCTCGCTCAGGATCTCGCTGATCATTTTGTCGAACACGGATGGGCAGTACAGGAAGATTTCCTGCCCGTGGCGCACTGGCGCGCGCTCGCGGTCGAGGCCGAGCAACTTTGGGCGCAGGGCGCATTCCACGAAGCGGGCATCGGTCGCGATCCGGCGCGCCGCCTGCAGGCCCGGGTTCGCGGTGATTACACCCTGTGGCTGGACCGCCAGCAAACACCGCTGGCCTGTCAATTTGTGGACCAGGAACTCGAAGCGGTGCGCTGCGCGTTGAATGCCAGTGCCTGCCTGGGTTTGTTTGAATTTGAAGGCCAATTGGCGCGGTATCCCATGGGCACGAGGTATGCGCGCCACCTCGACCAGTTGCGGGACACGCAGGCACGCCAGGTTTCGGTGGTTCTGTACTTGAATGCGGACTGGCAGTCCACCGAAGGTGGCGAATTGTGCCTGTATCGTGGGCCGCCATCTGCGGATGCCCGCATTCCGATACTGCCGCGCGGCGGGACGCTGGTGCTGTATGCCAGTGCCGATACACCCCACGAGGTACGGCCGGCAACGCGCGCGCGTTTGAGCTTGAGCGGCTGGTTGCGCCGCCGCGCTTGAAGGCGCCACGGCCGTCGGGCACACTGATTTCACCTGCAAGCGGCGCGGCGGGATCACGCATGTTTCAACTGGACACCACTCCGCAGCGGCCTGGCCGGGTGTGGTCGCGGGGGCTGGAACTCGGCAAGCTGGGTTTCGGCCGCCTGTTCGGCCCGGCGGCGCTGCTCGGCCTGATCGGCCTGTTGCCCACGCTTTATTTTGCCGAGCGGCTCGGTGACGCCGCGTTCACGCGCGACCGCTTGCTGGAACTGCTGCGCTCCCCGCATTTCATTGCCGACTTCCTGCTGGTGGAGTTGCTGGTGCTGGTGTGCGGTTCATTTGTGAACGCACTCATTATCCGGCAGGTGGAGCGCACCGCAACCGGCACGTCCGCATCACATGAATTGCGTTATGCGCTGGGCAAGCTGCCGGCGCTGGTGCTGGCCGGAATCCTGGTGTTCGTCACCCTGATGATCGGTTTGTTGATTGCCGCACTCGTAGGCGGCGTTCTCGGTGCGCTGCTGGGGACTGCGCTCGGCCGCGGCGCGGCCATTGCGGTTACGCAAGTCTGCGTGTTTGCCGCCATAGTGTTCATCATGGTCAATCTGCTGTTTTTCCAGTTTGCCATCGTGCTCGACGGCAAGGGACCGGTGGCCGCCTTGAACCACAGTTGCGCGCTGGTGTTCCACAACTGGTGGCGCACCTTCCTGGTGCTGTTGATCACGGTCGTCGTGGTTGTGCTGTGCGTCGTGGTGGTGATGCTACCGCTGTCTATCCCATTCGCAGCCTGGCTGCATTCGCTGGCCGGGGCCGACACCGGTCGCACGCTGCTGATGAAGGGCGTACTGCGGCTGGTGGGCACGGCGGTGTTCACGCCGTTTGTGGTCGCGATTCTGTACGTCCTGTACCGCGACCTCAAGGTGCGGCGCGTAACGCCCTCCGTGCCCACGGCAAGCATGCAAGCCTGACCGCCTTTGCCTGCATCTCCCGAGCTGCGTCAACTCCCGATCGGCGGGGCACTGGAGGCCGGCTGGCGCCTGTTTCTCAAATCCCTGCCGGCGGTCTTTTTGCCGGTGTGGGTCGCCGGTGGGATCAATGCAATTCCCGTCTTGTTCGCCGGTGGTGGCGCGCTAGGAGCGTCCATCAATCGCACGACCATCGTGATTACCGTGATCTGCTGGCTGGTGGAAAGTGCGCTCTACGGCGTTGCGATCCAGCGATTGGATGACTGTGTGACCGGAACCATACGTTCTCATGCGCAAGCTTTGCACATCGGCGTGCGCGCAGCCGTGGCCATCCTGATCGGAGACCTGCTGTACAACATTGCCACGTGGATCGGGTTTTTTCTGCTGATCGTGCCGGGGGTGATTCTGGGCACTACCTGGGCGTTCTTTGCCTACGCTGCGGTTCTCGATCGCAAAAATCTGCTGGAAATGCTCGGCTACAGCCATGCGCTCGCTTGGCCGCAGTGGTGGCGGAGTTCGGCGGTGCTGTCGGCGCCCGCGATCGTGCTGCTGGTTTACGACGTCATTGCCAGCTGGCCGGACATCATGAGTGCGGTACAACAATTGGGTTCGGGAAACCTGTTGGCCGCATCAGCGCCGCCCAAGCTGTGGTACGACCTTGGCCTGATGCCGGTTGTCGGCGCTGTCGTGTGGTGCTACGTGCTGGCGGTGTGTTACGTCCAATACCGCAATCTGCAGGCGCGTGCCGCAGTTCACTGAACCGCCATTTCAGCGAGTTGTTCCGCCTGATATTCGTTCATGAGCGGCACGATCAGATCATCCAGCCTGCCCTGCAGAATGTCATTGAGCTTGTAGAGCGTCAGGTTGATGCGGTGGTCGGTGACCCGGCCCTGCGGGAAATTGTAGGTGCGGATGCGTTCGGAGCGATCGCCGCTGCCGACTTGCAGCTTGCGTGATTGCGCCTGCGCACTGCGCTGTTTCTCGCGTTCGGACTCCAGCAGTTTGGCCTTCAACAGCGACAGGGCGCGCGCACGGTTCTTGTGCTGGGAGCGTTCGTCCTGGCATTCCACCACGATGCCGCTGGGAATGTGCGTCAGGCGCACGGCGGAATCGGTCTTGTTGACATGTTGGCCACCCGCGCCCGAGGAGCGGTAGGTGTCCACCTTGAGATCCGCTGGATTGATTTCGATATCGTCCAGCGCTTCGACTTCCGGCAGGATCGCCACCGTGCAGGCGGAGGTATGGATGCGCCCCTGGGCTTCGGTTTGCGGCACACGTTGCACGCGGTGCACCCCGGATTCGAATTTCAGCCGCGAATAGGCGCCCTGGCCGATGACGCGCGAGATGATTTCCTTGTAGCCGCCGTGCTCGCCTGGATTCTCGCTCAGGACTTCGAGCCGCCAACCGAGTGTTTCGGCGTAGCGGGCGTACATGCGGAACAGATCGCCGGCAAATAACGCCGCCTCGTCGCCGCCCGTCCCGGCGCGGATTTCCAGAAACAGATTGCCGCTATCGTGCGGATCGCTGGGCAGCAGCAGCGCCAGCAACTGCGGTTCGAGCGCGGCCAGCCGTGCTTCGGCCGCGCGCTGTTCCTCTTCGGCCAGCGTGCGCAGCGCGGCATCGTGGTCTTGGGCCATGGCCTGGGCGCTGTGCAGGTCGGTCTCCACGGCTTGCCATGCGCGGAAATTTTGTGTGAGCGGTGCGAGTCGCGCGTATTCCTGGGACAGGTCGCGGAATTGCTTCTGGTCGCCGATGACCGCCGGACTCGCAAGCAGTGCCGCCAGCTCTTCGTGACGCGCAACCAGGCGCTCCAGTTTTTGACGGATGGAATACTTCATGGGCGCTCAGGAGTGCTCGTCTTTGTCCGGGCCCGGCTCGTCATCCTTCAGGCCGAACAGCGCGTGCGCCTGGCGCATGATGTGGTCGCGGCCTTCGCGGGCCGCCTGGCGCAGATACGCGCTGGGTGCATGCAGCAGGCGGTTGGTGAGCGTTTCGGCGAGATACTTAAGGGCTTCCTCGGGCGGGGTACCGCCGGCGAGCATCCGTTGAGCCTGGGCCAGCGTGTGATTGCGCAGCTCCTCGGCATGATCGCGCACCGCACGGATGGTCGGCACCGCATCCAGGCCGTGCAACTCCTGCATGAAGCGCGCCACTTGTGTCTCGATGATGCTCTCCGCTTCGCGTGCCGCTGCCTGGCGAGAGCGCAGGCTGTTTTCCACGATGCCGTGCAGATCGTCGATGGTAAACAGGTACACGTCCGCGAGTTTTGTCACGGCCGGCTCCACGTTGCGTGGCACGGCGATGTCGATAATCAGCAACGGCCGGTGCTTGCGCGACTTGAAGGCCGCGACCACCGTTGCCTGCGTGAGGATGGGTTCCGGGCTGGCGATCGAGGCAATCACGATATCGGCTTCTTCCAGATGCGCGGCGATCTCGTGCAGGCCGATGGCATAGCCGCCAAAGCGCTCGGCGAGTGCGTGCGCGTGGCTGAAGGTGCGGTTGGCGATGATCAGACGGCGCGCGCCTTGCTCGTGCAGGTGGTGGGCCACAAGTTCGCTGGCATCGCCGGCACCGATCAACAATGGCGTGAGTTCGCGAAAATCCGCAAAAATGCGCCGCGCCAGCTGCACGCTGGCGTGTGCCACCGACAGCGGGTTTTCGCCGATGGCGGTGTCGGTGCGCACCAGTTTTGCGACCGCGAAGGCGTACTGGAACAGGCGATGCAGATATTGGCCGGTGACGGCGCTCTCCTGTGCCAGCTCGTACGCCTGCTTGATCTGGCCGAGGATCTGCGGCTCGCCCAGGATCATCGAATCCAGGCCGCAGGCCACGCGGAACAG
>JAGWLP010000014.1 GCA_028864905.1 Gammaproteobacteria bacterium
AACGGCGGCATTTTGCAATACGTCTTGCGTCAGTTGGCGGCGTAATCCGTCCCACGGCGCGACACACAACGCAATTCCAGTTCGGCGGGGGTCAAAGCTCCGTTCTGATGTGCAAGACCCCGCCACCGGCGGGGGGTTTTTATGCGCTCAGGCGGTCGTGGCGGGTCCCGCATGCACGCCGTGTACCGCCAGGATTCCAAAGCTGACAATCATTCCGGCAATCAGCAGTACGTACACGACAAGCAGCACGATCATGAGCATACCGAGGTACTTCCAGAAGGATTTCTGCCGCGCCAGCGCGTCTTCCACCGCCACTTGGATGTTCCCCGGAACCATGCGCCCGATGGCCGAGCCATAGCGGAACAGTATGATGCCGGGCAGCAGATACATGAATACCGCTGCCACAATTTCCGCCGCGCCGATACCGAAGCCAAGCGCGGGGCCGAAAACCCGCGGCAACGGCTGTTGCGCAGGCATGGCGCCGATGAGACTGAACGCCGCGAACATCCAGAGTCCGCCGATGATCATGAAGGCGGTAAGAATAAAACCCAGTATGGCCAGAAAAATCACCCACGGCCGGGTGCGACGCAGCGAATCGAGCATGCCGTCGGTGAGTGCGTTGGCGGTGTCCTGCATGACCAGCCTCCCTCGTCAAACCCCATTGACCACGCATAAAAAACCGCCGTTATCCTGACTGATAACGGCGGCTGAATGCAACGGGTCGCGCGCTTACTTGAGCTCTTCGGTTTTCCACACCACCGGTTCCCAATTGCCGGAAGCATCGAATTTGGCACCGATGTAGTAGGCCTTGCCGGCTTGCAGGGCGAGTTTCAGGTCCTGCATCTGGCGGGCATCGGGCAGCTTCTGTTTGAGACCGGGCACGTAGTCGAGATTCACGACCTTGGTGAGTTTGATGCGCAGCGTGTAGTCGCCCGGCTTCATCCACACCACGCCCTGGTCCGAACGGTTGGTGAGCGTGCCATCCACCATCCAGATGCGCACCGGATATATCTGCTGGGGCACCATCTTGTAATTCAGATACAGAGCGGCATGCGGCTCGCTGCGCGAGTTCACGAACGCGGACGAAACTGCGGCAAACGCCGTGACGCAGATCGCCGCACACAGCACACCCGCACACCAGGCCAGCGAATTGCGAATTGCGATATTCATGGATTGCCTCCTGCGCGCAGGTGAAACCTGCAAGCAAAAACTTAATACTTGGCGGCTTCCGTCTTCCACACTACGGGCTGCCATTTGCCCGAAGCCGCAAATTTGGCGCCGATGTAATAGGCGGTGCCGGCCTGCACATTCAGCTTCAGTTCATGCGCCTTCTGTCCATACGCGGCATTGCGCGAGAGGCCCGGAACATCGGCGATGTTGACTGCGCCCAGCTTGATATTGAACGTGTAGTCGCCGGGTTTGACCCACAACACGCCCTGGTCGGAACGGTTGGTCAGCTCGCCATCCACCGCCCAGATTTTTACCGGCCAGATCTGCTTCGCGGTCTGGTTCACATTGAGATACAGCACGCCATGGGGCTCGCTGCGCGAACCCACAAACGGCGAAGCCGCCGTGGCCGTCACGCCTACGGCTGCCAGCACCAAGCCGAGCACCCATGCACTGAATCGAGCATTCATCGTCCACCTCCTCCGGGCCAAACCCGGAACACACTCAAAGTATAGCGCAAAAATACGAAGAATTACGTTGTTACAGTAAAGTCACTACGGACCCCGCGCCACCGGCCGTGATGGGTCACGAATCCACTCACTCCAGGAACCCGCATACAGCCTGCCGCCACTCAGTCCCGCCACCTCCATGGCCAGCAGGTTGTGGCAGGCGGTGACGCCGGAACCACACATGCAGACTGTCTCGCCGGATGCCGCGCCGGCGAGGGCCGCCAAGAAGCGCGTACGTAGCGTCTCGGCTGATTGGAATCGTCCATTCCCCGAAATGTTCCCCAAATACGGCAGGTTGACGGCGCTCGGTACATGGCCGGCCACTGCGTCAATCGGTTCCTGCTCACCGCGAAAGCGCTCAGCGGCGCGCGCGTCCAGCAGCCGGCCGATGCCGGCATGCACGCGTCGCAGCACGGACCCGGAACTGAGCCACTTACGGTCATCCGGTCTGGCCCGGAAGTTCCCCCGTGCCGACTCTGGCGGTGGCTCGTAACTGACCGGCCGACCTTCCCTGAGCCACTCGGCCCAGCCGCCGTCAAGCACCGCGACTTGCGGATGACCCAGCCAGCGCAACAGCCACCAGAGCCGCGCAGCAAAAGCTCCGGCCGCATCGTCGTAGGCCACCACCTGGGTGTCGGCCCCCACGCCAGCACCCGCAAGTTTCGCTGCCAGAATCTCCGCATCGGGCAAGGGGTGACGCCCGCTCGCAGGCGTCACTGGGGAAGCCAGGTCCCGATCCAGGTGCAGATAGCGCGCACCCGGAATGTGTCCGGCGGCATACGCGCGCTCACCGGCGGATGGATCACTGAGCGCAAAACGGCAATCAAAGACGCACCAGCCGGAATTGAGCTGCCGTGCCAGGGTTTTCGCATCAATCAGCGTGGTGTATCGCATGTCGTTTCCTCATAAATGCGTCGCGGAAAAGTATAATTCCGGGCACCCGCAAGGAGCGCATTCATGGAACACACGCTTAAGGGCAAAACCCTGTTCATCACCGGCGCGAGCCGCGGCATCGGCGCAGCCATTGCACTGCGTGCGGCGGCCGACGGCGCCAACATCGTGATTGCCGCCAAATCCGCACAGCCCAATCCCAAGCTGCCCGGCACCATCCACACGATGGCGACCGAAGTGGAAAAGGCCGGCGGACGCGCGCTGGCCATTCAGACCGACGTGCGCAACGAGGAATCCGTGCATGCGGCGGTCGCCCAGGCGGCGAAACACTTCGGCGGCATTGACATCCTGGTGAACAACGCCAGCGCCATCTGGCTCGCGGGTACCGCCGATACGCCCATGAAGCGCTTCGATCTGATGATAGCGGTGAATCTGCGCGGAACCTTCCTGTGTTCACAAACCGCATTGCCACAGCTGTTGCAGGCCGCGAATCCGCATATTCTCAATCTTGCGCCACCGCCCAATCTCGCGCCCAAATGGTTCGCGAGACACACCGCCTACACCATTTCCAAGTACGGCATGAGCCTGTGCACGCTCGGCATGGCCACGGAATTTGCCGGACGCGTGGCGGTTAACGCGCTCTGGCCGCGCACCGTGATCGCCACGGCAGCCATCGCCATGCTTGGCGGGCGCGTGGCGGCGGAGCAATGCCGTACACCGGAAATCGTCGCCGATGCCGCGCATGCCATCCTTACGCGGGATGCCCGGACCTGTTCAGGTAATTTTTTCATTGATGACGAAGTGCTGCACGAGGAAGGCGTAACCGAACTGGACAAGTATGCTGTCAGACCCGGCAGCCCCTTGGCGCCTGACCTGTTTCTCGACTGAGCTCTCGCTTCACTCAGGCTGTCTCGGAAGCGCGATGCCACTATGGGTCAGGAAGAAATCAGCAAAGCTCTCGACCGGTGCACCTCGTTACTTCAACTCCACCCACGCCGGCACATCGCGCCAGGCCTCGCCCAATTCCCGATCCAGCTCGCGCCAGTGCGGCTCGTAGCGCGCCACCAGTTTCCAGAACCGCGGCGAGTGACTGAGCACGCGCGTGTGTGCCAGTTCGTGCACCAGTAGATAACGCACCAACCGCGGCTCGAGAAACAGCAATTTGTAATTCAGGCTGAGCGTGCCATTGGAAGAACAGCTGCCCCAGCGGCTGCTCTGGCCGCGTATCTGTAGCCGGCGGTAGCTGGCCTGCATGAACGTGCACAGTTGCAGGGCCTGGGGCTGCAGACTGACACGCGCGCGCCGCGTCAACCAGCGGCGCAGCGCGGCACGGCACCGCGCGTCATCGGCATCGGTATGCAGCACGGTCAGGCTACGCGCCGCGGAGTGCACGCGGACAGCGGCCGCCGTCTGTTTGCGGTAATGCACCTGCCAATGTTCCCCAAGCGCCAGCAGGTTCAGCTCGCTGGGCAACTCCCGGTCCGCGTCCGTGAGCTGTGACTGCATCTCCGACCAGGTGCTGCGTATCCACTGCCGCTGCCTGGCAAGAAATGCGCGCACCCGCTCCTTGCTGGTGTGCGTGGGAATCACCACCTCGATCCCCTGCCAAGGCGTGATGCGCACCTGCAACTGCTTCGCGCGCGTACTGCGGCGCCAGCGGTATTCCATCGATTCCAACATGCCCATTGGTTGTTCCACTTTCCGGATTTGAGCTCGGTAGCGCTATTCGATTCACGCGTGTCGCCAGTAACAGCAAGCGCAGCCCCGCGGAAAAACTGTCGCCGCATTCCGCGCACGGCGCACGCACCAAGCCTGCTTCACGGGTCAGCGAAACGATAAATTGCGGGACCCCATGATTCTATGGGCATCGCCCATGGCTGGGCTAGACCAGCGCCACCAGGGCCATAATCAGCAGGTACAGGGTGGCGGCCAGGCCCACCAGCCAGCTGGAACTGCGCAACCAGGACGCACCCAAAATACCGGCCGGCATATGCACCAGCCGCGCAGCCAGGAAGGCCAGACTGGCCCAGGCCGTATATTGGGTAAAGCCGCCGGTGAAAGCGAGCAGCAGGACGGCGATGGCAAACGGCGGATAATTTTCCCGCAGGTTGTCGTGCGCATGCAGCGCACGTTCGGCGGTTGCCGGCAACGCCGGCCGCTCTTCGCCCACGCGCTTGCCTGCGTTCCAGGGAAACCCGTACGTTTGGGATTGGGCGATCAGTGGCGGCAACCAGGAAAACAGGTAGAACAAGGTGACTACCGCCAAAACTGTCATCTCCGGAGACATGCTCCACCTCCTCGCGTACAGTGTGCCGGACCTGATGCCGACAGCGGGCAATCGCGGGCACCATTGGATAATGGATTGACGCTCGGCACTGTACACCCATGCTGACCCTTCTCCGCCAATGGCGTGAACGTTCCATTCTCAAACGCCGGCCGATCGGCGAGCGTGCCTGGCGGCAGGCGCTCGACCATTGCGCGCCAGCGCGCCGCCTCAGCGCCGGCGCGCAAGCCCGTCTGCGCGTGCTGGCTACGCTGTTCCTGGCGGAAAAGTCACTGGAGCCGGTACGGGGATTGCAGCTTGACGATGGCATGCGCACGCTGCTCGCAGCGCATGCCTGCATTCCGATCCTGAATCTCGGTCTCAGATGGTATCGCGGTTGGCACGGCGTGGTGCTCTATCCCGGCTTGTTCATTCCCAATCGCCAGTTTGTGGACGCGGCCGGCGTGGTGCACCACGACCAGCGCGTCATGGCCGGCGAATCCTGGCAACAAGGCCCGCTGATCCTGTCCTGGGAATCGGTGATGCAAGTGGGCACGCCGCCCGGACACAACGTGGTGATCCACGAATTCGCACACAAGCTCGACATGTTGAACGGCGAAGCCAACGGCTTTCCACCCCTGCACCGAAACATGCGCCGCGGCGAATGGACGCGCGTCTTCAAGCAAGCCCATGCCGTATTGCAACGCGCATGGCAGGCGGGCGAGATTACCGTGCTTGACCCTTACGGTCTCGAGAACCCCGGCGAGTTCTTCGCCGTGGCGAGTGAAGCATTTTTTGAAACACCGGTTATATTGCGCACGCGTCTGCCCGAGCTTTATCGGCAACTGTGTCTCTTCTACCGTCAGGATCCCAGCAGCTTGTGAACACGCACCACGCACTGATAGATATCGGCGCCAATCTGACGCACGACAGCTTCAACGCTGACCGCGAAGCGGTGATCGGCCGCGCACAAGCAGTCGGCGTCCAACAATTCATTGTCACAGGCAGTGACGCGGAGCACAGCCGCAAGGCGCTCGAACTGTGCCGCCAATGGCCGGGCACATTGTTTGCCACCGCCGGCACGCATCCACATCAGGCTAAAGATTTTGATCTAGGCGCGCCAGCTGCACTACGCGCACTGCTTTCCGAACCAGAAGTCTTGGCGGTAGGCGAATGCGGCCTGGATTATTTCCGCAATTTCTCCCCTCAGGACCAGCAGCGCCGGGTGTTCGAAGCGCAACTGGAACTGGCGGCGGAAACCCACAAGCCGGTATTCCTGCACCAGCGCGACGCGCACGCGGATTTCACCACGATGTTACGGCGCTGGCGGCCGCGCTTGTCCGCCGCGGTCGTACATTGTTTCACCGATGGCGAGCGGGAACTGCAGGATTACCTGGAACTCGACTGCCACATCGGCATCACCGGCTGGATCTGCGATGAGCGCCGTGGTGCGCATCTGCGCGCACTGGTCAAACTGATTCCCGGCGACCGGCTCATGCTGGAGACCGATGCGCCCTATCTGCTGCCGCGTGACCTCAAACCCAAACCACACACGCATCGCAACGAGCCGATGTATCTCGCACATATATGCGAGACTGTGGCGGAGTGCGTGGGTAAACCCCGCGCGCAGGTTGCCGATGAAACCACAGCCAACGCCAGGCGTTTTTTCAACATCCTGTTAAAATGAGTACACGCATCGCTCTACCCGTCCGGAGATCACAGTGAATCAAGAAAAAATCCAGCAGTTCGTCGGCCGCAACTGGGACGATTCCATACTGCCTACGATTCAGGATTACATCCGCATTCCCAACAAGTCGGTCGCCTTTGACCGCGACTGGCAGCAGCACGGCCACATGGAGCGCGCCGTGCAACTCGCAGCCGAGTGGTGCCGCCGTAATGCAGTTCCGGGCATGCAGCTTGAAATCCTGCGGGCTGAAGGCCGCACCCCGCTGTTGTTCATTGAAATTCCCGGCGCAGGCACGGACACCGTGCTGCTCTATGGCCATCTCGACAAGCAGCCGGAATTCACCGGCTGGGCCGAGGGTCTGGATCCGTGGACGCCGGTGCGCCGCGACGATAAGCTTTACGGCCGCGGCGGCGCCGACGACGGCTACGCGGTATTTGCCTCGCTCACTGCGATCCGCGCCTTGCACGATCAAAACCTTGCGCACGCGCGCTGCGTGGTGGTCATCGAGTGCTGCGAGGAATCCGGCAGTCTGGATCTGCCGTTCTACATTTCCCAATTGGGCGAGCGTCTCGGCAAAGTGAGTCTGGTGGTGTGTCTCGATGCCGAGTGCGGCAACTACGACCAGCTCTGGTGCACCACCTCGCTGCGCGGCAATCTGACCGGCACGCTGGCCGTGGACGTGCTCACCGAGGGCGTGCATTCCGGCGCCGCGAGCCCGATCGTGCCCTCAAGTTTCCGGATTTTGCGCACTCTGCTGGACCGCGTCGAGAACAGCGCCACCGGCGCCAGCAAACTCAAAAGCCTGAAACTTGTGATTCCCGCGCAACGCCGCACCCAGATACAGCGCGCCGCGAAAGTGCTCGGCAAAAGCGTTTACGGTAAATTCCCGTTCGTGAAAGGCATGCGGCCGACCTCCACGAATCCGGCCAAGCTGCTTGCGGAAAACACCTGGGGCGCAACCCTTTCCGTTACCGGCGCCGAGGGACTGCCAGCGATTGATAACGCCGGCAACGTGCTGCGTCCGGGTACAGCGGTGAAGTTGTCTTTCCGTCTTCCTCCGACGGCGGACGCGCGCAAAGTGATGGCCGAAGTCAAAAGCTTGCTGGAAAAAAATCCGCCTTATGGCGCGCGCGTTAAATTCACATCCGATCCAGCAGCCATGGGTGGCTGGAATGCTTCGCCCGTGTCTCCCTGGCTGGAGCGCTCCATGCAGGCCGCCTCGAAAGCATTTTTCGGCAAGGACGCCATGTACATGGGCACCGGCGGCAGCATTCCGTTCATGGGCATGCTCGGCAAGAAATTCCCCAAGGCACAGTTCCTGGTGACCGGCCTCCTCGGTCCGCATGCCAACGCGCACGGCCCGAACGAATTCCTGCACATTCCCACGGCCAAGAAACTCACTGCCTGCGTGGCGCAAGTGCTGGCTGACCACCGGGCGCACAATCCCGGGTGATGTGCATGATGAACGGGCGGCGCGTGTAGTCGCCGTAGCCATGAAGATCGCAGATGGATATTGCGGCGATGCTGATGGGTGGCGCTGTCAGACCATCGGCGCATCGGACGATTGGGTCGTGACTGCCGGCAATTCCTCGTCGGCATGAACACCAGCAGCCGTACACAGCTTCGTCCACGCAGCCTTGAGCTTGGCATCCAGCGCAACTGCCGGCTTTTTCTTGCGCCGCAGCGGGCGGGCGAAACCTTCGAACAACTCCACTTCGGGTGGGCAGCCTTTGGGAAAATGGCACTTGCCGGTGAACAGCACGCGCGGCACGATATTTAGTTCCGGGGTCAATGCGCGCAACGCAATACTGCGATCCTGCAATGCGTGCAGCGGATTGCGGAACACGAAACGCCGCCGTCCCACGGCACTCCACTGGTCCATTTTGCTGCCGGCAAACACGGCGCCATCGGCGTGGCGCAGCAACAGCAGGTAGAGCTTGCCGTCGCGCAGCAGCAGCGCGTCCACTCCGATGCGGCCGCCGACACTGTCCGGCAATACCACGTCGCGCATCAGCCGGTCGGCAATGTTGCGCAAGGTCCCGAGCATGTTGCGGCGCGCCGCCGTGAGGCGCAGCCGGATGAAAAGGGCAATAACGGCCGCCAACAGGCAGGCCAGCACTGCGATCGCCAGCCACAACAGCCAGCTTGCGTACCACGGATGCATGCGCACACTCTCCCCTGAGCCGCGGGATTCCTTGTTATCGGAGGGCGGGTATTTTACTTAAGTAAGCGAAGTTTGAGAATCAGTCTAGAACGGAATGCGGCGCAACAAAATATCCCGGAACATTACCCAATCGCCCGCGAGGCTGCGCAATGGATACTTGAAAGTGGCAGGACGATTCTTTTCGAAGAAGAAGTGCCCGACCCAGGCAAAGCCATAGCCGAAAACCGGCATCAATATGAAACCCCACCACCATTGACTGACCAACACGCCGATCAAGGTAAGCAGAACCAGCCAGCTGCCGATGAAATGCAACCGCCGGTTGCTGCGATTGCGATGCTCGCTCAGATAGAACCCGTAAAACGTGCGGAAGTCGGCGAATTCCTGTGCCATGGCGCGCTCCTGGGTCAAGCCATGAGCACAAATATACCGCGTGCATCCCGGAAAATCGCAATGCTCACGATAAACGCGAACAGCAGGATGGCAGCGGCGAACAGGGCAAACCGCAGCCAGCGTGGCCGCTGCAGACGAAATGCCAACACCCCGAGTACGATGTAGCCGATCACGCACAGGATCTTCACGCCCAGCCAGGTGACGTGGAAGGGATTGAGCCTGAGCATCACCGCGAGCCAGATGCCCATGGCGAGCAGCAGGCTGTCCACGATGTGGGGCAGCACCTTCCAGATGCGCTGCGGCAGCGGCCGGGCAGCCAGCACGGTAAACCCGCCGCGCAACACGAATAGCACAATGCTGCCGCCCGCGAAAATCATGTGGGCTAGCCGGACTTCATAAAACACGCAGGGTCTCCATGGGAGGGTTTGAATTTGGTTATTGCTGCTTACAGGACTAGAATAGTCCCATATCGTTTCCGAGTCCAAGGCCGATGCTGCGTGTAAGCAAACTGACCGATTACGGCACCGTGGTGCTGGCGCACATGGCGCTCAAGCCGGAAGCCGTGTTTGCCGCCTCCGACGTGGCCGCCGGAACGCACCTGACCGTGCCCACGGTGAGCAAATTGCTCAAGTGTTTCACGCGCGCCGGCCTGGTGACCTCGCAGCGCGGCGCACGCGGCGGATACAGCCTGGCGCGCGCGCCGGAGCGCATTACCGCGGTGGAGATCATCGACGCGGTCGAAGGCCGGGTCGCCATCACGCAGTGCAGCCTCGGACACGACCGCTGCAATCTTGAAGCCGTATGCGGCGTCGGTCACAACTGGCAGCGCATCAGCATGGCGATCCGCGAGGCGCTGCGTACCGTAACGCTGGCGCAGCTCGCGCGGCCGACCGCCGCGGTACCGCTGCACATGGATTTTGGCGCGCTACTCACGCACGCACGCCACTCCCGCACCTGAACGAGGCAAGCGCATGGCCAAACGCGCAACTGACCTGGAAAAGCTGATGCGCAGCGAGTACCGCCACGGCTTCGTCACCGACATCGAAGCCGATACGGTGCCGCCCGGCCTGAACGAGGACGTGATCCGGCTGATCTCGGCCAAAAAAGGCGAGCCGGAATTCATGCTCGCGTGGCGCCTCAAGGCCTACCGTCACTGGATCAGCATGCACGAGCCGCAGTGGGCGCACGTCCAGCATGCGCCGATCGACTATCAGGCGATCTCCTATTACTCGGCGCCCAAGACGCAGAAAAAGGAAGAGGGCCCGAAAAGTCTTGCCGACGTGGACCCGAAACTGCTGGAAACCTACGAGAAACTCGGCGTGCCGCTGCACGAACGCGCCAAGCTGGCGGGCGTCGCGGTGGACGCGGTGTTCGATTCGGTTTCGGTCGCCACCACTTTCCGCAAGAAGCTCGCGGAAGTTGGCATCATTTTCTGCTCGTTCTCCCACGCGGTGCAGCATCACCCGCAGCTGGTGGAGCAATACCTCGGTTCGGTGGTGCCCTACTCCGATAACTTCTTCGCCAGCCTCAACTCCGCGGTGTTCAGCGACGGCTCGTTCGTGTTCGTGCCCAAGGGCGTGCGCTGCCCCATGGAACTGTCCACGTATTTCCGCATGAATGCCGCCAACACCGGCCAGTTCGAGCGCACGCTCATCATCGCGGAAGCAGGCGCCTACGTGAGCTATCTCGAAGGCTGCACGGCGCCGATGCGCGACAACAACCAGTTGCACGCCGCGGTAGTGGAATTGATCGCACTCGAAGGCGCGCACATCAAGTATTCCACCGTGCAGAACTGGTACCCGGGCGACGCCAATGGCCAGGGCGGCATCTACAACTTCGTCACCAAGCGCGGCGAATGCCGCGGCGCCAATTCGCACATCGCCTGGACCCAGGTGGAAACCGGCTCGGCCATCACCTGGAAGTATCCGAGCGTGATCCTGCGCGGCGACAACTCGATCGGCGAATTTTACTCGGTCGCGGTCACCAACAACTTTCAGCAGGCCGATACCGGCACCAAGATGCTGCATATCGGCAAGAACACGCGCAGCACCATCGTGTCCAAAGGCATTTCCGCCGGACGTTCCCAGAACAGTTACCGCGGATTGGTGAAAGTGCTGGGCGGCGCGGACAACGCGCGCAATTACACCCAGTGCGACGCCCTGTTGCTCAGCAACCGCTGTGGCGCGCACACCTTCCCCTACATGGAGGTCAAGAATCCCACCGCCAAGGTGGAGCACGAGGCCACCACCTCGAAAATTGACGATGACCAGTTGTTCTACTGCCGCAGCCGCGGCATTTCCGCCGAAGATGCGGTCAACATGGTGGTGAGCGGATTCTGCAAGGACGTGTTCAAGGAATTGCCGATGGAATTCGCGGTGGAAGCCCAGGGATTGCTCGCGGTTTCGCTGGAAGGCGCGGTGGGGTGAGCGGGAATCAGGCGACGCACTGCGTCGCCCCCGCGAACGCCATGCCATGGAAAGCATGGCCGATCAATGCACCAGGGACGGTTACTCAAGTCAGGGTTGAATGATGCTGGTTATAAAAAATCTACATGCCAAAGTCGCCAACAAGGAAATCCTCAAAGGCGTAAGCCTTGAAGTTAAAGCCGGCGAGGTGTACGCGGTCATGGGGCGAACCGGATGAAGGCGAAGCACTGCTTCGCCCCGGCGAGCGCCCGGCCAGGGAAGGCCGGGCTGGTCAATGCACCAGGGACGGTTAACACAAGCAAGGTTGAACGATGCTGGTCATAAAGAATCTACATGCCAAAGTCGCCGACAAGGAAATCCTCAAAGGCGTAAGCCTTGAAGTCAAAGCCGGCGAGGTTCACGCCGTAATGGGCCCCAACGGCTCCGGCAAAAGCACGCTCGCGAACATTCTCGCCGGCCGCGACGGCTATGCTGTCACCGCCGGCAGTGTCAGCTACCAGGGTAAGGATCTGCTCGCTCTGGACCCGGAAACGCGCGCGCGCGACGGCGTATTCCTGGCGCTGCAGTATCCGGTGGAAATCCCGGGTGTCAACAACGTCTACCTCCTCAAGACCGCCTACAACGCCATCCGCAAACACCGTGGCGAGGAACAGGTGGACGCAGTGAAGTTCCTGTCGCTCGTCAAGGCAAAAATGAAACTGGTGGACATCGATGCGACCTTCCTGAACCGAGCGGTCAACGAAGGATTCTCCGGCGGCGAAAAGAAACGCAACGAGATTCTGCAGATGCTGGTGCTCGAGCCCAGGCTGGCACTGCTCGACGAGACGGATTCCGGGCTGGACATCGATGCGCTCAAGGTCGTGGCGCAGGGCATCAATGCCCTGCGCAGCCCGGAGCGCGCCATGCTGCTGGTCACTCACTATCAGCGCCTGCTCGATTACGTGGTGCCCGACTATGTGCACGTACTCGCTAACGGCCGCATCGTCAAATCCGGCGACAAAACCCTGGCCAGCGAACTTGAACAGCGCGGTTACGAGTGGGTGACGGCCGAGGCCGTCGCATGAACGCCGTGGCCGAACCCGTGCAGGCGTACGCCGACAGCTTCGAGGCGCTGCAAGGCCGGCACGCGCCCGACTGGTTGGCGGCGCTGCGCCGCAACGCGTTTGCGCAGTTTGCCGAACGCGGCTTCCCGCCGGAGCGACACGAGGACTGGAAGTACAGCAATACGCGCGCGCTGCAGAAACTGCGCTTCAGCCCGGCGGCCGCACAGCCGGCAATTGTTGATGCCGCCTCACTCGACGCCGCACTGCTGCTCCAGGAAGGCGCGCAACGGCTGGTGTTCGTGAATGGCGTGCCGGCACCCGCACTCAACGCCGGGGCGACGCTTGTCGAAGAATTGCGGATCACGTCCCTGGATGTCGCGCTGCGCGAACGGGACACGCGCATTCGCGACCTGCTTCTGCCCCAGGCGCTCTGGGACCACGATCCGTTCACGGCGCTGAACACGGCGTTTCTCGCCCATGGCACCCTGATTGAGGTATCCGCAGGCACGCAGGTTCCCGCTGCGCTGCAATTGATATTCCTCTCCACGCCGCTTGCCGAGCCTTGCGCCAACCATCCGCGCGTGATTCTCGCGCTCGACGAAAACTCCCGCTTGACTCTCGTCGAAAGTCATTTTGGCCTGACCGGTGCCGCCAATTTCACTAACAGTTGCACGCAGATTGTGCTCGGTTCCGGAGCGCAGCTCGACTATCTCGCGGTGCAGCGTGAAGCGCCGGATGACTTTCACGTGAGCCGCGTGTACGTGTCACAGCAGGAGCACAGCCGCCTGGTCTCGCAGATCTACAATCTGGGCGGCCAATGGGTGCGCAACGACCTGCGCGTGCGCCTGGAAGCCCCCGGCGCGTCGGTGCACATGAGCGGTCTGTATCTCGCGGACCGGCGCCGGCACGTGGACAACCACACGCGCATCGATCACCTGGCGGCGCATACGACGAGCGACGAGCTTTACCGCGGCATCATCAGCGACCGCGGGCACGCGGTGTTCAACGGCAAGGTGGTCGTGGCCGAAGCGGCCGTCAAAACCGACGCCACCCAGACCAACAACAATCTCCTGTTGACGCGCAACGGCGAGATCGACACCAAGCCGGAACTCGAGATTTACGCCGACGACGTGAAATGCAGTCACGGCGCCACCATAGGGCAACTGGACGAACAGGCGCTGTTCTACCTGCGCTCGCGCGGATTGGATCTCGACACCGCGCGTGAAATGCTCACCGGCGCATTCGCACGCGTAGTCGCCGACCGCATCGCCTCGCCCGCACTGCGCAGCTTTGCGCAGGCGCAACTCGCCACTGCGCTGCCCCAGGCGGCGACCGAAAAATGCGCATGAGCACGGTCCGCAGTCCGCGCGCTGCCCCCCGCCAGACCACCACGGGTTTCGATCCGCTTGCGTGGCGCAGGGATTTCCCGCTGTTGCAACAAACCGTGCACGGCAAGCCACTGGTGTATCTCGACAACGCCGCCACCGCGCAAAAGCCGCAGAGCGTCATTGATGCGGTCGCGCGTTATTACCGCGAAACCAACGCCAACGTGCACCGCGGCGTGCACGCACTCAGTGAGCGCGCCACCGCGCAATACGAGGCGGCGCGCGACAAGGTGCGTGGCTTCATCCATGCAGCCTCGGTGCGCGAGATCGTATTTACCCGCGGCACCACGGAATCCCTCAACCTGGTGGCCCAGAGCTACGGCCGCAGCCACTTGCGGGCCGGCGACGAAATCATCGTGTCGCACATGGAGCACCACTCCAACATCGTGCCCTGGCAACTGCTGGCGGAACAACTGCGCCTGGATATCAAGGTCATTCCGATCACGGACGAGGGCGTGCTGGTGCCCGGCGCCTACGAGCATCTGTTCAGCCCGCGCACACGGCTGGTCGCGCTTGCGCACGTGTCGAATGCCCTCGGCACCGTCAACCCGGTGCGGGACATGACGGTGCTCGCGCACAAACACCACGCACTCGTGGTGCTGGACGGTGCGCAGGCGGTGCCCCACCTGCCCGTGGACGTGCAGGAACTGGATTGCGATTTCTATGCCTTTTCCGCCCACAAGATGTTCGGCCCCACCGGCATCGGCGTGCTGTACGGAAAACAGGCGCTGCTCGAGGAGATGCCGCCCTGGCAGGGCGGCGGCGACATGATCCGCACCGTGCGCTTTTCGGGCAGCACCTGGAACGAGCTGCCGCACAAATTCGAGGCGGGCACGCCCCACATTGCGGGTGCCATCGGTTTGGGCGCGGCGGTGGATTACCTGCAAAACGTAGGCATGGACCGCATCGCACGCCACGATCAGGATTTGCTGGACTATGGCAGCGAGCGTCTGCGGCGCGTCCACGGCCTCAGACTCGTGGGCACAGCGCCGACCAAGGTCGGCGTGCTGTCCTTCGTCATGGACGGCATCCACCCGCACGACATCGGCACGATCGTGGATCAGGAAGGCGTGGCGATCCGTACCGGCCACCATTGCGCCATGCCGGTAATGGAACGCTTCGGCATTCCCGCCACCGCGCGCGCCTCGCTGGCCTTTTACAACACCCGCGAGGACATCGATGCGCTGGTCGCGGCACTCGCCAAGGTACGCGAGGTATTCCGCTGATGGACCTCCGGGAGCTGTATCAGGACGTGATCGTGGATCACAACCGCAGTCCGCGCAATTTCCGCAAGATGGCCGACGCCACGCGCACCCAGGAAGGCTTCAACCCGCTGTGCGGCGACAAGCTGATGCTGTATCTCAAGCTGGACGGCGACCGCATCAGCGACGTGAGCTTCGAAGGCTCCGGCTGCGCGATTTCGGTCGCCTCCGCCTCGTTGATGAGCCAGAACGTCAAGGGCAAGACCCTTGCAGAAGCCGAACAGCTCTTTGGCCGGATGCGCGCGCTGCTTACCGGAGACGGCCAGGATCTTGACCTGGAAGCACTGGGCAATCTCGCGGCGCTCTCCGGCGTAAGCGAGTATCCAGCGCGCGTGAAGTGCGCGAGCCTGTGCTGGCACGCCTTGAATGCCGCATTGCGGCCGCCCGCCCAAGCGCGGCCCGCCGAAGTGTCCACCGAATAGCCATGTACGATCGCACCCCCATTCCGCTGAGACGCGCGTGCAAAGCGCGCATGGTGCCCTCGGGCAACGAGGTGATCCTGCCCGAAGGCATCATCCTGAACGTCACGCAATCGCTGGGCGGGAGCTTCACCGTGTACGTCGAAGGCAACCTGTTCCGTGTTGCCGGCGAGGACGCCGATGCGCTCGGCCTCGAGCCGCCCGAGCAGCCCACGCTGCCCGAAAACCACAGTGAAAGCGACGTGGAGAAGCTCGTCTGGGAGCAGATGAAAACCTGTTACGACCCCGAGATCCCCATCAACGTAGTGGACTTGGGGCTGGTGTACGAATGCAAGCTCAACGATCTGCCGGAAGGCGGCAAACGCGTGGACGTGAAGATGACGCTCACCGCGCCCGGCTGCGGCATGGGCGAAGTGCTGTCACGCGACGTCAAGGAGAAACTCGAGTCCGTGCCGTCGGTCAAACAGGCGCATGTCGAGATCGTGTTCGATCCGCCCTGGAACCGCGGCATGATGTCGGACGAAGCCAAGCTCCAGCTTGGCATGTACTAAAAGTCACCGGAGTCAAGTCATGGCCGAATGGGTGAACGTCGGTTCGGTGGAAGAAATACCACCCGGCCAATACAAGACCATAGACATCCACGATGTGCTGATCGCCGTGTTCAACGTGGCGGGGACGTACCATGCCATCGAAGATGTGTGCACCCACGACGGCGGGATTCTTACCGGCGGTACCGTCGAGGGCAAGGTGATTACCTGTCCGCGCCACGGCGCCCAGTTCGATATCCTTACCGGAGAGGTGCTCGCCCCGCCCGCTTACGAGCCGGTGGCGACCTTTCCGGTGCGCGTCCACGAAGGCATGGTTCAGGTCAAGGACGATCGCTGGGATTGAGTGGGCCTGCACAGGTGCGCCGGACTTGCGCGCCGGCGGCATCAGTTGATTCACCGCTTGGAATCGTGTCGGTCCGAATCCTGGCTTTCGACCGTGTATTCGCCCTCGAGAGTGATTCCAGCGTGGTGTCCGGTTCTCTTCCGGTGGCGCGAACCGACCCGGCGCAGCCGACTCCAGATATAAAGGACCGACACGACCACCGCCGCTGCAAAAAACAGCGCAACGACTGCAACCAGCCCGGTGACCATTACCAATGCGGCAACGGCCACCAGCAACACCATGGATGCCAGCCGGCGCACGCCTCCGCCGCCGGTACGGCTGCGCCAGCGCATGAGGCGGTACTGGCTTCGCAGGCTCATCTCACCAGAAACCTTCGGTTGATTTCCACCGCCGCCGCGGCAACATCAATGGCGGCCATGTCATTCTCCGCGCTGCCTGCGGGCGGCGCAAACGCCAGGCGCCGTTCCGGTGCGTTGACCGTCTGCCAGCGCAGTGCCGTGGACGAGCGCCGGCGCGGATAGAACGCCGCGGTACGGCAATTCAGCGCCGCGGCCACGTGCAGGGGTCCCGTCGAGCCGCTGATGAACAGATCACAGAACTGCAAGTGCCTGGCGAAATCCACCAGGCCTTCGCGCGAGACATACAGAGTGTGGGGGATCCCGCCCAACTGTGATGCAAGCGACTGTACTTCAGCTTCTTCGCCTGGTCCGGCGGTGAGCACGACATGATGGCCGCCATGCGCATGCAAACCGCGGAGCAGTTGCGCGTACTGCCCGAGCGAAAGATTGTTCGCCGATCCGCCGTGCCCGGTATGCAAGAAAATCAAGCGGCGAGAGGATGGCACTGAATTGGCCTGCATGAATTTCTGCCGCAACACGCCAATCTCGGTATCACTGAAATGCAGATAGGGCGGTGACGCCAGCGGCGCTGCGGGGATATCCCGCAAGTGCAGGAAGTACTGCACCACATCCAGGTTGTACTCGTATTCCGGCTTGGCAGATTCGGAACGCCGTTGTTTCAGGCGGTGGTTATAAAACACCTGTGCGAGCTTGGTAGCGGGAGCAAACCGCCAAGGGATGCCCGCTGTCCACACCGCCAAGCCGGTATCGAAGCGCGAGAACAGCGTAATGACCGCGTCAAAGCCCCTTGCTTTCAGCAATTTTCCCAGCGCCCGTGCGTTGCGCCAATCGCCGCGCAGCTTCGGATCAATGATCACCTCGTTAACGGAAGGACAAATTTCGGCCAACGGCGCAGTGTAGGCTGGTACCAGTACGGCGATATGCGCTCCCGGCAAACTGATCCGTAATAAAGCCAACGCCGGCCAGGCGAGCATGAAATCGCCAAGCTTGTCGTTACGGATGATGAGGATGCGCTGTGACGTTTTCACGCGATATGGATTCATACTGGCGGAGGGGGTGGGATTCGAACCCACGAAGAGCTTGCGCCCTTGCCGGTTTTCAAGACCGGTACCTTAAACCGCTCGGTCACCCCTCCTGCGCTGGGGGTAAGCATAACGGAAGCACCATGCCGCGGCCAGAATATCAGTTGAAATCGGTTGCAAAAGACCCTATTAATCTGTGACATACGGGCCGCGACGACAGCGGCTGTTTTTCATTCCAGCTGGTAGCGGAGCCTGAACATGGATAAAACCTCAAAGATTTTTGTGACCGAGCATGATTTTGACAGACTCGAGCAGCTCCTGGACTCGCCCGAAGTCCGCAAGTTGCCGGGCATCGAGGCGCTGTGGCAGGAGCTGCACCGCGCGCAAGTGGTACCGGCCGGTCAGATCCCTGCGGATGTGGTGACCATGAACTCAACGGTGCGCTTCGAGGACGAAAGCGCCGGCACCGCCCACCAGTTGACGCTCGTATACCCGCGTGATGTGGATGAGTCCGGCAGCAAGGTTTCGATTACCGCACCGGTCGGGAGCGCGCTCATCGGGCTTTCCGTCGGGCAGACGATCGAATGGCAGGTGCCGGGCGGACGCAAGATCCGCCTGAAAGTGCTGCAAGTCCTGCACCAGCCGGAAGCGACCAGGAATACGTAAGCAACCGCGATTTATTCGTCACATCGGCGTGATCCCGGCTTTCACCGGGAGGTGTCCAGGTTCTGGAAAATACCGGATTCCGGCTCGGGCGGAGCCCGGCCGGCCCCGGACATGATCCGGGGCCGGAATGACAAACAGTAAATGAATCCAAGCTTCCCTAAATGGCCATCTGCCCGTCCATGTAAGGCCGCAAGACTTCGGGAATGCGGATACGGCCGTCCTGCTCCTGATAATTCTCCATGACCGCAATCAGCGCACGGCCCACCGCCACGCCCGACCCGTTGAGGGTGTGCAGCAGTTCCGGTTTGCCGGTTTCGGGATTGCGCCAACGCGCCTGCATGCGCCGCGCCTGGAAATCCGTGCAGTTGCTGCACGAGGAAATCTCGCGGTAACGGTTCTGGCTCGGCAGCCAGACTTCGAGATCATAAGTTTTGGCGGCCGCGAACCCGATGTCGCCGCCGCACAGCGCCATTACTCGATACGGCAGATCGAGTTTCCTCAGAACTGTTTCCGCATGACCGGTCAGTTCTTCCAGTGCTTGATAAGAATCCTGTGGCTTTACCAGTTGCACCAGCTCCACTTTCTCGAATTGGTGCTGGCGGATCATGCCGCGGGTATCCTTGCCCGCGGCGCCAGCCTCCGCTCTGAAGCACGGGGTATGCGCCACATAGCGACGCGGTAGCGTGCCTGCTTCCAGGATTTCGTCCCGCGCCAAATTCGTCACGGGCACCTCGGCGGTAGGAATCAGGAAAAACCGTTGCTCGCCCTGCACGCTGAACAAATCCTGCTCGAACTTCGGTAGTTGGCCTGTACCCGTGAGTGTCGCAGCGTTGACGAGATACGGCACATAGACTTCCTCATAACTATGCTCGCGCGTATGCAAATCCAACATGAACTGGATCAACGCGCGATGTAGCTTGGCCAGCGCGCCCTTCAGCACCACAAAGCGCGCACCGGATAGTTTTGCTGCGCGCTCAAAATCCATGAGATTATCCCGCGCACCCAGGTCCACGTGATCACGCGGTGTGAAATCAAACTTCCGTAGTTCACCCCAGCGACGGATTTCCTTATTCCCGGTCTCATCGCTCCCATCGGGCACACTCTCGTTCAGTAAATTGGGCAAATTAAGGCAAAACTTATCTAGCTCCGCCTGCACGCGGTTGTATCCGACTTCTGCTTGTTGGAGCTCGGCACCTAAGGCAGTCATTCGTGCTAAGAGTTGTACAGTGCTTTGCCCTTTTAACTTGGCCAAGCCAACTTCTTTAGATTTTAGGTTGCGCTCATTGCGCAATCCTTCCGTTGCCCTTTGAAATTGCTTACGCATCTCTTCAAGGTGGCTATAGGCGTTTATGTCAAAGGTGAAATTACGCCGCGCGAGATTGCGCGCCACGGCTTCCGGGTCGGTTCTGAGTAACTTCGGATCGAGCATGAGTGAAACAACCTTTGATTTATTCGTCACCCTCGCGGAAGCGGGGGTCCAGGTATTTGAGTTTTCTGGATTCCCGCTTTCGCGGGAATGACAGTAGGATAATTGTTCATGCCTTCCCTTAGATTATTTCGGTTTGGTGGTGTTTTTACGGACGGCCGCATCGCGCTCACGCAACTCGGCGAGCTTCTCCGCGATTTTGATTTCCAAGCCTCGCTGCACGGGATGATAATAGGTTTTGCTTGGCATTGCCTCAGGAAAATAATTTTCTCCCGCCGCATACGCATCCGGCTCGTCGTGCGCATAGCGGTACTCGCGTCCATAGCCCAGTCCCTTCATCAGCCGCGTCGGCGCATTGCGCAGCGCCAGAGGCACTTCCAGCGTACCGTACAGTCTGGCGTCGCTCATGGCGGCATCAAACGCGGCATACACGGCATTGCTCTTGGGCGCACAGGCCAGATAAACCACCGCCTGGGCCACGGCCAGTTCGCCCTCGGGGGAACCCAGCCGCTCCTGCACGTCCCAGGCATCCAGCGCCAGGGCCAGCGCGCGCGGATCGGCGTTGCCGATATCCTCGGAAGCCATGCGCACCACGCGCCGCGCGATGTACAGGGGATCACAGCCGCCGTCCAGCATGCGCGCCAGCCAGTAGAGCGCGGCGTCCGGCGCCGAGCCGCGCACCGACTTGTGCAGCGCGGAAATCTGGTCATAGAACAGCTCGCCGTGCTTGTCGAAGCGTCGCAGGCCGCCGGAGATCACCTCACGCACGGTTTGTTCGCCGATGACTTCGCGGTCGTTCGCGGGTTCCGCAAGATCCGCAGCCAGCTCCAGGAAATTGAGCGCGCGGCGCGCGTCGCCATCGGCCGCCTCGGCAAGTTCGTCGCGCAGCGGAAGGGAGAGTTCCAGCGACCGCGCGCCCAGGCCACGTTCCTTGTCGGCGAGCGCGGCATCGATGACGCGGCGGGTGTCGGCCACGGTCAGCGACTTGAGTATGTAAACGCGGGCACGCGACAGCAGCGCGTTGTTGAGCTCGAACGAGGGATTCTCCGTGGTCGCGCCGATGAAAGTCAGCGTGCCATCTTCGACGAACGGCAGGAAAGCATCCTGCTGATTTTTGTTGAAGCGGTGCACTTCGTCCAGAAACAGCACGGTCGCGACGCCTGCTTCGCGGCGGCGCGCCTGCGCGCGCTCCACCGCCTGACGCACGTCCTTGACGCCGGCCATGACTGCCGAGAGCGCAATGAAATCCGCGTGGCTGGCTTGCGCAAGCATGCGCGCCAACGTGGTCTTGCCGGTACCCGGCGGACCCCAGAAGATCATGGAATGCAGATGACCGCTTTCCAGGGCGCGCGTCAGCGGCTTGCCGGGACCAAGCAAATGCTCCTGACCGGCGAACTCGGCCGCGTTGCGCGGCCGCATGCGGTCAGCCAGCGGTTGGCTTGCGGACAAGTTCTTGTTCACGGCCGCCGATCCATGCATACACGTGGCCCAACCAGACGCGCGGCAGACCCGCTCCCAGCAGGGCTCCGCCGGCGTCTATCAACCAGTCAAACCAGCTCGGATCGCGGCCGGTGTATCCCTGCAGGATTTCCAGAATCCCGCCCATGGCGATGAACGCGAGCGTCAGGCCGGTCAGCCAGCGCCGCCCGGGCAACACGGCGCTGAACCAGGCCGCCAACAACGCGTAAGCCAGGAAATGGCCGACCTTGTCGAGGTGCGGGATGAGCTGCAATTCGTCGGGCGGTTTGGGCGTAAGCGTGATCCAGATGACGAAGATCACCAGCAGCCACCCCGCTCCCAGCCAGCCGCGGTATATCCAAATCGGGCGCATGCCGCGATGCCGCAGTTCAGCTGCCGGGCTTGCCGGCATCACCGATGACGTCGGCACCGGGCGGCGGCGTGAACTTGAACAGGCTGTCGGGTAGCGCGGGATTGACCTGCACGTGACTGAAGGTGATGCGCGTCAGATTGCCGAGCGCATCTTTCAATTCCATGACTTCGACCAGATTGCCGCGAAAGCCGAGTTTTACGCTGTCGAAATCGGTGTCCTTGATCTTGGGCGTCACGCCCACCCAGTCAAGGCCGTTCTCCTCGCCCAGGTTCTTGACGATGAAGTTCTGCTGCACGTCGTTGGAGCCGGCGAGCAACACCGCCGGACTCGCGGCCAGCGTGCCGGTAAGCGGTTTGACCGTCACCTGTTGCAGCTCCACGTCGTACATCCACACGCGCGTGCCGTCGGCGTCGATGATTTCCCTGTTGGGCGCGGCATAATCCCAGCGGAAACGGTTGGGCCGCTTGAGGATCAGCGTTCCCGAAGATTGCTTGATGGTTTGCAGATTGGCGTCCAGCACCACCTGGGTGAAGTCGGCCTTCAGGCTGTGCACCCGGCTCAGGAACGCCTGCATGCGCGCCACCGCGTTGCCTTGCGCGGCAAAGACTGCCGTCGGCAGGCCCAGCGCAACAACAAACAAAACGGGAGTCAATTTACGAATACGCATACGGTTCTCCTGACTTCTGCCTCACCCCTCACTCCTCACTCTGTAAGCCCGGCGGCGGCGCCACCAACACTTCACGCATGCCGTTGGATTGCAGCGGGCCGACGATGCCGGCGACTTCCATCTGCTCGATCATGCGCGCTGCGCGGTTGTAACCGATTCTCAGGCGCCGCTGTACGCCCGAGATCGACGCGCGGCGCGATTCGGTCACGATACGTACCGCCTGATCGTAGAGCGGATCGGACTCGGCATCGCCGCCTTCACCGCCGGCGTCGCCCAGTCCGGGTATTCCCGGCAGGGATTCCGCCGGTGTCTGCAGGATTTCCTGCATATAATTCGGCGCATTGCCTTTCAAACCCTTGCGCAGGTAATCCACCACCTTGTGGACTTCCTGGTCGCTCACGAACGCGCCATGCACGCGCATCGGCACCGAGGTGCCGGGCGGCAGGAACAGCATGTCGCCGTGGCCGAGCAGCGATTCCGCACCCTGTTGATCGAGGATGGTGCGCGAATCCACGCGTGCCGACACCTGGAAGGCGATGCGTGCTGGAATGTTGGCCTTGATGAGGCCGGTGATCACGTCCACCGACGGCCGCTGGGTGGCGAGGATCAGGTGTATCCCGGAGGCGCGCGCCTTCTGCGCGAGGCGTGTAATCAGCTCTTCGACTTTCTTGCCGACCACCAGCATCATGTCGGCCAGCTCGTCCACCACCACCACGATGCTGGGCAGCGGCGTGAGTACCGGAATGTCGGCGTCGTCCAGTTCATTGAGTTCTTCGGGCGTAAGCAGCGGATCGCGGATCGGCCGACCGGCATCGGCGGCATCCTTGACCTTGCGGTTGTAGCTCGCGAGATTGCGCACGCTCACCGACGCCATGAGCCGGTAGCGGCGTTCCATTTCTACCACGCACCAGCGCAGGGCGTTGGCGGCCTCCTTCATGTCGGTCACCACCGGTGCCAGCAGGTGCGGAATGCCCGCGTACACCGAAAGCTCCAGCATCTTGGGATCGATCATGATGAGGCGCGTATGCTCGGGCGTGGCCTTGTACAGCAAGCTCAGTGTCATGGCGTTCAGGGCGACGGACTTGCCCGAGCCAGTGGTGCCGGCGATCAGCAGGTGCGGCATGCGCTCGAGGTCCGCTACCACCGGGTTGCCGCTGATGTCCTTGCCGAGCGCCAGCGTCAGCGGCGAGCGCGACTCATCGTATTCGCGCGACTTGAGGATTTCACCCAGCGTCACCAGTTCGCGCACTTCGTTGGGAATTTCCAGCCCGATCACGGATTTTCCGGGGATCACCTCGACCACGCGCACGCTGATGGCGGAAAGCCCGCGCGCCAGATCCTTGGACAGATTGGAAATCTGGCTGACCTTCACGCCCGGCGCCGGCTGCAGCTCGAAGCGCGTCACTACCGGGCCGGGATTCACCGCAACCACCTGCACTTCCACGCCGAAATCCTTGAGCTTCAACTCGACGGTGCGCGACATGGCTTCCAGCGCGGCTTCCGAGTAGCCGGCCACTTTCGACGGCGGGTCGTCGAGCAACGCCAGCGGCGGCAGCTTCGCATCGGAAGGCGGTTCGAACAGCGGCACCTGGCGCTCGCGCTCCACGCGCGGGCTCGGGTCCACGGTTTTCAGCACCGGCTCGATGCGCGGCTTGGGCCGGCTCTGCACTTCTTCCTGATGCAGGCGCACGATCTCGATCTGCTGCTCGCGGCTGCGGCGCGCCTGAATCGCCTCGCGCAGCCAGCCCCAACGATTGCGCGCGCGCTCGGCGGCCAGCAGACAGAAACGTCCGATGCGGTCCATGAGCGCGATCCATGAAAGGCCGGTGAACACCGTCACCGCGCTCAGGAACAAGGCGAGCAGCAACAGCGTCGCACCCAGATCGCTCAGCCCATGCGCCATACCCTTGCCGATCACATCGCCGAATATGCCGCCCGCGTCCGCCGGCAGGCTGTGGCGTGCAATGTGCCAGTTGAGTGAGGCCAGGCCGGCGGCGGTGAGCAGCGCGAGAATCAGCCCGCCGACGCGCAGCGTCACCTGCAGCTTGTTTGCCGGTTGGCCGGATTTGCGGCTGCGGAACACCATCCAGCCCGCCCAGGCGAGCAGCACGGGGACCAGATAGGCGGGATAGCCGATGAGGAAATACAGCGCGGCCGCGAACCAAGCGCCCACCGGGCCGATGGCATTGTGTACCCGGCCGCCCTCCCCGCTAAAGAACGGGCTGGGATCCTGCGGGCTGTAGGTCAGCAGGCAGACGAACAGCAGCACCGCGATGGCGAGAAACACCCACAGCGCCGCCTCCTTGAGGCCCTGGGCCAGATGGATGGCGAGGGGTGAGCGGGTGTTGGCCTTGCGCGTCGCCTGCGCCACGTTTCATCCTGATGTTAAGAAAATGTAACCGGCAGTTTACAAAGAAATTCAATCAAGTCAGTAGCGCGGGGTGCACTACCTTGCCGCCCTCGACGTTGATGCCCTTGAGCAGCGCCTGGGAGTCGCGCCAATTGCCGGTAGCCAGTTTAAGCGCATACGGCGTGATGGCGGCCGACAGCGCCTGCGACGAGGTGCGCGGCACTGCGCCCGGCATGTTGGTGACCGTGAAGTGGATAACGCCCTCCCAGACATAGGTCGGCTTGTCCCAGGTGGTGGGACGCGTGCTTTCCACGCAGCCGCCCTGGTCCACGGAGATATCCGCCACCACGCTCCCGGGCTGCATGGCCTTAACCATGTCGGCCGAAACCACGTGCGGCGCTTTCGCCCCGGTCACCAGCACGGCACCCACCACGATATCCGCAGACTTCACCGCCTCGGCGATATCCGCCTTGTGCGCATAGAGCGCGGTCACGTTCGCGCCCAGCGCGCGCATGCGCTCCATGCGCTCGCGGGAAATGTCGAACACCGTGACTTCGGCGCCCAAGCCGGCCGCCACGGTGGCCGCGGCACCGCCCGCAACACCCGCGCCTACAACCACCACGTGCCCGCGTTTGGCCGCCGGCACACCGCCGAGCAGTATGCCCTTGCCGCCCTGCGGCTGATGCAGCAGATGCGTGCCGACCTGAATCGCGAGCCGGCCCGCGATGTCGCTCATGGGGGCGAGCAGCGGCGTGTGCCCGTCCACTTCGACGGTTTCAAACGCCACCGCGGTCAAGCCGATCTTCTTGAGTGCCTCGGTAAGCTGGGGAAGCGCCGCGAGGTGCAGGTAGCAGAACAGCAGGTGCTCCTTGCGCAGCAGTCTCAGATCCGGCGCGATCGGTTCCTTGACCTTGACGATCATTTCCGCCTTCGCGTACACATCGGCGGCGCTGGGCAGCACCTCGACGCCCACGGCGCGGTATTGCTCATCGCGGTACCCGCTCTTGTTGCCGGCGTCCTTCTCGATGCACACCTGATGGCCATGGCGGACCAGTTCGGCCGCGGCGGCGGGGATCAGTCCGACCCGGCCCTCCAGCGGTTTCAATTCACGGGGAATACCGATACGCATGATGGCTCCTTCAGCTTGCAGGTAAAATTCGCTAACATGAAAAAAACGTGCGCCCGCGCAATGCCGTCACTCGTGATGACGACTGGGCACGCGCGAACTCTCTCTGAGACAGGCTCCAGACGCGAAACCGGGCGCCGAGTGCGCCCGTTTTGTTCAATCCAGTACCTGGAAAACGCTGTCAGGGACTTGAATTCGGCTCCACGGCCACCAAGTGACCCGCCCGGAGGTCAAATTATACATGAGTAAGCCCAAACACCGCCGCTTGATCATCCTCGG
>JAGWLP010000015.1 GCA_028864905.1 Gammaproteobacteria bacterium
GCATCTGCGGGCGCTGGCGCGAAAGGGTATTATTGAGTTACTGCCCGGCGCTGCCCGGGGAATCCGAATTACCGATCCTCCCGGTCTCCCGGTAGTCGGCCGGGTAGCGGCGGGCAGGCCTTTATTGGCCCAGGAGCACATCGAGGCGCACTTTCGCCTCGATCCGCGCCTGTTCCATCCCAAACCGCATTTCCTGCTCAGGGTGCATGGCATGAGCATGCGCAACGCCGGGATCCTCGATGGTGATCTGCTCGCCGTGTATCGTTCGCCCGAGGTGCGCAACGGCCAGATTGTAGTGGCCCGACTGGGCGATGAGGTGACGGTCAAGCGTTACCGGCTCAAGGGCTCGCAGGTCTGGCTGCTGCCTGAAAATCCCGATTTTCAGCCCATCGTGGTGGAAGCCAGCAGTGCGGAACTGGCGCTGGAAGGCGTGGTCGTGGGCGTGATCCGCAACGCACTTCTTACGGCCGGGCCGCCGTGAGCCTGGTTCGGTGGATAAAAAAAGGCGCGGACCGGTGCCCGCGCCTTTTTGCATAAAACAGCCGGAAATCAGCTTTCCAGCCGTTTTCCCAGCGAAGCCTGTGGGCTTAGTGGGTCTTGGCTTCCGGAGCCTTGGTCTTTTCCTTTTTCGCGGCCTTGTGGTGGGATTTCTTCTCCCACTTCTTGTGATGCTCCATCTTATTGTGATTCATTTCATGCTTAACCGCTTCCTTCTTCGCCGGGGCGGTGCTGGCAGCCGGAGCCTGGGCCAGAGTCGCACCCGCAAACGCGAACAGCGCAGCGGCAATCAGACCAACCAATACCTGACGTTTCATCTCGAGTACTCCGTAACAAGTTGATGTTGTAAAACAGCGATGACTTCGGGCCGGCCGTTTGGATTCGACCTCCCCGCATCCACAACGCGGCGTAGCCACCCGCGTTGACGGAAACCCGGCATCGTCTATCCCTGCCAAATCTTATGCCATCCGTTCCGGACAAGCATCCACCCGGGGGGTCCGGGCCGCCTGTCATAAAGGCAGGGAATTCTATCCTGCTCCGGCCCCGGGAACCAGTGGCGGCGCTTTGGGGCCCGCGTATGTGTTGCCAGTACCCGCCTTACAGCCCAGAGCCACTGGCATAATGTACGCCATGAGGAAGCTCGCAGTCTCGGACCTGCACTTGGGCATGTACGTGGCTGCGCTCGACCGGCCGTGGCTGGAGAGCCCATTCCCGTTTCAGGGATTTTCGCTGGAGACCCAGGAGCAACTGGACACGCTCCAGAAAACCTGCGAATTCGTGTACATCGACGAGGCCCGGGGGCGTGCGACCGCGGCCCGCGGAACACATCGGCCTGCCGTCACCGGTACCTCCAAGCCGCCGCCGTCGCAATTCGTTACCCGGATGCCTGCAGACATGGCCAAGATGGCTTGGCGCGGGCACGAGGGCTTTCGGCACGACATGCGCAAGGTGCTGGTCACGCGCAGCAACCTGTCCAGTCACGTGCAACGGCTGCTGAACGAAGTGCGTCTCGGGCGCGGTGCGGATGTGCGCGAAACCCGCATCCTCACGCTGGAACTGGTAGATGCGGCTACGGCCAATCCGGCCGCGGCCTTGTGGCTTACCAACCTCGGTACCAAGCACGAATACACGGTTTCGCATTGCCTGAATACCTGCATCCTGGCCATCGTGTTTGGCGTGCACTTGGGCCTGTCCAGGGATTCCATCATCGAGCTGGCGCTGGGCGCGCTGCTGCACGATATCGGCAAAATGCGTACACCGGTCTCGATTCTGGACAAGCCCAGTCTGCTCAGCCAGGACGAATTCGATGTTGTGAAGAAACATCCCGTGGATGGATTCAATATTCTGCGCAAGCACAAGGAGCTGTCGGAGAAGGCCCTTGAAATCGTGCAGTTGCACCACGAGCGCATTGGCGGACAGGGATATCCATTCGGTCTAAAGGGCGACAAGGTTCCGGTGCACGTGCGCATCGTGGCGATCGCCGACGTGTACGATGAAATCACCAGCAACCGTGTGTATCACGAGGGCGTTCCGGCGCACACCGGCCTCAACATGATGTTTAATTGGGGACCGCGCGATTTCGGCGAGGACCTGATGCAGGAGTTCATCCGTTGCATCGGTATCTATCCCATCGGCAGTCTGGTGGAGTTGAACCGGGGCATACTCGGCATCGTCATGTCGACCAATCCCGGGAGCCGCTTGCGTCCGGTGGTGATGCTCATTCGGGATGCGAATGGCAAGCCCTACGAACGGCGTCCGTTGGTAAACCTGGCTGCGACTGCGCGCGATGACGGTGAGCCCAAATGGTCCATCAAGCGCGTGGTGGATGCCCGCGGGTTCGGCATTGATCTCGGCCGGATTATCGAGCTGGAGACGCGCATCTGACACGCGCGCACCGGCTTGAGCTTGTACGCGGCGTGAAACTGCCGGATGCGGAATTGGAATTCCGCTTCGTGCGCGCATCCGGGCCGGGAGGGCAAAACGTCAACAAGGTCGCGACCGCGGTAGAACTGCGTTTCAATGTCGTGCGCAGCCAGGCGTTGCCGGAGCCGGTGCGCAAGCGCCTGCTCAAGCTTGCAGGTCGCAGGGTAAATTCAGCGGGCGAGCTCAGTCTGTTTGCGCAGCGCTTCCGTTCGCAGGAGCGCAACCGCGCGGATGCCCTGGAGCGTCTGCAGACGTTGATCCGGCAGGCAGCGGAAATTCCCAAACCGCGGCGGCACAGCCAACCCACGCATGCGTCACGAAAGCGGCGGCTTGAGCACAAGCACCGGCATGGCGACAAAAAACGGCTGCGGCGTTCGCCGCCGGCCGATTGACGCACACAAAGATGCCGGCGCGAGGCCGGCATCTTTGTGATATGCGCAGGAGTGGGCCGTCTAGAAAATCATTTCCTCTGCACCGTGGCCAGCATCTTTGCGCGTCTCCATGCCACGGGATCCCAGATCCTTGATCTGATCGGCAACACGCTGGGCGGCTTCCGAACCCTGTCCGCAGATCACCGCGAGCCACAGGATAATGAGGCTGAAGATCACCAGAATCCACATGCCGGTGAAGAAGCCGAACAGGTCGATGCCGCCCATGTCGCCGCCCGGGCCGAACCAGCTGATCAGCCACATGCCGATGAAATACGGCAGCAACCACCAGGCCTGTTGCCAGCCGAGCTGCGCCAGGGGCCGGCGTTTGATGAAGTACCAGATGAGGTAGACGACGACGTACACGGCCACCAGACTGAAGAGGATTTTTACGGTTTCATATCCGGTCCAGTAGATGATCCAGTTCGAAAAGATGAAGGCAATGGTCGAGACCACGGTGGCCCCGTGCAGGCGGAAAGGACGCTGGAAACCCGGCAGCGTGCGGCGCAGGTGCAGCAGGATGATCGGGCCGATGCAGTAAGAGAGCACGGTAATCAGCGAGACCGCAGCCACCAGTTTTTGCCAGGATGGGAACGGGAAGAAGAAAATCACGCCCACGATCCAGGTGACGATCAGCCCGATCCACGGTACGCCCTGCTGGTTGAGCTTGATTACCTGTTTGGGCGCATTGCCCATTTCGCCGGCCGCCATGATGATGCGCGGGCTGGCCGTAACATAAATGAACGCCGTGCCCATGGGCGACACGAAGGCATCGATGTAGAGAATCACCGCCCACCAGAATGCTCCCACCGCGACCGCGATGGCCGCCAGCGGTCCGAACATACCGCTGAACTGCAGATGCTCCCAACCGCCGGCGATGTCCGTAGGCTTGAGCGCAATGATGAATGACAGTTGCAGGCCGATGTAGATCAGCATCGAGATGATGACCGAGCCGATGAGCGCGATCGGGATGTAGCGCCCCGGGTGTCGGGTTTCACCGGCCAGCGCGATGGCCTGCTGAAAACCGAGGAAACTGAAAATGATGCCGGCGGTGGCGACGGCGGTGAAAATGCCGCTGATGGGAGTGCTGGCGGCGTGCGCCGTCAAGTTGCCGGGATGAAACGAGTAGGCCATGAGTATGCCGATGGTCGCGAGCGGGATCAGTACTTTCCACCAGGTAGTTACGCTGTTGATCGCGACCACGACGCGGATGGCGAGGAAGTTGAGCACTACCACGAAGGCCAGCAGGATGATCGAGACAATAGTGCCGAGATGGGTCAGGATGCCGGTGGTCGGGACAATCAGTCCGGGGATGTAATTGTTCGCATAGGTGACCACCGAGGTGACTTCCACCGGCGGCACCGACACGAAAGCCAGGAACAGAATCCAGGTCCAGACTTTGCCCACGAGGTCGCCGTGGCTCACGTGGGTCATGTGCACGAGCGCGCCGGAGTTGGGGAACATGGTCGAGAGTTCGGCGAACACGAAGGCCAGAAACAGCACCGCAATCGCGCCGATGACCCAGGAAAATCCGCTCCAGACACCGGCCTGCAGGGCGGCATGCAGCGGTCCGAACAACCAGCCGGAGCCGATCATGGCGCCCAGGCTGGCATACAAGAGCCCGATGACACCGGCGTCACGTCTGAGTTTGGTCGGTCCGGCCATGTGGATACTCCAGTGTTGATGTAGCGAACGGCGTGCTCGAAAGGATGGCGGATATTAGACGACCCGGTGCGCCGGAACAACCTCGGTCGCTATTGCAGCCGATGGTGTTCGCGATCCGGGTCGTCGCTGCCCTTGACGATCAGGGCGGAGGAGGCCGGATGCGCACCGCCCAGGATGGTGATGCCTTGCGGGTTGTCGAGCTGTACCGATTCCACCCGCCGGCCGATGAGCTGCGCGCGGCCTTTCCAGCGGTCGGCTCCGGATTCACTGAATTCGAACACATACAGCCGCCGCCAGGTCAGATTGCCGCTGGGCGCGCGTGCCAAGCGCAGGCGTGCCAGCGCCACGGTTTCATCCAGAAACTGCAGGTGCATGTCCCGGCAGATGCGCGTGCAGGCCGCGGTCATGCTTTCGCGGGCGCGCAGGCTGTCACTCCAGAACCAGCCGATGGCCGCAAATGCAATGAGCACCAGCAGTCCCAGCAGCGTGCTGACATCCAGGTACATGTGCGCCCTATGCCGGTTCGAGGCAGACCTGATTGCGGCCGGTTTGCTTGGCCTTGTATAGCGCCCGGTCCGCGGTCATCAACACCTTCCACGGATCACGGTGCGGGTTGTCGCAGTCTGCCGCGCCGATGCTCACGGTAATCCGCAGCACCGCCGCGATGTCAGCAGGTGCGGCCTGTGCGGTGGTGTTTCTGCGCTCGTGGCGCCGCGGGCTGAATCCCGACGTCGCAAGGTCCGCGCGCAGCGCTTCCAGCGCAGCGCCGGCCTCATCGAGAGTGCGGCCGGGGAACAGCAGGGTGAATTCCTCGCCGCCGTAGCGGAAGGCTTTGCAGCCACCGGTGGTTTTCTGCAGGCGCGATGCCACGAGCCGCAATACCTGATCGCCGACGTCATGACCGTAGGAGTCGTTGAAACGCTTGAAGTGATCCACGTCCAGCATGGCGATGACGTAGCGGTTCCCGAGTTGGCGCAACTGTTCCTCGAGTGCACGTCGTCCGGGCAGGCCCGTGAGTTCATCCTCATAGGCCATGCTCCAGGATTCGAGCACGATGGCGAAACCCAATGCGATACCCGCCGCGGCAGCGAATGCGGCCATCACCGCCGGTGCGTGCGCGTGCAACATGGCGGCCGCGGCCACCAGTGAGAAAAAGAACGCGGCAAGTTCCGGGCTGTGGCGGCGTATCAGACGGTCGTTGAGCCACAGCAGGCCGAGTGCCAACAACAGCAGTCCCGGCTGACTGATGGCGGTGGCCGCGAGTACCGGCCAACGCACGAATTCCACGAACAATGCCGCGGCGATTGCGCGTGCGCCGATCCCGACGCATGCCGCCACGCACAGAATCTCCACGACCAGCAAGCCAAACGGCCACGCGCCGCGGCGCGTGAAAATCCCGCGTTCCGCGAGCGCCTGCATCCATACCAGGTTGAGGGGTAGCAGCAGGCACAGGCCACCGTAAAGAATCTGGCGGCGCAGGTCGTCATGGATGCCAGTCGCCAACAGCAATCCACCGTAGGCCACGAGCAGGGACAACAATGCGAAAAAAATGCGCCGCCGGTTGAACTGGATGCTCAGCGTGAGCGCCGCGAGCAGGATGCAGAGCGCCATGAGCTCCAGTGCGAGGATGCCGCTAGCCGGAAACCGGTCGGCGAAAAGGCTGAGCAGCGCGGCCGCAATCAACAGGATGATTTCCGGCAGCAGGCTATATACCACGCCGATGAAGATTTTCATCGGCAGCGCGCGCGCGGTGGCAGGCGCCGCAAGGCATTGGTCGTCGCCACAGGATTATTGCAATACACGCAGCTGATCTTGAACGGCGTGCACTCCGGGAACATACCAGCAGTCGTACACCGCCATGCGGCGCTGATGCTCGTCGTGCACATAACCGTGCAGCGTGACCGTGCGCTGCGACGTTGCGGCACGGATGTTTTCCGCGTGCAGCAGCGGATCCTTCTCCAGCACCAGGCGAATGGCATCGGAAATCTCATCGTCGGTGTCGGCTTCCGCGGGCTGCACGCGCAGGTGATTGTGTATGTTGCAGCTGCCGGGCACCCACCAGGCGATGACTTCCGCCAGACGCCGGTGCGACAGGCTGCCGACTTGGCCGTGCAGCTGGACGTCACCGGCTTGCACGCTCACCGCAATCCACTGCGCGTCCGCGGGCGCCGCGGGACTGGCATACACGCGGATGTCCCGGAACGCAGGTTCCATGGCCAGTGCCTCGATAATTGCATCCTGCAACGCCTTGCCATCGCGATGCTCGCTGGGAAACAACCGCAGATGATCTTCGATGCTGGACAGGGCCGAGATCTGCTGCGCGATCCGCCTGGCCTTGCGTTTGGCAATGATGTTTTCCACCTGGCCTTCCAGCCGTAATGTCCCGTCAAACCGCACGCGGATCGGGTAGGCGTGCAGGTTGATGTCACGGTCCATGGCCAGGGCCGCGAGCACGGCGTGAACCAGATCATCCTTTTCTGTAGGCATGGGCGCGCCTCAATTGTGCAAGCGGATTTTCGCTAGAGTGACGCTTTTGACTGCTACATTTCAAGTGGCGGAAGAATCATGCGGGTCCGGATGTGGCGGGATGCACGACCTGCGGTGTGCCATCCGCGATACATACTTGCTGGCGGCACGGCGTGCGGTCGCCACGTGGTGGGATGGCACGCTGCACGCCGCGGCCGCGGAGGGCGATTGCGGGCGTCGTGGCACCTGGGTTCCAGTCGGAAACGGTAGCGGGCGTCGCAATTGCGCACACCCGCGCTGGCTGCAAGCGTTAGCGCTTCGGGTTTTTTCTCAGCATTTTCAGGTGCATCTTGGCCATCGAGCCGTTATGATTTCGCCCGCGGGCGGAGTCTCACCGCGCCCTGGCTCAGATGAGGATTGATGTATGCCGAAATCGTGTGTTTATCGCTGGGCCGTACTGACAGCGGGGATCGGAATCCTGGGTGCACTGGGCGCATGCGCGCCGTCAGGACCTTCGACCGGACAGCAAACCTTTACCCTGGCTGCCGAGCTGCCGCCTCTGTTCCAGCAGACGCGCATCGTGGTGGCCAATATTGATGTGAACGGGTTGGTTTGCAATGTGCGCGTCGTGACGCTCGATTCGAGCAAGCCGTGGACCCCAGTGTGCATGGTCATGCAGAATCAGCCTACGTTCAAGAGCTTCAACATCGCCGGCAAGCAGGTGGATTTCGGCGCGGTCGACGACAGCTACCGGGTACTGCAGAGTGCGCTCACAACTTTGCCGACACCTGTGGATGCCGCCAGCGCCGCAGCCAAGCCGATCGTCGGTGGCACCGTGGACACCACCGTGGCGCCGGCCGCGCAGGGGCCATTGACACTTCCGCAGACCTGGAAGCTTTTGCCGTACCCCGGTCAACACACCTTGCATGGCCAGAATATCGGGTTCATGGTGACCAGTGCGGTGCTCACCATCAACGGCAGTGCGGGTACGCTGGCCGTGGCTTACAAGAACACATACGCGCCTTTGCATCTGGAATGTACGGTGACTACGGATGCCAAGGGCGATTTCACCCTGTTGTTCAATCCCATGCAGCTTGCCGGGATCAACGGCGCCGGAGATTACACGATTCAGCTGGTGATCGGAGGCCAGGCATTTTCAGGCGGCATCTGGGATTCGCGTGGGTTTGACAGCTGGCATCCCAGTCTGCCGCCACAATGGGTCAGTGCCCACGATTGACGGTCGCTGGAAAGCGCCATCTGATTACCTGTTTAGACCGCGTGATCAGGCGCTGTTGTCAGCGCCGCACTCCGCGGGCTGCACTCAGTGCGCGGGTTTGCGAAAGCGGTAGATGAACTGGCTGGTGTGCCTACGGATGGACGGGTCGAACGCCGGGATATCCAGCGGATCCTCGGGGTTGAGTAGCGCATCGCTTTCGCCGTCAAACACGAATCCCGCCGCTTCCACTTCCTTACGCGCGCGTCCAGTAACCGCTCCCGCGCAGCAGTTCCATCACCCGTGAACCGGGTTTGACCTCGCTGAACGTCAGCACCCGTGCCATCTGCCGGCGTTCGTCGTTGATGCGGTCTGCGGCGCGTGCGGAATCGCTCATGGCGGCAGTCACATACGCGGGGGTTTTTGTAATGATGTGCGTCGCGGGTTGAACCAGCGCTAGCTGCGGCTTGCGAGTGTGCACCTCGCGCAGAGCAGTTGATTACCGGGACAGCGCACGACGCATTTCCGCCTGCCATCTTGCGTAGCGTTGCCGCAGTGGCGGATTGGTTTGCGGCCGCCAAACACTGTGCCTGGTTTCCGAGAGGCCGAGCATGCCGAGCAGCACCGCCACGCCGCGCGCCGTGGCTTCGTGTTCCTCCGGCCGGATTACGGGTAAACCGCTGAGGTCGGCCAGACTTTGGCATATCTCTCCTCGGTTCGCCAAGCCGCCAGTTACGACGATGCGCCGCAGCGGCGCCTGCCGCGCACGCATGTTTTCAAGATTGGTGCACAGCAGAAACACGATGCTTTCAATGACGGCGAGAAATTTGTTGCCACGGTCCGCGCGGCCGATAAAACGTGAACGGAAATCGGCCTGCCAGTAGGGCGAACCCAGCCCCGACACGCCATTCAGAAACAGCGGCACGCCGGGTTCGGATGCCAGCCAGCCGGGCATGTTCTTGAGCATGAGTTTTTCGGAAATGCCCAGTTGCCGGCGTAGCCAGGCGAGTGCGCTCGCCGCACCGTTGACCGTGCCCTCCAGCACGTACAAAGCCCGCGCCTGATCCTGCCAGAGCACGCTGCCGAGCAGCCCGGCCACTCGGGGCGGCTGGCTGCCATGCAGCCGCTGGATGAACGCGCCGGTACCGAGGTTGATGTAAATGCTGTCGGTACGGGGCGGACCCTGCGCGAACAGTGCCGCCGGCTGGTCACCGGTGACCACGGTGAGCGGAATCCTGCGGTTTGCCAGCAGCACATGACCGAAGGCGTGCTGATTGGGCACACAGCGCGGGAGTATTTCTTCGCGGATACCAAAGAGCGCCAGCAATTCCGGCGACCAGGTGCGCGCGCGGTAATCCCACAGCAGGGTGCGCGATGCGTTGACCGGATCGGCTACCAGCGGCTTTTCCACCAGCAGGTTTGCCAGAATAAAACTTGCGAGCGGCCCGGCCGCCAGCCGCTGCTGTTGCCGGGCGCGCCGTACGGCGCGCAGTTTTTTCAGGCACCAGCGCAGTTTGCTCGCACCGTAATGCGCGGACAGCACCAGGCCGGTGATGCGGTGCACACGGGCCGCGTGTGGTGCCAGCGTTTGGACGTAGCGTGCCGCACGCCGGTCCTGCCAGGAAATCACCGGTGACAGTGCATGGCCGGTACTGCGATCCCAGCAAACGATGGTGGAACGCTGCGTCGCCAATCCGGCGCGGCGAATATCCGCTACACGCGGTCCGAGTTGGCGCGCAACGCCCCGGCAGGCCTGGCGCACTGAGGCCAGCAGCGCCTCGGGGTCGTGTTCAACTCGGTGTGCTGCAGGATGCCGGGTAGCAATGCGCTTTTCCGCAGCGGCCACGAGTTTGCCACCGGCGTCGAATACCAGTGCACGGCTCGCATGACCGCCCTGGTCCAAAGCGAGGAACAGAGGCGCGTGGCGCGGCATCGGGGCCGGCTAGGCGGGTGTGAGTGGCAGCTTGCGGGTGTCGGCCCTGGGCGTGCACTCGGGCAGGCTGGTACGCAGGAGGCGCAGGGCGTGCTCTGCGTCGGCGCGATAGGAAGTGAGTTTGCCCCCGTACACGTTCAGCAAACGTGGTTGTCGTTTCCGATCGGTGAGCAGCAATATTTCACGCGAGCGACCGAATGCGCGACCCGGGCTAGCCGGCAGCACGCGCAATCCCGCGAAGCTGGCACGGATTCTGGTCGGAGCCGAGGGGAAATACCGGCGCAGCACCTCGAGCAGATAGTCCTGTTCATCCGGCAAGGGATGGACTGCGGCGGGATCCGGACCGGTGAATCGCGTTTCGGTGGTACCCACGAGGGTGCTGTGCTCGTGCCAGGGCATGATGAATACCGCGCGGCCATCGCGCGGCGCCTCAACGTAAAAAATGCTGTTCACGATTACGGCATCCATGACCAGATGTGTGCCCTGGATGAGGTCCACGCGTGCACGTGTAGGTGGAGGACGGATGCGGGCGGCGACGTGATTTACCCAGGGACCGGCAGCGTTCACCAGTACGCGACAGCATATCTTTTGCTCTGCGCCCGCGCGGGTGAACGTCACACGGCAGCCGTGATCATCGAGTTCCGCGTGGCTGAAGCTGGCAGGCACGCTCAGTTGCGCGTGCAGCGCGGCGGCGGAATTCATGACTGCGCGGGTGAGCGCGGCATCATCGGTTTGCGCATCCCAGTACTGGAATACCGCCTGCAGGCCGGCGCGCTGCAGGCCGTCGAGCCGGCCCCAGTCGCGGCGCGGCAGGGAGCGGAAGCGCGCGTGTGCACGCAACTTGCCAAGCAGCGCGTACAGGCTCAGGCCGGCGCGGATTTCCCACGGACGGCGGCGCGTGTTGTGGTAGATGGGAATGTAGAACGGCACCAGCTTTACCAGCAGAGGCGCGAGGTGCAGCAGGCGCTCGCGCTCGACCAGGCTTTCATGTACGAGCTTGAGGTCAAACTGCTCGAGGTAGCGCAGACCGCCGTGCACCAGTTTGCTGGAGCGGCTGGAGCTGCCCGCCGCAATCGCCCGCTGTTCCAGCACCAGCACGCTGTGACCGGCCGCGGCCGCGGCCTGGGCGATGCCCGCGCCATGAATGCCGGCACCGACGATCACCAGGTCAAATTGATAATCGTTCATGGCTTGTGCATGCGTGCGTCGCCGAGGAGCGTGCCAATGTCATTGGTTTCGACCATGTATGCGCCCTGACTGGTGAGTTCCAGCACGCGCCCGGCATCTTCAGTGTGATAAACAATCCATTGCCATGGACCCGGCAGTGCAGCACGCATGCGGGCAAACAGCTTCTCGTCGGTAAACAGATAGTCGGGCTGCAATTCGGCCGCGCTCCGCCGTATCTGCTCGCCGGCCGCCTCCACGGCCCAGCCAACGCGCGCGGCTCCCTGCCGTCTGGCGGGTGTGAGGCACACAGGATCGAAGGAAATCACCACACATTGTTTGAGCGCGGGTTGCAGCGCTGTCATGACGGCATCCACGACCGGCTGCATACCGTGATGCCGCAGACTCTGGCGTTTGATTTCCACGAACTGCGTGACACCCGGTTGGCGCGTAAGCCAGTCCGCGAGTGCCGTCAGCCGAGCGAGTCTGGCCGCCGCGAAGCGCGCGCCGAAGCGCGCGGCTTCCCCTACGCTGATGACATCCAGCTCGCGTGCCGGAGTGGCCGTGATGTCGAGGTCGCGTCCCGCCGTACGCTTGAGCGAAGCGTCGTGACATACGAAGGGCACCCGGTCGGCGCTGAGCTGCACATCGCATTCCAGCCAGCGGGCGCCGGCGGCGACCGCCGCGGCAAAACCTTCCAGGGTGTTTTCAGGAAATTGCGCCGGCCAGCCGCGGTGGCCGACCAGCATGGGAACCGTCTGCGGAACCATGCCGCACTCGCCGTTGGTTTTTGCTTATTCGTATCTTAGCGCTTCGATGGGATCGAGTGCAGCGGCCTTGGCGGCGGGCGCGATGCCGAAGATTATGCCTACGCCAGCGGAAAAACCGAAGGCCAGCAGCACCGCCCACCAGGGCACGTAAGCGGCGCGGAAAGCGGGGATGGCATGCGCCGCCAGCACGCCGATGCCATACCCGACCAACAGCCCGATGATGCCGCCGATCACTGAAAGCGTGACCGCTTCGATGAGGAACTGCAGCAGGATGTCGCGGCGCCGCGCTCCCAGGCTCTTGATGATGCCGATTTCACGCGTGCGTTCGGTCACCGACACCAGCATGATGTTCATGATGCCGATGCCGCCCACCAGGAGCGAAATGGCCACGATCCCGCCCAGGATGAGCGTGATGGAATTCAGCACGCTGGTGAAGCTACCGAGCAGTTCGGACGCGGTCTGTACCTTGAAATCGTCGTCCTGTCCCGGCTTGAGATGATGCTGACGCCGCAATACCTGGGTGATGCGTGCGGTGACCGCGTCAATCTGGCGGGGGTCGTTGAGCTTGAGCTGGATGGCGATGTCCGGCACCGCCGCTCCGCCTTGCATGCTGAGGGCCGCGCCGTAGGGCACGATGACTTCGTTGTCCTGATCGAAACCGAAGATCTGGCCGCGCGGGTGCAGCACGCCGACAATCTTGAACCAGTCGCCGGAGATCTGCAGGAACTGGCCGAGGGGATCGGCCGGCAGGTGCAATTTGTTGATGAGGGTGACACCGATGACGGCCACATGCCGGTGGCGCAGGTCGTCAGCGGGCACGATGAAACGCCCGCGGTCCGGATAGGTTCCATTATTGAGCGCGGCGGCGGGCGTGGTGCCGATGACGCGGCTGGTGGTGCTGCGCCCATGATAGCGGACCGGATTGAAAAATCGCCCAACCGGAAGCACCGGACTGAGGCTGCTGATGCCGGTCACTTCATGCTGGATGGCGAGCAGATCGTCGGGTGTGACTTTGGCGATCTTGCCCGCCAGGCGTTCCTTGCGTGGCAGGTAACTCTGGATGGTCAGGCTGTCGGCGCCGAGACCCTTGAACTCGCTGGTGACCGAATTGCTGAATCCCTGGATGAGCGAAACCACGGCAATCACCGCCATGACGCCGATGATGATACCGAGCATGGTGAGCACGCTGCGCAGCTTGTGCGCGATCACCGCCTGCAGTGCGGAGTTCAGGCTTTCGATCAGCGTATACATGGGTGCGCCGTGTTCACGCCTCGTGCCGCAGGGCTTCGATGGGATCCAGACTCGCGGCCTTGGCGGCCGGGGCAATGCCGAACACTATGCCCACGCCCGCGGCGAAACCGAACGCGACCACCACGGCCCACCACGGCACGTAAGCCCCCAGGAACTCCGGGATCGCATGGGCGATAAGCGAGCCCACGCCGAAGCCCAGAATCAAACCCAGGACTCCGCCCAGCAGCGACAGAATCACGGCTTCAATCAGGAATTGCAGCAGGATGTCGCGACGGCGCGCACCCAGGCTCTTGAGGATGCCGATTTCCTGGGTGCGCTCGGTGACCGACACCAGCATGATGTTCATGATGCCGATGCCGCCCACCAGCAGCGAAATGCCCACGATGCCGCCGAAGATCAGGGTGATGGCATTCAGCACCTGGTTGAAGGTGCCGAGCGTCTGCTCGGGAGTCTGCACCAGGAAATCATCTTCCTCTCCGGCCTTGATGTGGTGCATGCGCCGCAGCACCTGCGTAATGCGGCCGGTGACCGCCTGTATCTGGCTGGGGTTGTTGACCGTCACCTGGATTTCAATGTCCGGCACGGTCGCGGCTCCGAGCAGGCTGTGAGCGGTACCGTAAGGGATGTATACGCGGTCGTCCTGGTCCTGACCGCCGATGTTGCCGAGCTTTTTCAGCACGCCGACGACCTTGAACCACTGGCCGTACATCTCGAGATATTGCCCGACCGGGTCCTTGGGCAGATTCAAATCGGTAATCAGCGTCTGACCAATCACCACCACGCGCCGATGGCCGAGATCATCGCTGGGGGAAATCAGCCGGCCCATCACCGGGTAAAAGCTGGCGTTGCCTTCATACTTGGAAGTGATGCCGTAGATGCCGGCATAAGCTGTCTGGCTGCCGGACAGCACCGCACCCGAGCCGAAGCTCGCGAGGATGAGACGCGGGGAGATGTTGCTGATGCCGGTGACTTCGTGCTGGATGGCCTGCAGATCCGCGGGCGTCACCTTGACAATCTTGCCGCTGAAAAAGTCCTCGTCGGTCTCGTTCGACTCGATGGTGAGCACGTTGGAGCCGAGGTTGGCGAAGGTATTGGTGACGGAGTGACTGAAGCCCTGAATCAGCGAGACCACCGCGATCACCGCAGCCACCGCGATGATGATGCCCAGAGTGGTGAGAAAGCTGCGCAGCTTGTGCGCGCGGATTGCCTGCAGCGCCGAGCGCAGGCTTTCCGCGAGGTTATACAACGGCGCCCGCCTGACGGCGCTTGCCGTTCAGGGTATCGCTGAGGATCCGGCCATCCATGATGTGGATTACGCGCTGGCAGTGTTCGGCAATGTTCGGGTCGTGGGTGACGACGATGATGGTGTGACCGTCGCGGTACAGGGCGTCGAACATTGCCATCACATCCTTGCTGGTGCCGGAATCCAGGTTGCCGGTAGGTTCGTCGGCCAGCAGGATCGAAGGTTTGCCGACCAGCGCGCGCGCGATGGCCACGCGTTGCCGCTGGCCGCCGGACAGCTGGTTGGGCAGGTGGTGCAGGCGCTCGCCGAGGCCGACATTCTGCAGCGCCTGACTCGCGAGGCGGCGACGCTCGCCGAGCGCCACGCCGCGGTATATCAGCGGCTGCATGACGTTGTGCAGTGCATTGGCGCGGCCCAGCAGATTGAAGTTCTGGAAGATGAAGCCGATTTCGCGGTTGCGGATGCGGGCGAGCGCGTTGTCGTCAAGCTGCGCCACCGGCGTGCCATTCAGGATGTATTCGCCGCCCGTCGGCCGATCCAGACAGCCGACGATATTCATGAGCGTGGACTTGCCCGAGCCCGAGGGACCGATGAAGGCCACGTATTCGTTGCGCGCGATCTTGAGATTGACATCCTTGAGCGCATCCAGGATATTGTCGCCCATTACATAGCGCTTGCTGACCTGGCGCAGCTCCAACAACGGGGCGTCACTCATGTTGCGGACTTCTGCGCCTTGGCCTGCTCGGGCGGCAGCACCGAGACCTTGGCGCCGTCGCTCAGGGCATGCAGCACGGTGTAGGGTCCGGTAATCACGGTTTCCCCGGCTTTCAGTCCCGAGACGATTTCCTGGTAGGTATCGCTCGACACGCCCGTAGTCACGTCCACCTTGTGCGCCTTGCCGTGCTGAAGGACATACACGTACGCGCCGGAAGTGGGTTCCAGGCTTTTGGAATTGGGGTTGTTTTCATACAGCACGGCCTGCAGGGGCACGGCGATGGCGTTGGGCGTGCTCTGCGTGTAAATCTCCGCGCGGCAGCTCATCCCCGGACGTACGCGCGGCAGCTGCTTGTCGGTGAGCCCGATTTTCACTTCGAAGGTCACGCCCTGCTGGGCCGTGGGGGCGGTGCTTGAGACATTGGTGCTGCTGGTAACCGAAGCAGCGATGAACTGTACCGTGCCGTGGAAGGTATCGTTCGGATAGGACACCGCATTGATGTCGGCCTTCTCGCCGAGCTTGACGTTGGCGATATCGGCCTCGTCCACCTGCACGTCGGCCAGCACTTCGGCCGGATCGGCGATTTCCATGAGGGTCGAGCCCGGGATGTTGGTACCGGTAATCACGGTTTCGCCGACCTTGACCGGCAGGCTGGTGACCATGCCGTCAATCGGCGAGCGGATTACGGTCTTTGAAAGATTTTGCTGAGCTTGGCTCAACTGGGCCTCGGCAATGCGCGCAGCTTCCTTTTGGGAATCCAGTTGCACTTTGGCGATGTCCAGTTGATTGGTGAGCTGATCAAAGGTATTGGCATCCACCAGGTGTTGCTTGAACAGTGACTGCTGGCGGTTCCACTGCAGTTGAAGATTGGCTACGGAGATTTTCTGGCTTTCGATCGCAAGCTGCGCTTGCTGTACGCCGGCCGTGGCCTGGGCCACCGCCGCTTGGTACAACGTCGGATCTATGCGCAGCACCACTTGGTCTTTCTTGACCAACTGTCCCTCGACCACGGGAATCGCGCTGATCTTGCCGATGATTTCCGGCTTGAGCTCCACCGGATTGATGTAAATCAGCTGGCCGGAGGCCAGAATCGAGCTGCGGATGGTGCGCGCCTCGACCTTGGCAACCGTAACTTTTTCGGCGCTGCCGTGCGTGGCAAATCGGCTGATGAGCACCAGAATGATGATGCCCGCGATGATCGCCAAGCTTATCCAAAGTTTGCGCTTTTTCGGCATGCCGGTCTCCGCATGTATTGGTGTTATATGTCAGTATATCACCTAGTATTGGAAATTCAACTGGCTGGTACGTGGCTTTGGTCGCCGGAACTCAGGCGAGTTTCAAGATGATCCACACGGCATAAATCAGCACCCAGGGCGTCAGCACAATCAGCGAGGATTTCCCCAGGCTCTTCTTGCTCCACAGAGTCAGTCCCACAATCATCAGCGCCAGACACCAGAACGTGGTCAGGTGTACGCTGCCGGCCACGCCGGCCAGCGGGTGCGACAGCGGCAGGCGGAACAGCAAGGTGTTAAGCGAGGTCACGTCTACCGCGTAATAGCTGGTTTGCGCGCTGGAGAACGAGTAGGCCACAGCCGCCGCGATGGTCGCAACTACATTGGGAAAGCTGGTCCAGATGCTGAAGCTCAGCCATTTTCCGTAGGCCTGCGGTTCATAGCCGCTGATTTTGGCCACGAAGAAAAAGTACAGGGCCTGCAGCAGCAGGATGATGACCACGGCCAGGCTACTGCCCACGATGCCGAACGTCAGGAAACGCCCGCGGGTAAACCCCTGGCGAATGGTATCCAGCTGATCGCTGCTGTACTTGCCCGACATGGTGGCGATGGTCTGGTTGGCCAGCCAGCCCATGTCCACGGTGGAAAAGTACCAGACCGTGAAGGCAATGCTGAGCAGAATCATGACAATCAACGGGTACCAGGCCCAACGCCCATGCGGCAGGACATCCTGCAGCGCCTTTTTCGGGTCCACGAAAATGTTGCCCAGGCAAGCTAAAGCGGTGGATTCCATATGGAGGTGTCCTTGTTAAAGGTTTGTGGGGTCAGCCGGCCGCTGCCATCCCTACACAGCAGATTACTGCGACGCCGAAAGGTTCAGGCATTGCCGGCAGAAACGCGGGCATGATAAAGGCGGCCTGAGCCGCCGGAAAGTGACAAATATCAGATCATTCCGCCGAATGGCTCCGGCGGCGACAGGTCAAACTCAAAACCCGGACCCCGGCGAAACCCGCCGGGGTCCAAGATGCTCAAGCGGGCTGGATTACCAGCGGCCGCCGCGGCCGCCGCCTTGCTGGCGGGGCTGCCGTTCCTGTGCTTCGTTGACGCGCAGGGGGCGGCCACCCATGTCCTTGCCATTCAATTCCTGGATGGCTTTTTGCGCCGCGCCCTGATCCATTTCCACGAAGGCAAAGCCGCGCGGGCGGCCAGTATCGCGGTCGGAGATCAGTTTCACCGAATGCACGGTGCCGAACGGCTCGAACTTGGAACGTACTTCCTCTTCGGAAGCGGAAAAGGGCAGATTGCCCACGTAGATAGACGTCATATGCTTGTTTCACTCTGCTGGTCAAAAACACCCACCGCGCCGGGACAGCCCGGAACGGTGGCACTTGTCCAGACGATATGCCGGGATCCGGAGATCGCGGCATTCGACTGTTGTTCGTTGCTGATCATTTGATGACGGCGAGCAGGGGACACCCCAAAAGCGTCGACAGGCAAACTGACAGGTACCGAACGGGGGCGAGAGCATACGCTTGTTAAGCGATGCTGTCCATGCTTTCAAGCGCCTGAAATCCCATGGGTTTTTCTCGCAGGCAGCGGCATGGCCATCGGTAAAACACGTATAATGCCGCGCTTTTTCCGCTCGCGGCACCCCCCAGTGACTGAAGACCTGCGCAACATAGCCATCATCGCCCATGTAGACCACGGCAAGACCACGCTCGTGGACCAGCTGCTGCGCCAGTCCGGCACGCTGGATGCGCGCGCCGCCGTTCCCGAGCGCGTCATGGATTCCAACGATCTGGAGCGCGAGCGCGGCATCACCATCCTCGCCAAGAACACCGCCATCCGTTGGGGTGGCTATCGCATCAACATCGTGGATACGCCCGGCCACGCGGATTTTGGCGGCGAGGTGGAACGCGTGCTTTCCATGGTGGACTCGGTACTGTTGCTGGTGGACGCCGTGGACGGCCCCATGCCGCAGACGCGCTTCGTCACCCAGAAGGCCTTTGCCCACGGCTTGAAGCCGATTGTGGTGATCAACAAGATTGACCGCGACGGCGCGCGCCCGCACTGGGTGCTGGACCAGACCTTCGATCTGTTCGACAAGCTCGGCGCTTCCGAAGCGCAGCTCGATTTCCCTGTGGTCTACGCCTCCGCACTCCTGGGATATGCGAGCCTGTCGTTGGAGCAGCCCGGCAAGGACATGACTGCGCTGTTCGAGACCATCGTGCGGCACACGCCGCCGCCACCCGTGGATCTGAACGGCCCGTTCCAGATGCAGCTGAGCGCGCTGGATTATTCAAGCTACGTGGGCGCCATCGGCATCGGGCGCATCGCTCGCGGGCATATCGCTCGCAACACGTCGGTGACGGTCGTGGACCACGCAGGCCAGGTGCGCCGCGAACGCGTGCTGCAGATTTTCGGTTTCCTGGGCCTGAACCGTGTGGAAGTGCCGGAAGCCCGCGCCGGCGACATCATCGCCGTCACCGGCATTGCTGCGCCGCGTATCTCCGACACGCTGTGTGACCCCGAACATGTGGAAGCGCTGCCCACGCTGAGTGTGGATGAACCCACCATCAGCATGACCTTCGAAACCAACAGCTCACCGTTTGCCGGTCAGGACGGCAAATTCCTTACCAGCCGGCAGGTGCGTGAGCGCCTGTACCGCGAAGTGCTGCACAACGTGGCGCTGCGCGTCGAAGACACCGACAGCCCGGAAAAATTCCGCGTCTCGGGGCGCGGCGAATTGCACCTTTCCATCCTGCTGGAAACCATGCGCCGCGAAGGCTATGAAATCGCGGTGTCGCGTCCCCAGGTGATTTATCGCCAAGTCAATGGCGAACGCCATGAGCCGTTTGAAGCGCTGAGTGTGGACGTCGAAGAACGCCATCAGGGCGGAGTGATGGAAGCGCTCGGCCGGCGCGGGGCTGATCTGTCTGACATGCGTCCCGATGGACGCGGGCGCGTGCGTCTGGATTACCTGATTCCGGCACGCGGCCTGATTGGATTGCAAACCGAATTTCGTACGCTCACCTCCGGCTCGGGCCTTATGCACCATGTATTCGATCATTACGGCCCGACAAAGGACATGAGCGTCCAGCAGCGCGCCAATGGCGCAATGATTTCCAATGCCACCGGCAAGGCCGTGGCCTATGGATTGTTCAATCTGCAGGAACGCGGCCGGCTCATGGTTGCGCCCGGCGAGCCGGTGTTCGAAGGCCAGATTGTCGGCATTCACGCCCGCGACAACGATCTGACCGTGAATCCGACCAAGACCAAGCAGCTCACCAACATTCGTGCCGCGGGCCGCGACGAAAACATCCTGCTGACGCCAGCACTGCGCTTGACGCTGGAACAGGCGCTGGAGTTCATCGAGGACGATGAGCTGGTGGAAATCACCCCGCATTTCATCCGCCTGCGCAAGCGTTGGCTCAAGGAGCACGAGCGCCGGAAGGCCGCGCGCGTCGCCGAGGCCGCGGCCTGACGGACTTGCTACCATAGTCCGTTGTTTTCCAGGCCGAATTGCCCGGAATGGAACTGTACATACAAGCCATTGAAAAATTTGAGCAGCTCCTGGCGCGGGCGCGCGCCACCGATCTGCGCGAACCCGCCGCCATGAGCCTCGCCACGATCAGTGTCGACGGCCGCCCGGCGGTGCGTACCGTTTTGCTCAAACACGTGGACGAACGCGGCTTCGTGTTCTATACCAATCTGCAGAGCCGCAAGGGGGCACAACTGCGCGGCAACGCGCACGCGGCGCTGTGCTTTTTCTGGCAGCCGCTGATGCAGCAGGTGCTGGTGGAAGGGGCGGTGCAGCCGGTCAGCGACGCCGAAGCCGACGCCTACTGGGCCACGCGCCCGCGCGACAGCCAGCTTGGCGCCTGGGCCTCGCGGCAATCGCAGCCGCTCGCGGGGCGCGCCCAGCTTGAAAAACGTTATGCCGAGTACCAGGCGAAGTTCGCCGACCGTCCGGTGCCCCGGCCGCAGTACTGGTCCGGCTACCGCGTGGCACCGGACATGATCGAATTCTGGTGTTCGCGCCCCGGCCGGCTGCATGAGCGCGAACGTTTTTATCGCGAGCAGGACACGTGGAAACGCACGCTGATTTATCCATGACACCGGTAGGTCGCAGCACGGCGCACCGCGTGTGCGTCGCACCCATGATGGATTACACCGACCGGCATTTCCGCTATTTCATCCGACTCATGAGCAGCCACACGCGCCTGTACACCGAGATGCTGACCACTGGTGCGCTGCTGCGTGGCGACGCGCAGCGGTTTCTTGAATTCGATGCGTGCGAGCACCCGTTGGCCCTGCAGTTGGGCGGCAGCGAGCCGCAGGAACTCACCGCCTGTGCGCGCCTCGCCGCCGAGCAGGGTTACGACGAGGTGAACCTCAATGTCGGCTGCCCCAGCGACCGGGTGCAGGCGGCGCGCTTCGGCGCCTGTCTGATGAAGGAACCGGAACGCGTGGCCGAATCTGTGGCAGCCATGCGTGCCGCAAGTGCGGTTCCGGTGACGGTCAAAACGCGACTCGGCGTGGACGAACTGGACAGCTACGAACATCTATTCAATTTTGTGCGCACCGTGGCCGCGGCGGGCTGTGAGGTATTCATCATTCACGCGCGCAAGGCATGGCTGAACGGACTGAGTCCGAAACAGAATCGCGATATTCCGCCGCTGCGCTACGACGTGGTCCAACAGCTGCAACGCGATTTTCCCGCGCTGCGCGTCGTGGTGAACGGCGGCATTCAGACGCTTGCTGCCATGCAGCAGCACTTGACCGCGTTCGACGGTGTCATGATCGGCCGCGAGGCCGTGGCCAATCCCTATCTTTTCGCCGACGTGGACCGGCGATTTTTCGATGCCGGCGCGCCGGTGTTGACACGTGAGCAGGTGCTGCACAACTGGCTGCCGCACGTGCGGGCGGAACTGGCGCGCGGTGTGCCGCTCGCGCGCATGCTGCGACACGCGCTGGGACTGTTTCAGGGCTGCTCCGGTGCACGCCGCTGGCGGCGGCAATTGAGTGAAGCCGGCGCACGCCCTGGCGCGGGCGTTGAGGTTTTGCATGCGGCGCTGAGTCTGCAAGCGGCCGCCTGAGACGGTGCGGGCGGCGCGCCACGCCGTTACAATGCGCGCTCCCTGAAACCAGTTTTCTCTCATGCCCGCTACTCGCCGTTCCCGCGCCCGCACGAAAAAGACCACTCAAGCGCAACGCGCCGACCGTTACGCACTCTACCAGCGTGCGGTGCAGGATCCGGTTTGGGAAATGGAATTCGTGGAGCAGATATTCCGCGAACGGTGCGGGCATGCGCCGTACGTGTTGCGCGAGGATTTCTGCGGCACGGCGCTCGCGGCCTGTGAATGGGTGCGCCGCAGCCTGCGGCACCGGGCCGTGGGCGTGGACCTCGACGCCGGCGTGCTGGCCTGGGCACGCGCGCACAACGTGGCCAGACTCACGCCCTCGGCGGCGCGTCGGCTGACTCTCCTGCAGGCCGATGTGTTGACCGCGGAAACCGCGGAGGCCGACGTGTTGCTGGCGTTCAACTTCAGCTACTGGATATTCAAGGAGCGCGCCACACTCAGGCGCTACTTCGAACGCGTACGCCTGCATCTCGCAGCCAATGGCCTGTTCATGCTGGACGCCTACGGAGGCTACAACGCGTTCAAGGAGATGCGTGAGCGCGAGGATTTCGGGAACTTCACCTACACCTGGGATCAGGCCGAGTACGAGCCGGTCTCGGGCCATACGACCTGTCACATCCATTTCAGCTTTCCCGATGGCTCGCGCCTGTCGCGCGCCTTCAGCTATCACTGGCGGCTGTGGACTCTGCCGGAATTGCGCGAAATCCTCGGCGAAGCGGGGTTTCGCACTGTGCAGGTGTATTTCGAAGGCACCGATGTGAGAACCGGCGAGGGCAATAGCGTATTCCGGCCGGCGGATGCCGCAGAGGCGGATCCGGCCTGGATTGCCTATCTGGTGGCCGAGCCGTAAGCGCAGTCCGCGGCGCCGTGTTATGGCCGAGTGAAGTGCTGAATTTGGCGTTGCAGGTCGAGAAGTTCGGCGTCATGCGGAGCGTAATCCAGCCCGGCCATCACCGCGGCATTCGCGGCCGCGTAGTGGCCGGCCTGCGCATCCTTGCGCGCCAGTTGCGCGTACTGATCGATCAGGCGTGGGTCGTGCAGTAACGCGTTCTGCGGATCCGCCGACCGCAGCATACGGATGACATCGGTGATGCTGTTGCCGGTTGCAGGCAGGATCTGACCGGCGGCCAGGCGCGCGTTGAATTCCCTGGCGAGTTCGATCCGCAGCCGGTCGCGGCGGCTTTCAAGGCTGGCTTTTTCCCGCGCCAGTTCCGACGAATCGGAATAATACTGCGCGGCGCGCGCGATCGCGTCCAGCGCCGCGGGATAGTTGTATTGCCCACGCGTCTGATCGACGAAGGCCTCGGCCTGGGTTTCGAAATACCCGATGATTCCGGCCTTGCCGTTGTCCAGGACAAAACGCTGCGAATCCGGATCGAAGCCACTGATGCGCCTGAGTACGGCGGGGATATTGGTGTTGCCGGACTGGATTTGGCTGACGATCGCATGGTTGCGGTGGGTACGCAGATAGCTCTCGACCGGCCGATATCCGAGAATCACCAGCACGATCACCAGCAGCAACACATACGGGCCGAATTGCACGACGCGGTTTTTCCTGGGGCGCAAGTCCTCCCAGAACTTTGCGACGCTGGGCGTGCGGTCTTCGCGGGTTATCGCCAGGGCATCGCGCAGTGCACGGTTCTGGCGCCTGCTGAGTTTTGCAATCCGCGCCGGGTGCAGTCCCTGCTCCAGGACCTGGGGTGCGGAGACCCTGTTGAAAGGGTGCTTGCCGGTCAGCAAAAGGCAGGCGACACAGGCGAGTGCGTAAATGTCGTCGCGCGGATCCGGATCCTGACCCTCGAACATTTCCAGCGCGGCATACGCCGGCGTCAGTGCAGCCATCCCACTGGAATCGGACATGGGCATCGCGCCGCCGGTGTCGTGACCGGTTTTCGCGGCGCGCGCGATGCTGAAATCCAGGAGTTTGACGGTGCCCTCGGAGGTGATGAATACGTTGCCGGGCTTGAAATCGCAATGTACCAGGCCGCGGGCATGCACGTAATCCAGGCCATCGCACAATTGCTTGATGATCTTCATGGCTTGCGTCACCGGCAGGCCGCCCGCAGGCAGGCGCTCGATGTACACCGACAGCTCTTCACCTTGCATGAGTTCCATGGTCAGGAAGCTGGTGCTGCCATCGCGACCGAAATCGAATACCGTGGCGATATTGGGGTGTGCAAGACGCTGTGCCTGGTTGGCTTCGCGCTGCAAGCCCATGCAGGCTTCCGGATGCTGATCGAAGTCGCCGGACAGGGTTTTCACGGCGATGAACGGATTTGGATCCCGGGCTTCGACCTTGAGCAGATCCCGGGCGCGATACACCTTGCCCATGCCGCCTTCGCCCAGCACGCTCAGGAGTTCGAAGCGGTGCTTGAGTATGCTGCCAGGGCCTATGGTGACGTGCGCCTGCGCAGCGCCGGTGTTTGCCAGTTCGGGTTGCGGCGTGGATTTGAGGGCTACGGTCGAAGGGCGTGGCGCCGCCATCTGGTTACGCAAGGCCAGGACCAGTGGTTGCGGGAGTCCGGCCTGCCGCGCACGCTCTATGGCATCCTTAAGGGACGACGCGTCGCATCCGGGCTGCTTGAGTTGGTCCTCAAGCCAGGCATGCAATGTTGCCTGTGTGCGCTTGCCTTGCCGCAGATCGTCAAGCAGCCGGTCAAATTCATTCACGGCGTACCCCGCTGGATAGAATCGCGCACAACTGTCGCCATGCGGTGATGCAGGCAGCGCGTTGTTGTTGGCGCATCGCGCGCGTCAACTTGCGTGGGGCGACTAGCAGCCGGTCTTGCGCCAAGCCTCAAACGGCGCCAAGCATGCTGCGGCTCGGCACGCGTGTAAGCCGCTACGCCACGGTTTGGTCACGACGACATCCATGCTGCGAGTTTTCATGCTAATGCGTGATTCTCCTGTCGGCCACTGCGAATATTGCCAGCGCCGCACTTGGCTCGGGCCTCACATATATATAGGTCATGCACGGCTGACGGTTATCTTACATAACTGTCGCCGGCTGCAGGAGCCCACGATTTCTTCAAGCTGAACCCGCCGTCCGGCTGGTCTGCTTCTGGCGGAATGTGGCGGATAGCTATCCAGGCGCGATGCTGGCGGCCGCAATATCGCTTGTCTCAAGGATTTTCATGTGCGCGGCGCGTACGTGCGTGCCGGGAAACCGGCGGCAGTTCGCAAGGACCCGTTTACTGGATGGACGATCTGACAGCGGCGCAACCGCGTGCCGCGGGTAATTGCCCTTTATCGAGCGAGCGCGGTCTGCGTCGCCTGCAGTTCCGCCAGCAGTTTTGCGGGCATGCGCGCGCCATAACCCTGGAAATATTCCTGCATGGCACGGATTTCAGCCAGCCATTTCTCCCGGTCCACGGTCAGCAGGGTGCGCATGGTTTCCGCGCTTACGTCGAGATCATGGGTATCAATGGTGCCGTCAGCGGGCAGAAAACCGATGGGCGTGCTCTGCGCCTGCGCCTTGCCGTCGCAGCGGTCCAGAATCCAGCGCAGCACGCGCAGGTTCTCGCCGAAGCCCGGCCACAGGAACTTGCCATCCGGGTCCTGACGGAACCAGTTGACGTGAAAGATCTTCGGCAGCTTGCTCGAACGCTTGCTGAACGACAACCAATGGTTCCAGTAATCCGCGAAGTTGTAGCCGCAAAACGGTTTCATGGCCATGGGGTCACGGCGCACCACGCCGACCTGACCGGTGGCCGCTGCGGTGGTCTCCGAGGCCGCGCCTGCGCCGATGAGCACGCCGTGCGTCCAGTCGCGGGCCTCGTACACCAGCGGTGTCATTTCGGCACGCCGTCCGCCAAAGATGATGGCGGAAATCGGTACGCCATGCGCATCCTCCGCGTGTGGTGAATAACTGGGATTCTGCCGGGCCGATACCGTAAAGCGCGAATTAGGGTGTGCGGCTTTGCCATTGCCGGGCGTGTAAGGCTCGCCTTTCCAATTGGTGACTGGCGCGCCGTCCTTGAGGCCTTCCCACCACGGCTGATTGTCCGCGGTCACCGCCACGTTGGTGAAAATGGTGTCGTGCCTGATCATGTCGAAGGCGTTCTTGTTGGTCTTGGGATTGGTGCCGGGCACCACGCCGAAATAACCGGCTTCGGGATTGATGGCCCACAGCCGGCCGTCCTCGCCGAGATGCATCCAGCAGATATCGTCGCCCACGGTCCAGACTTTCCAGCCCTGGTGGGACGCCGGTGGAATCAGCATCGCGAGATTGGTTTTGCCGCAGGAGGAGGGGAACGCCGCGGCCACATA